>JASHSV010000229.1 GCA_030038535.1 Candidatus Acidiferrales bacterium
ATGCGCGGCGCGGGCGGTGGCTATCGCGAAGGCATCGGCGCTGGCGAAATTGAAGGACGTGGTGCTGGCCCCGCAGGCGCCCGCGGTTGATACCTGGCAAAGCCCCTACATCAAAGATCCGTTCCGCATTCCGGTGGAGCGACAGCTCGACTTGCTGCTGGCGGCAGACGCAGCGATGCGGAGCGTGAAGGGCATAACGCTGGCGGAAACGTCGCTGGCGTTCCGGCGCATCGAGCAGTTCTACGTTTCCACGGAAGGCTCGCAGATTCATCAGGTGAAAATGCAGTCGGGCGGCGGGATCGTGGCGATGAGCTTTGCGGGGGACGAAATTCAGAAGCGCTCGTACCCGAACAGCTTTGGCGGGCAGCATACGCTTCAAGGATACGAACTGGTGGAGTCGTTTGACCTGGTGGGGCACGCGCCGAGAGTGGCGGAAGAGGCGGTGGCGCTGCACAGCGCGGCGCAGTGTCCGGAGGGGACGCGCACGCTGCTGCTGGAGAGCGGGCAACTGGGATTGCAGATCCATGAATCGGTGGGACATCCGATTGAACTGGACCGCGTGCTGGGGATGGAAGCGAATTACGCAGGGATGAGTTTTCTGACGCTCGAAAAATTACGCACGCTGCGGTACGGCTCGGAGATTGTAAACGTAGTGGCGGATGCGCGCCTGTCGCACGGGCCCGGACTGGGAACGTTTGGATACGACGACGAGGGCGTGCCGGCGAAATGCACGCCAATCATCACGAATGGGCTGTTTACGGGCTATCTCTCGAGCCGGGAGACGGCGGAGCTGGTGGGAGAAGCGCAGTCGGGCGGAACGGTGCGGGCGGAAAGCTGGAACCGGCTGCCCATGATCCGGATGACGAACGTGAGCCTGCTGCCGGGAAAGGGAACGAGCGCAGACCTGGTGGCTTCGACAGACGACGGGATTTGGATGGAGACGAACCGGTCGTGGTCTATTGACGATCACCGGTACCACTTCCAGTTTTCGACGGAAATTGCGTGGGAGATTAAAGGCGGGAAGAAAGTGCGGATGCTGAAAAATCCGAGTTACAGCGGGATTACGACGGAGTTCTGGAATTCGTGTGACGCGATTTGCGGGCCGGAAGAGTGGAAATTGTGGGGCACGCCGAATTGCGGCAAGGGACAGCCGCAACAGGTGATGGGAACGGGACATGGAACGGCGCCAGCGCGGTTCCGGAATGTGAAGATTGGGGCAGCGTTTGCGAAATGAGAGCGCGACCGAGAATGCGGCGAGAGGTTCGCGCGGCCGGGGCGGCAGGAGAACCGGTGCCGACGGAGGCGGAGCTTCGGCGGATTGCGGAGCGCGTGCTCAGGCTGAGTCAGGCGGAAGAGACGGAAGTGACGATCGAGGCGGAGTCGGACGCGCTGACGCGGTTTGCGAACAACACGATTCACCAGAACGTGGCGGAGGAGCGGCTGGACATTTCCGTGCGCGCGGTAGTGGACGGGCGGACGGCGCGCGCAACGACGAACAAGAGCGATGACGACTCGCTGCGCCGCGCTGCGGCCGCGGCGATGGAGCTGGCGCGACACCAGCCGAAGCATCCCGGCCTGCTGCCGATGGCGGGAGCGGGGGCGCGGGGCGCCGCAAAGCGGGTGCACCGATATTTCGAGTCCACGACAGCGGCCACACCGACAGATCGCGCGCGCGTGGTGGCCGCGGTGTGCAAAGAAGCGCTGCGGGGGAAACACACAGCCGCGGGGATTTTCTCGACCGGAGCGCACGCGCTGGCGCTCGCAAACTCGCGGGGCGTGTTTGCGTACCACGCGCAGACGCGGGCGCAGTTTTCGATTACGGCGATGGACGGAGATTCCTCAGGCTGGGCAAAAGCGGCGTCGCCAGACCTCGAGGGGATCGAGCCAGAGATGCTGGCGCGGCGGGCGATGGAGAAGGCGGAGCGGTCGCGGCAGCCGCGGGAGATCGAGCCGGGCCGAATTACGGTGATTCTGGAACCGGCGGCGGTTCTGGACCTGGCGGGCTTCCTGTTCTACGACTTTGCGGGAACGGCGGTGGGCGACAACCGCTCCTGCTTCAACAAACGGATTGGGAAGCAGGTGTTCGGAAAAAACATCGAGATATGGGACGACGTATATCACCCACTGCAGAGCGGGGCGCCGTTTGACGGCGAGGGAGTGCTCAGGGAGCGCGTGAGGCTGGTGGAAGCCGGAGTGCCGAAACGGCTGGTGTATTCGCGGGCGACGGCGAAAAAGATGAAGGCGAAGCCGACGGGACACGGGCTGCCGTTGCCGAATGAATGGGGCGAGGCGCCGCTGAATCTGGTGATGGAGGGCGGGGATTCTTCGCTGGAAAAGATGATTGCTTCGACGGAGCGAGGCGTGCTGCTGACGCGCGTGTGGTATGTGCGCGAAGTGGACCCGTACGAAAAAGTGCTGACGGGAATGACGCGGGACGGGACGTTTCTTGTGGAAGGCGGGCGCGTGGTCGCGGGGCTGCGAAATATGCGGTTCAACGAGAGCGTGCTGGAAATGCTCTCAAAGGTGGAAGAGATGGGGCCGGCGGTGCGGGCGTCGGGAGAAGAGGCATTCGATATGGTGGTGCCGCCGATGAAGGTGAGGGATTTTCATTTCACCGAGATGACGAAGTTTTAGGGAAGAATTGAAGGTCGAAGCGGAGCGGACGGCGAGGCAAGCCTCGCCGAAGAAAAGCGGCGTCTAGCTCCGGTTTCGGGAGTCCGATGGACTCCACCGGAGTCCAGAAATCGGACCGCCGCACTCCGTATGACGGAAGGGCGCGGCAAGCAGCGCCCCTACGCTTTGACGGGTTCGAGTTTGTCGCAGTTGAGTTGACCTTCCTGCTCGATACGGCCGGAGACGCGCATCATCCGCGTTTCGAAAACCAAAGCGCCGTAGCGTTCGTAGGCTTCCGGAAAAAGAACCGCTTCGAAAGTGCCGCGCTGATCCTCAAACGTGCAGAACATCATGTTGCGAAAATCCTTGGTGCCGACGTGGCGAAAGGTGATCAACCAGCCGAGAAGAGTGAAACGGCGGTTGCTCGTGCGCGGGGTGGGCACGAGTTCGTTGCTCCAGGATTCGCCGTTACGGGGGACGAGATCGAGCGGATGGCCGGAGACGCAGACTTCGAGGAGTTCCTGCTCGTAGCGGAGACGGAGTTCGGGAGTGTAGTTGGGGAGGGGAAGAGGGAGCGGGGCGGGAGGGGGAGGGGCGGAGTCGGGGAAGAGGGAAGAAGGCGGCGCGGAAGGCGATGCGAAGGTAGGGAAGAGATTCAGGTGCCAGAGGAGTTCGGGACGAGATGGGCCCTGCACCATGCGGTGCAGGGCGGAGGATGACGTCCCGAGGTGATCGGGACGCATAAAGCGCGCATCCTGGCCGGATGTAGATCCCTCGCCGATAAACCCGGCTCGGGATGACGCATCCTGGTCGGATGCGTCAACTTCGTCGAAGGCGCCGCATTTGATGAGGGTTTCGATTTCGTCGCGGTCG
>JASHSV010000230.1 GCA_030038535.1 Candidatus Acidiferrales bacterium
CCAGCGAGGGTCAGGCGGACACAGGAGTGCGGCGTTCTTCCAGCAGGGGGCATGAGCGTGAGTTGGCCATCGAGCATGAAGTGAATGACGATCCATCCGCGATCGAGCCGGAGGAGAAGGTATTTTGCTCGGCGCTGCACGCTGCGGATGGTCCGGCCCCGGACGGCGCGCGTAAACTCGGCTGGTGTGTGCGGCCGGACGGCGATGGCGTGGGGCACGCGGCAGCCCGCGATACGTTTGCCCGCAACGAGCGGCTGGAGCGCGCGACGGACGGCTTCGACTTCAGGAAGTTCGGGCATCCGGATTCGTCACGGCTCATGCGGGGATGCGGGGAGCAATTCGAGGTGGTGAATCACGAGGGGTTTTTCGGCCGCGTCGCTGAAGCGGCTGGGGATGCCGTAGCCGCCGTACCAGGCGCTGAACTGGTCTTTGTAATTGGGGCTGAGGAATTGGCCGGACTGGCCCATGGTGACGTTCATCAGCGAATTGTCGAGATTGGAGAAATCCGCGACGAACCGCATGGATGGCCCATACGTGCGGCCAATCTGTTTGACTGAATAATTGCTGCCGGAAATCGGTAGCGGGCCAATGCTGAGCGCGCGACGGAGCACCCCGTCGCGCCCCAGGGGATGATACATGCGAAGAACATTGAACTCTCCCCACTGCCAGCGCGGGGAGACCACCGGTCCTGCGGGCTGGGCGATGCGCTGGACGGCGAGGTCGGCGCTGGAGATCAGGAGTTCGTCATAATCGCGGAATGCCGAGGGCAGCCAGCGTGCAGGCCGCTCGCGGAGTACCCATTCCAGGAAAACTCCGGCGCGCATCCACTGTAGGTACCGATCGATATCCCCGTGCAGGTGAGGCCGCAGTAGGTTGTAGAGCACAGCGCGGCGCGTGTAGTCCAGAAACGTCATAGCGACAGAGTTGATGACGGCGCGCCCGTCCCAGCCGGAGATGGACCCAAGCAGTTCCGCGGTGCGGGGGTCGGCGGCGTGCACTCTCTTCGCCGCCTTTGCTAATTCCTGGGCCATCTCGAGATGTGGGAGGCTGTAAATGTCGGCAGACATCCGGATTAAATCTTCAGGTTGCAAATCTTTTCGATTGCCCAGGAGTTCATAGATGCGTGCGGTGCGATAGGGCGCCATCCACATGTCCGTAAGATGCCACTTGTAGCCGGGACCAATGACGCGGGCATTAGCCGTGGCGATGAGGCCATCGGGCGGATCGAAGAGCTGGGGCAGTTCGTCGCGCGGAATGTAACCTGTCCACTCGTGGTCGTCATTGTCGCCCGGAACGGGGACGCCGCCGGCGGGCTGGCGCCGCGTGGGTACAAGCGCTGAGACGAGATAGCCGATGTGGCCCTCGACATCAGCGTAGACGGCATTCTGCGCCGGGCCAGGGGTGTCGCGTAAAACGGCACGGAACTCGTCCCAACTTTTCGCGGCGCCGAGAAGGAAGTAGTTGGCATCCAAGCCGCCGGGCTCCGTCGCTGTCCAACGAATTGCGTAACCGGTGAAGCCCGAGCGCTGAATTACCGGACCGTGGCGCGTGAGCATCACGTCCACGACGCGATCCGGTGCGCCGCGCACGTGGATCACTTCGCGGCGAGTGGTGACGCGCTGCCACTGGCCGTTCACGAGGTATTCCAGCGGATTCCGGGGATTGAGAGTTTCTGCGTAAACGTCCAATACATCCGCGAAATTGTTGGTGAATCCCCAGGCGATGTGTTCGTTGTGTCCAATGACTACGAGCGGCCCGCCCGGCAGTGCGAACCCTTTGACGTTCCAGCCGGGCGCAGTGAGATGAACGAGATACCAGATACCGGGTGCCGACCAGCCGAGGTGTGTGTCGTTTTCGAGCAGGGGACGTCCCGAGCGGGTGCGGCTTCCGGAAACAACCCAATTGTTGCTGCCGCCCGCAGCGCGAAGGCCTTCATCCACAGAGGGAAGAGAATCCAGCTCCGCAGACCAGGGGCTGGGCGGAGCGACGCGAGGCGCAGTGCCGGGGGCCGGTTGTGCGAATCCCAGCCGCTCGGCCGGATGTTTGGGCGCTGGCGCGGCGGCTGGCGCGAGGCCGACGAGGGGGTGGTCCCATGGTGAATCGGCGGTTGCAGCGTAGAGGTCGTTAGCCAGTTCCGGTCCGACCGTTCGAGTCACTTCACCGCGAACGATCTGATCCCTCCAGAATCCGGTGAGTTCCTTGTAGAGATTGGCTGCGATCAGGAGCGTGTCGCGCGGAGTCCAGGGGCGCGGTTGGTAGCGCAGCACGAGGAACTCGGCGGGCAGGCGGCCGGTGCGCGCGTCGATATACGCGTTGACCCCGCGGGCGTAGGCCTCCAGCATGGCCCGGCGGGGAGCAGGCATGGTAGCCAGCGCTGCATCGGCAGCCTGACGAAACCCCAGCGTGCGATTCTCCACGTCATGCTCAACGGCAGCAGCACCGAAAATCTCAGACAGCTCCCCGGCAGCGGCACGGCGGAGCAGGTCCATTTGCCAGAGGCGATCCTGCGCAGTGACGTAGCCCTGCGCGAGGAGCAGGTCGTCGAGTGACTGCGCGCGGATGTGGGGGATGCCCCAGGAATCGCGTTCCACTTCGACTGGGGCGTGGAGGCCGGGAACCAGGAGCGTTCCGTCCAGTTGCGGGAGCGTGCTGCGTAGCATCCACCAGCCGGAGAGAGTGAGAAGCGAGACCAACAGGATCAGGGCGGAAAAAACGGCGCGGAGGATCCGGAAAGTCTTGCCCATAAAGTCGCCGGAGGGAATCTAGCCCAGCGCCGCTGGGGGCGCAATGAGGAGGTTTGACATCGCAGGAATCTCGCTGAAGATCTGCACGCACGGACTGAACGGCGAGAGCGAATGAGCCCGGCTCCTGTTGCGGCAGCAGGGCGGGAGTGGCTGTGCCACTGCGGGCTTCCTGCTACACTCTGCGCGAGGTGCGACGGAGCTTCGCTTGAGCGCACTGCGATTACTCGCGGTCCTGGTGCTGGTGGCGTGTAACGCTTTTTTCGCCGCGACGGAGTTTTCGCTCGTGGCCGTGCGGCCCTCGCGGATCCGGCAACTGGTGGAAGAGGGGGACGCGCGGGCGCGCGTGGTGCAGTCGCTGCTGGCGGAAATCTCGCGTGTCGTTTCGGGCGTACAGGTGGGAGTGACACTCACGAGCCTTTCCCTCGGCTTTCTGGGCGAGGTGGCGATTGCAAACGTGCTCGAAGGCATGTTGGGTGGATTGGCAGGAGCCGGCCAGGTCGTTCTGGTCCACGGATTTTCGTTGGTGGTGGCATTTCTGAGCTTGACGTTTCTCCACGTGGTGCTGGGCGAACTGGTTCCGAAGACGGTGAGCCTGCAGCGGGCCGAGCGCGTGGCGCTGCTGGTAGCTCGGCCCTTCGGCCTGTTTTTGGCAACCTTTCGCCCCGCCATCAGTGTGCTGGAAGGTTCGGCCAGGCGAATCAACCGCGCCTTGGGCGCCTCCTCGGCGGCAACTCACGCGCCGGTACACTCGCCGGAAGAGCTGCAAATTCTGGTGCAGCAAGCGGGTGAGCAGGGACTGTTCGAGCCTGGAGAAGAGAAGTTCATTCAGGGGGCGATCGAGCTGGGCCGCGTGCAAGTGCGCGAGATTATGGTGCCGCGGCGAGACGTGCACGCCCTGCCTGCCGAGGCGACGCTGGACGAAGTGCTGCGAATGCTCGCCGTGACCCAACGCTCGCGGCTGCCGGTCTACGAGGGAACGCTGGATCATCCCATCGGGTTCGTGCACGTGAAGGACATCCT
>JASHSV010000231.1 GCA_030038535.1 Candidatus Acidiferrales bacterium
AATGTGCGCTGGTATGAAATGCCCGACGCGAACCACCTGGTCCTGATTCCCACCGAAGACGGCAAAGGCGGAACGATTAACCGCAAAGACGCCACCTACAAACTCACCTGGGAGCGCATCCGTTAACGCCCTTTCGCGCTGTGTTATCCTCGACTCGTGGGCGACGCGCCGAAATCCCGCCGCGAAATGCTGGAAGAATTTGTTGCCGCAAATCCAAGCGACGCGTTTGCCCGTTACGGCCTGGCGATGGAATGCGCGAAAACCGATGACGACGCCGCTGCGGAAACACACTTTCGCCAGCTTCTCGCCGCACACCCGGACTACCTCTACGGCTATTTCCATTACGGCCAGCTCCTGCTGAAACTGAGCCGGGGCGCGGATGCGCAGGAACTGTTCCGCGCCGGCATTGCGGCAGCAAAGAAGGCCGGAGACGCGCACGCGCTCGGCGAGCTGGAAGGGGCGCTGGAAGGTGCAGTGACGAGTGGCTAGTGGTGAGTGGCGAGTTGAGAAATGCCAACTCCGCTGCCCCTCTCTGTGCGCACAAGGGAGAAGGACCGCCGCCGGCGGAGATGAAAAGCTGCGGAATAAAGGACAATGACACGCATACCCATCTTCCCTCTCGAGGTGGTGCTGTTCCCCGGTGAGATGCTGCCGCTGCACATCTTTGAGCCGCGCTACAAGGAAATGATCCGCGAGTGCGACGAGAAGAAGCAGCCCTTCGGCGTCGTGCTGGTTGTGGACGACGGCCTGGCCGAGGTCGCCTGCACCGCCGAACTGCTGCAAATCGCCAAAACCTATCCCAATGGGGAAATGGATATCATCAGCGTGGGCCGGCGCATCTTCCGGATCGTAGAAGTGTTCGAGGAACGCAGCTTTTACGAGGCGGACGTGGAATTCCTGCACGACGAGCCGCCGCCGCGACAGGTGCCTTCGACCGCTCTCCTGCAACTCTACGAAAAATGCCATCATGCCACGTTCCAGCAGGCCCCCGATTTGGGTGCGCTGACGAAGGCGCCGGCGATTTCCTATTACATTGCCGCTGCGCTGCCGCTCGAACTGGCATACAAGCAAAAACTGCTGGAAATGCGCGATGAGGAAGAGCGGCGGCACAGCCTGGAAACGAATCTGGCGCGCTGGCTCGAACGCCTGGAGCTGACCAATCGCGCGCGTCGCCTCTCGGGCGGCAACGGCCACCCCCACTACAACTGAAAACACAGCGGCGACGTACCCTCTCATAGCTGCTGCGAACGGTTTATAATCGATATGGGAGAAAGTGCATCCAAATTCCTATGTCCTCTACCGCGATTCCAACGACTCCATTGCCGGCCACGCTGGGTGAGCTGCGCCGCAGCTCGTGGTCGGAAGAACGGCTGGCCGGGCGCAGCGTAAAGCAGGAGGCGCGCGAGAATCTGCTGCGCATGCTGGCGGCGGGCGAAGCGCTCTTCCCCGGCGTGCACGGTTACGAAGATACGGTGGTGCCGCAGATCGTGAACGCGCTGCTCTCGCGGCAGCACTTCATACTGCTGGGCCTGCGCGGGCAGGCGAAAAGCCGCATCCTGCGCGGGCTGGTGGCATTTCTCGATGAATATCTGCCCATGGTGGCCGGCTGCGAAATCAACGACACTCCCTACGCGCCCATCTGCAAAGCCTGCCGCGAGCGCCTGGCGCGGTACGGCGACGAGACGCCCATCGGGTGGCTCCCGCGCAGCGAGCGCTACGTGGAAAAACTGGCCACGCCGGACGTGACCATCGCCGACATCATCGGCGACGTGGATCCCATCCGCGCCGCGCGCGGCGGCCGCGACCTCTCCGACGAACTGACCATGCATTACGGCCTGCTGCCGAGGGCGAACCGCGGCGTGTTTGCCATCAACGAGCTGCCGGACCTGGCCGGAAAAATCCAGGTGGGATTATTCAACATCATGCAGGAGGGCGACGTCCAAATTAAGGGTTACCCGCTGCGGCTGCCGCTCGACGTGCTGCTGGTGTTTACGGCCAATCCGGAAGATTACACGGCGCGCGGAAAAATCATCACGCCGCTCAAAGACCGCATCGGCGCGGAAATCCGCACGCACTATCCCGCGTCGGTCGACGAGGGCCTGCGCATCACGCAGCAGGAGGCCTGGACCGAGCGCGGCGAGCACATTCCGCTGGAAATTCCCGGATATGTGCGCGAAATCATCGAGCAGATCGCCTTTCTGGCGCGCGACGACAAGCGCGTGGATAAACGCTCGGGCGTCAGCCAGCGGCTTCCGATTTCCGTGGTGGAATCGGTGGCCAGCAACGCGGAGCAGCGCGCCGTGCGGCTGCAGGAGCGGCCCGCGGTGGCGCGCGTGGCCGATATCTACTCAGCAATGCCGTCGATCACGGGAAAGATCGAACTGGAATACGAGGGCGAGCTGCGCGGGGCAGACACGGTGGCGCGCGAACTGATCCGCGGCGCGATCGGGCGCGTCTTCGAGCGGCACTTCAGCGGCGTCAACCTGGATAAGACCGTGGAGTGGTTCCAGAATGGAGGCGAGCTGAAGCTCTCTACTGCGATGCCCGCGCGCGACCAGCTCGCGCTGATGAAGAAAGTGCCCGGCCTGCTGGAACGTCTCGACCGCCTGAGCGTTCGCGACGGGTTGGCGCCGGCAGTGACGGTGGCCGCAGCGGAGTTTGTGCTCGAAGGATTGTGGGCGCACCGCCGGGTGAGCCGGAGCGAGGAGAGGGGCTATCATGCCGAAGCTCCGCGGCCGGCCGAAACCAGGGAGCCGGAGCCGTATTCGGGGCGTCCGCCGAGGCGCCAATTCAATTGAGCGCGGCGATTATGTTAACTGTCTGCGAGCCCCAAAATCGCTGCAAAAACATGCAAGAACGAGTCATTTTCTGAGCATTTCATGAAGATTACGCGCTATTCGAAGTACACCGGAGAGGCCGCCGACGCCGTGGATCTCGAAGACCTGGTGAACCGTCTCTCCGACTATTTGCTGCAGAGCGGATTCGAGTCGCCGTACTCGCGCTGGGGCGAATTCGACCCCGATCGCACTATGGAATCGCTGCGGCAGGCCATCCTGCGCGCGCTCGAAGACGGCGAGCTGCTCTCGAAAGAGCTGCTGGACGCGCTGATGAACGACCCCGAGCGGCGCAAGGAGCTCGAACGGCTGCTCGACCGGCTGGTGGAGCGGATGACGAACGAGGGCTTCATCAACCAGCAGCCCATGGTCACCGAGCCGGGGCAGCGCGCGCCGCGCGGACGCGCCGGGCGCGACGCGGAGAGCCGGGTGCGGTTCGAAATCACCGACAAGACCATCGACTTTCTCGGCTTTCGCGCGCTCAAGGACCTGATGGGCTCGCTGGGCAAGAGCAGCCTGGGCCGGCACGATACGCGCGACCTGGCCACGGGCATCGAGGCCACGGCGGCGTCGAAACCGTACGAATTCGGCGACACGATCAATCTGGACATTGCGGCGACATTGTTCAGCGCGGTCGAGCGCAACGGGCCGGGGCTGCCCATCGAGCTCGACTACGCCGACCTGCGCGTGCATCAGTGCGATTACCAGAGCTCGTGCGCCACGGTGATCCTGCTCGATTGCAGCCACAGCATGATTCTCTACGGCGAAGACCGCTTCACGCCGGCCAAGCGCGTCTCGCTGGCGCTCTCGCACCTGATCCGCACGCAGTATCCCGGCGACTCGCTGCACCTGGTGCTGTTCCACGACACGGCGGAGGAGATCCCGCTCGAGGAACTGGC
>JASHSV010000232.1 GCA_030038535.1 Candidatus Acidiferrales bacterium
AGCGAAATCGCGGGGGTCTCCCTGGTCGCCAGGATTTCTCCGGTCGGCGGGCATGAAGCCTCTTTTGAGAGCTGTCGCAGGAGAGCCGCGAGGGGCCCTTCAAACTCACCGCCGATCACGCCGTCCACGCCGAGCCCGCGCAGATAGGCTTCGTTCATGGGCGCGTAGAGGCCGTAGAAGCAGATGTGCGCGCGCGGATTCAGCTTCTTCACAGGGTCGAGCAGCATGACGGCGAGCCGCGTGGCGGTGTGCATGGGCACGTAAAACGCAATAAGCCCGGCTTCGCGGACCCAGTCTTCGCGAAAGGCCTCGCGGGAGACGTCGAGGCAGCGCACGTTGGCTCCGGCGCGGCGCAGCCACGCCGCGGGCGAGGCCAAGCCGAAGGGCTGGCGGCCGAGCTCGTAGGTGGAGATGAGCAGGACGTTCACAGCGGCAAGAACAATTATGGCACGCCGTGGAATGCGTCACCAATCGCGGCCCGCAATACATCGAATGGGTGTGCGAGGGATGGGATAGAATGTTGTCTTCTCTCAAGGAGCGCAGTTCACGATGACAAGCGGAAAACGGAACAGTTTTGGCGCGCGAGGGGCACTGCGTTCGGGCGCGCGCGAGTATCAGATCTTTCGCATCGGCGAGCTGGAGAAGCGCGGGATGGGCCAGCCCTCGCGGCTGCCGTTCTCTCTCAAAGTGCTGCTCGAAAACCTGCTGCGGCAGGAGGACGGCGCGTTTGTGAAGGCGGCGGACATCGAGGCGCTCGCGCGCTGGAACCCGGCGAAGACGGGACAGCAAAAGGAAGTGAACTTCATGCCTGCGCGCGTGCTGATGCAGGATTTTACCGGCGTGCCGGCGGTGGTGGATCTGGCGGCGATGCGCGACGCCATGCGCGCGATGGGCGGCGAACCGAAGAAAATCAATCCGCTGCTGCCGGTGGATCTGGTGATCGACCATTCCGTGCAGGTGGATCAGTTCGGAACCGATCAATCGTACCTGCTGAACACGGAAATTGAATTCCAGCGCAACCGCGAGCGCTACGTGTTTCTGCGCTGGGGACAGAAATCCTTCCGCGATTTCCGGGTGGTGCCGCCGGGGACAGGCATCTGCCATCAGGTAAACCTGGAATACCTGGGCCGCACGGTATTTACGCGCGAGGCGGAGGGCGCCACGATTGCGTTCCCCGATTCGCTGGTGGGCACGGACTCGCACACCACGATGATCAATGCGATCGGCGTATTTGGCTGGGGCGTAGGCGGAATCGAAGCGGAGGCAGCGATGCTGGGCCAGCCGCTCTCCATGCTGATTCCCGACGTGGTGGGATTCAAATTCCACGGGCGGCTGCCGGAAGGAGCGACGGCCACGGACCTGGTGCTGACCGCGACGCAAATGCTGCGCAAAAAGGGCGTGGTGGGAAAATTCGTGGAATATTACGGCACCGGGCTTTCGAGCCTTTCCGTGCCGGACCGCGCGGTGCTTTCGAATATGTCGCCGGAATATGGCGCGACGATGGGATTTTTCCCGGTGGACGCGGAGACCCTGGCCTACCTGCGTTTTTCAGGCCGCGAAGAAGAGCACGTGAAACTGGTGGAAGCGTACGCAAAAGAGCAAGGCATCTTCCGCACGGATGCGACGCCGGATCCCATCTTTACGGACACGCTGGAGCTCGACCTCTCGACGGTCGAGCCGACGCTTGCCGGGCCCAAGCGCCCACAAGACCGCGTGCCGTTGCGGGAAGCGAAGCCGTCGTTCCTGAAGTCGCTCGAGGGGACACCCGCCAAGCACGCTCAGGTGAAATCGAACGGAGACCTCTACGAGCTGGGCCACGGCTCGGTGGTGATCGCGGCGATTACGAGCTGCACGAACACCTCGAACCCTTCGCTGATGATCGGCGCGGGGTTGCTGGCGAAAAAAGCAGTCGAGCGCGGACTGAAAGCGAAACCCTGGGTGAAGACGAGCCTCGCGCCGGGCTCGAAAGTGGTGACGGATTATCTGGAAGCGGCCGGGCTGACCAAATACCTGGACGCACTGCGATTCAATCTGGTGGCGTACGGATGCACCACCTGCATCGGCAACAGCGGGCCGCTGCCCGAGCCGGTAGCCGCGGCAATCAAAGACCACTCGCTGGTGGCTGTATCGGTGCTGAGCGGGAACCGGAATTTCGAAGGGCGGATTAATCCGCTGGTGCGCGCGAATTATCTTGCTTCGCCGCCGCTGGTGGTGGCCTACGCGCTGGCCGGGCGGATGGATTTCGATATGGCCACGGAACCGCTGGGAAACGACTCCAAGGGGCAGCCGGTGTACCTGCGCGAAATCTGGCCTTCGCCGGCGGAAATCGAACAATCGGTGCGCGCCGCGGTGACGACGGGAATGTTCCGCAAGGAATACGGCGACGTGTTCACCGGCACTGAGGAATGGCGCAAGGTGCCGGTATCGGAGGGCGAGCTGTATGCGTGGGAGGCGGCGTCCACGTATATCCAAAACCCGCCCTATTTCGAAGCCATGCCGCGCACGCCGGCGCCGATTGAAGATATTCGCGGGGCGCGCGTGCTGGCCGTGCTGGGCGACAGCGTGACAACCGACCACATCTCGCCGGCGGGAAGCATCGCTGCGGATTCACCGGCGGGGAAATACCTGATCGGGCTGGGCGTGAAGCCCTCGGATTTCAATTCGTATGGAGCGCGGCGCGGGAACCACCAGGTGATGATGCGCGGAACGTTTGCAAATATCCGGCTGAAGAATTTCATGGTGCCGGGCGTCGAAGGATGGTGGACGGTGCATGTGCCGTCGGGCGAAAAGATGACGATCTACGACGCGGCCATGCGCTACAAGCGGGAAAAGACGCCGCTGGTGGTGATCGGGGGGAAGGAATACGGTTCGGGATCGTCGCGCGACTGGGCAGCGAAGGGCACGCTGCTGCTGGGCGTGCGCGCGGTGCTGGCGGAAAGCTTCGAGCGCATCCACAGGTCGAATCTGGTGGGCATGGGCGTGCTCGCGTTGGAGTTTTTGGCGGGAGAGAGCCGGGAATCGCACGGGTTGACGGGCACAGAGTCGTTCGACATTGCGGGTCTCGCAGAGGGTCTCACGCCGAGGAAGAAAGTGACCGTGCGCGTCGCGGGCGCAGGCGGCGCGCAAAAATCGTTCCAAGCCGTTGCGCGCATCGATACGCCGGAAGAGGTGGAGTATTACCGCAACGGCGGCATCCTGACGTTTGTCCTGCGCAAGATGCTGTAGACGCAGCGAGCGAAGCCGAGAATTCCGATATCCGTCTCGCCTTGACACCCCCCATCCAATCCATCTAGAATGGTCATCTAGATTGATAATGCTTCCCGAGAGGTTTCTATGCGCACGGTTGGCCTGTTTGAGGCAAAACAGAAACTCTCCGAGTTGGTAGAACGTGCGGAGGATGGCGAACGAGTGGGAATCACCCGCCGGGGTAAGCTGGCCGCGGTGATCGGACCGGCCCGGGCGGACACGGACTTGAACGAGGTGTTCGAGGAAATCGAACAGATCCGGCGGAGGTCGCGCCGCGGCCGCCGGGTCAGCATCCGGCAGCTCATCGAAGAGGGCAGAACGTGACGCGGTTCGTGCTGGACGCTTCGGTGTCGCTTGGCTGGTTCCTGGATGAGCCCGTTGCGCCCTATGCCTTTCAGGTGAGGCGCGCCATGCTGGCGGGTGCGCGCGCCGTGGTCCCTGCGTTATGGCAGCTCGAGATGGCCAATGGGTTCGCGGTTGCAGAGAGGCGGGGAATCCTCAGTGGTGCGGATACGGACCGGTGTCTCGAACGTCTGGAGGAGCTGCAGAGCGGGGCCATCGAAAGCGAAACGGACTTCATTCCATTTCAGGAAGCCTTTCGGGCGGCGCGGGCCTTTCGTCTTTCTGCTTATGATGCGGTCTACCTGGAGCTGGCGAGGCAAAGAGGTCTGCCCCTGGCGACACTCGACGATGCGCTGCGAAAGGCCGCGGTGAGGGCAGGAGTGGCTGGCTTCCGCTAACGGCGGTCGAGGGCGGGGTGGCGGACGTCGCGGCCGACGACCATGAAGATGACGTCTTCGGCGATGTTGGTGGCGTGGTCGGCGATGCGTTCGAGATTCTTGGCGACCAGGATCAGCTCGAACGCGGGAAACACCACCGCCGAATTTTCCATCATGTAGGTGAGCAGCTCGCGAAAGATCTGGTTGCGAAGCGAATCCACCACGTCGTCGCGGGCGAGCACGTTGCGGGCGAGCTCCACGTCGCGGCGGACGAGCGAATTGAGGCTGTCGCGAACCATTTCCTCGGCGATTTCGCTCATGCGGGGCAAATCCACGTAGGGCTTGACGCGCGGATGGCGCAGAATGCGCAGCGCGGACTGCGCGATATTGACGGCCTGGTCGCCGATGCGCTCGAGGTCGCCATTGATGCGGGAAACGGCGATGGCGAAGCGGAGGTCGCCGGCCATGATCTGCTGCGTGGCGAGAAGCTTGACGACGCGCTCGTCCACTTCTATCTGCATTTCGTTGATGGCCGGCTCTTCCTCGATCACGCGGTTGGCCATGTCTTTCTCGCCGTCGAGGACGGCCTGCACGGATTGATGCACGGCGCGCTCGGCGAGCGAGCCCATCCAGACGAGGCGGTCCTTGAGCTCCTCGAGTTCTTTCTCGAAATGGCGTTCCATCTAGGCGGACCTCCTCATCCGAACCGGCCGGTGATGTACGCCTCAGTCCGGGGATCGGAGGGCGTGGTGAACAACTGCTCGGTGGTCTGAAATTCGACCATATGACCATCGAGCATAAACGCAGTGAGGTCGCTGGAGCGGGC
>JASHSV010000017.1 GCA_030038535.1 Candidatus Acidiferrales bacterium
CAACTGCGTGTCCGTTTGGATCGAGCCTCCCTTCACATCCAACTGCTGCCCCGGCGACGTGTTGTTGATCCCCACGAATCCGTTCGCCCCGTTGATCGTCATCCGTTCCGTGGTCGTCGTCCCGTTCCCCGCATAGAAACTCACCTTCGTGAACAGCACGCCCGGTGCGAACACCGCGTTGCTCGTCCCGATCACTCCCATCGCGTTCGAGCCGTTCAGAAACAGCGCGTTCGTGTTGATCGCGTCCGGCGACGTGTTCCGGCTCCCCGTGGCCAGCCCCGTACTCGCTCGAATCCCTCCAATCACGTCCAGCGCCTGCACCGGAAACGTGCCAATCCCGATCGCCGTCCCGCTTTGCTGGATCAGCGAGTTCCCCAGGTCTCCGCTCGTGTCGATGAACATCGGGATGAAGCCCATCGTTTCCGTACCCGCGGTCGCGGGCTTTTTCCCCTTCGTCGTCGTCGGGCTAGTCGCGCTCGCTATCGTTGACGTGCTGGTCGTTGCCGTCGTTGTCGTCGCACTCGTCTCCGTCGGGGCCAGCGCGAAGGCCGACGCCGGCTTCCCGCCCAGCGTGTCCGCATCCGAAGCCTTCAACGCATACGGCACGCTCACCAGCAGCACCCGCGCCTGCTCCACTTCTCCCGGCAACTCCACCCGCACTCCCAGCCACCGCGGATCGCCCGAGGCAAACAGGTCCAAGGGCACCCCTTCGCTCTGCGTGCTGCCCAGCAGCACCGAGTAGTGGCCCTCGCCGTCCAGTTCCACGTTCTGGGTCTCCATCCACAGCGTGGCTCCGCCTTCCTGCTCCTGGTAAATGGAGAAGGTGAGGCCGACGGTGCCGGTGCGCGGAGCGCCTGCGGCATCTTTCACCACGCCCGAGAATTTAACGAGACGTGGAACGGGCAGAGCAGGCACCACCTGCGGCGGCGCAGCGAGCGGCTGGCCTCCGGCCTGCGGCTCGGCAGCAGCGGCCGGCGCCGCAGCACTCTTCGCCGCGACAGTCTGCTGCGCGGCGAGCGATTGACTGCTCCAAAACAGCGTGGCCAGAGACACTACGAATGCGAATGAAGGGCGGGCATTCTTCATGGTAATCAACCTCCTAGGGTGTTGCGGGAGCGATGGCGGATAGCCTAGAAGACAATAACGCTAAGCGTCAAGGAGCAGGTGGGTCCGGCGCCGGGGCCGCCGGCGGTCTGTAGTGCCTCCCGGCTCGCGGAGCCGGTCTTGGGGCTGTCCTGAGTGGTGGGCTTCCTTTAACCAAAAGCAGTCTCATATCTCTTTTTAGGGGGTCGGAGCTTCAGCTCCGACAGTGGAGGGCTCAAACAAAAGGGGCTTTAGCCCCTGAGGCTTGCAATGGAGGCCATGAAGGCAACTGCGCGCCAGGGCCTGCGGGGACAATCGCTAATCCAACTTGGCATATTCCGCTTTGGCTTGTTTCAGGAGGGGAACATCCGGGTCGGCGTCTTTCCAAAGCTCGAAGAAATCCTTGTAGGAGACGCGTGCGCGGTCGCGTGCGACGCTTGAATGGCCGCTTTTCGAAGCGTTGGCCTGCAACGCCAACGCGCGCGCAAGGCCCAGACGGGCCAATGCTCCCGTCCAGCAGTTCCACACCACGCCGCCGTGATTCAGGATTTCCTGAAATTCGGCGGCAGCATGTTCGCCGTCGTCCGCCGCCAAATATGCCTCACCGCGGACATAGTTCGGGTACAGGCAGGTGATATTGTTCATGAATCCGATTCCGCCCAGTTCCACGGATGCGGCAGATTCCAGGTCCGCAATCGCTTCGGCCGGATTCTTGCGGTCGAGCGACACCTGCGCGCGCGTGGTGGTGAGCCAGAGCGATTGCACCTGGGTATCGAGCGGGAAGCGCTTGTTGAGGTCCACCGCGAGCGACTCCGCGCGTGCCGTATCTCCCGCCAGGGCGTAGGCCAGGGCCGCCTCCACACCGACAGCCTGGCTCGTGGGAGCGAGCTTCAGACCCTCCTCTGCGGCGTGCTCCGCAAGCGCGGAATTGCCGAAGGCGGCTTCGCGGAGCGCTGCATTTTCGTGCCAGATGGCGCCGGATTCCTTGCTGTCCGCGCGGATGGCGGACTCCACGGAGCGCTGGGTGAGCTCCCGCGCCTTGCTCAATCGCCCGGCGTAGGCCTCCGTGTCTGCGGCCAGTGAAAGCCCCACATTCTCGTAGTCCGGCTGGCCTTCTGCCCACTTTTGTTGTTCCGCCAAAGCGGCTCGGTCCAGCTTCAGAAAAGCGAGAGCGTAGAGAGCGTTGTGAAATATAAAGTCGTCCATTCCTTTCGCTTGTGCCTGCTGGATGGTCTGCCGGGCCTCGTCGAATCGCTGGAGAGCGAGCAGGTTGAGAGCCAGGTTCAAAACGGGAACCAGACTGCCTGGATCCAGCCGGATGCTCTGGCGGAATGTATCCGCAGCCTTCTGGTACTGACCCAGTTCCACATAGACAAGGCCCAAGCCGTTGAATGCAGAGGATTGTCGTGGATAGTTGTCAACGATCTGTTGGAAAGCCTGGGCGGCCTTGGCTCTTTCCCCGGTTACATTCGAATAGTAATCGGCAGTAATGCGCAGTTTCTCGGCCTCGCTGGAATGTTCACGAACCTCGAAAGCCTTGGTGAGGTACTCGGCTGCGCGCTCGGGCTGGTTCATATTCAAGTACACCGCGCCAATTGCGCTATAGCCCATGGCGAAGTTGGGATCGAGTTGGATAGCATGCTGGAGGTAGGGCTGAGCGGCCACGGAGCCTTTCTCGTTGAGAGCCTTTCGGCCCAGGCTGTAAGACTTCAGAGCCTCGAGCGAGGGGGTAGTGGCCTCTTCAAGGGGAACATCGAACTTCTTCACAGTGGCCAGCGACTCGCCCAGCTCGCCGCGCAGTTTTGCCGCCGCCTCCCCCAGCGCGTCCACCACTTTTTCCTTGGCCGACGCCGTGATCTGTTCCTGCGCCAGGATGTCTCCATTCAGGCAGTTCACCGTTTTCAGCCCCACCACGTATTGGCTGCCTAGCTCGGCAATCGAGCCGGCGATGTAGGCCTTGCTCCCCGCGCGCTGGCACAGTTCGCGGGCCGCATCGGGCGTCAGCCGGCCGTCGGCCGGCCGAGCCATCAGTTTCGAGGTTTCCGCCACCTTGCTTTCCGAAAGCACATTCAGGAAGGGCGACTGGTTCAGGGAAACCGCCAGGGCGGTCTTGAGCGTGTCGTCGAACACCGCGTCTCCCGTGCTGTTCGTGAAATCCGCGAGGACGACGGTGTCTCTCTCCGTCAGCGCGTGTGCCTTGCGGGCATAGAATAACCAGGCTCCGATGCCAAGAATCAAGATCAGGAGCGCCGCAGCCGGTGCCAGGAACTTCCGCCGCGTCTGCGTTTTGGCTTCCGTGGCCGCGCCGCTGGGAACTTCGGCGCGAGGAGAAGCTGCGACGGTCGTGGCTGTGGCCGGAGCGCTGTGGGCTGCGGCAGGGAGCGCTGCGCGTCCCGATTCGCTGTCTCGCTTCAGCCGCTGCAAGTCTGTTCGGATTTCTGCTGCCGACTGGTAGCGCAGCCTGCGATCTTTCTCCAGCGCCTTGTAGATGATCCGTTCCGCATCCGCCGGCAATTCGGGGTTCAGCCGCACCGGCGCCACCGGCGCCTTGTGAACAACAGAGATCAGGATCTCCGTGCCCTGTCCGTGGAAGGGCGGCGTACCCGTGGCCATCTCATAGAGCACCGCCCCCAGGGAAAACAGATCCGTCCTTGCGTCCAACGGTTCCCCGCGCGCCTGCTCGGGAGACATGTAGGCAAGCGTGCCCAGCGCCGCGCCCGGCTTGGTGACCACTTCCCGCGTTGTGAATTCCTGCATCGGGGAATGTTCGATGCCCGTCTCCGGAGTGATGATCTTCGCCAGGCCGAAATCCAGCACCTTGGCATGGCCGCGCTGGGTTACGAAGATGTTGGCCGGCTTGATATCCCGGTGCACGATCCCTCGCGCATGCGCGGCATCGAGAGCGTCCGCGATCTCAATCCCTAGCTCGATCATCTGTTCCAGCGGCAGCGGTTTTCCGGCAATGCAATGCTTGAGCGTGGTGCCGTCCAGAAACTCCATGGCGATGAACGCTTTCCCATCCTCTTCGCCGATGTCGTAGATGGTGCAAATGTTGGGGTGATTGAGCGCGGAGGCGGCTTGCGCCTCGCGCCGGAAGCGCGCCAGAGTTTGCCGGTCCTGGGCCACGTCTTCGGGGAGGAACTTGAGCGCTACAAAGCGATGCAGGCGGGTGTCTTCCGCCTTGTACACCACGCCCATCCCCCCACCGCCCAGCTTTTCCACGATGCGGTAGTGCGAGACGGTTCTCCCGATCAGAGAATCCTGGTTAGCCATTTTCCGCTCATGGTAGGGGGTGCGAAACGGAAGGTCAACCATCTCCCGAGCCCGCTAGCCGCGCCCCCCGGGAGCCGCCTTTTGGAGCCCCCTCAAATTTTTATCTTGCCCTCCGCCCAGTTGCCCACAGACCAGCACTCGGCATCCGGCCAACATCCCGCGCTGGCCTGCCTTTCTGCGCCGTGGCGCGCCGAAGCCCGCCGGCACTGGAGTCTCCGAAGTCTGAAAACTGGACTGGCAATTGCCTCGAGAAGGGAGGGGGGGTATCCTACCCCCCGATCGCGAACTCAAAATGGAAATTCCGCTCTGGAGCATGGAGGCGCCCAAATGGCAAAGAAGACGGCACTCAAGAAGAGCAAGAAGTTATCCGGGATTAAGACGCTCACGGTGGGCTCAGGCGGGGGAGGCACGGGAGGCGTGGGAGCGGGTAAGATCAAGTTTTAATCCACTCGGAGCGCTTTCCGCGCGCTGGCCGTCCGAAACCCCACGAAGTCGGTAGAGCGACGCGTCGCGGCGGGCGGCACAGCCTTCCGGTTTCGCTCCGTCGTCCCGAAGCTGCATTTGGGTGGTGCAATTTCTTGGAATCTCCATTGCTCGAAGTCAATCGTCAGTAAGGTGAGCGTTTTCCCGGCCTAAGCCGCCCGCCTCGCGCACGGCCGGCCCTTTCGACTGCGCCGGACAGCCTGTGTCAGTGGAAACGGGAGCGCCCTGCCGAGCGTCTATGAGATGATCCTGGGGAAGTTGGACGAGCGGCGGTCGCGGTCGGCTGCCAGTGTCTTGCATAGGATCAACAAGAGCGAATTTGGTGGCGGCAATTGCCGCCGCATCGCATCGGCGCCCGTCTCCCGGCGCCATCCCCCGCGCGGCCGGATCTCACGAAGAAATGGAAAGGTCGGATGATATGAAGCGAACGCGTTTCACGATTCCAGTCGCCTCCGCCCTGCTGCCGTTGTCCGCACTGCTGCTCGTATGCGTCCTGGTGCTTGCTCCCGCGGCGCGCGCCCAGTCCGTGGACGAGATTATCGCCAGGAACATCCAGGCGCGCGGCGGCATGGAGAAACTCAAGTCCGTCCAGACGCTGCGCACCACCGGGAAGATCCTGTTCGGCTCGATCCAGGCGACTGTCGTGCAGATCAACAAGCGCCCCGACAAGGTGCGCGAGGAAGCCTCCTTGCAGGGCATGACGCAGATCCAGGCCTACAACGGTAAGGGCGCTTGGCAGATCAGCCCCTTCGGCGGCCGCAAGGACCCCCAGCTCATGTCCGAGGACGACTCGAAGAGCCTGGTGGTGGATTCCGATGTGGACCGCCCTCTGGTGGATTACAAGCAGAAGGGCCACAAGGCCGAGCTCCTGGGTCACGACACGGTCGAGGGCACCGATTGCTACAAAATCAAGCTCACGCTCAAAAACGGCGACATCTTCATCTATTACCTGGATACCGACTCCTTCCTGGAACTGAAGCTGGAAACCAAGATGACCATCCGCGGCGCCATCCAGGAAAGCGAGACGTATTACGGTGACTATGAAGAAGTGAGCGGCATGTATTTCCCATTCG
>JASHSV010000233.1 GCA_030038535.1 Candidatus Acidiferrales bacterium
CTGCTCGCCCAACTCGCGGGCGGCCCAGCCGAGATGCGTTTCCAGAATCTGCCCGACGTTCATGCGCGAAGGGACGCCGAGCGGGTTGAGCACGATTTCCACCGGAGTGCCGTCCGGCAGGTAGGGCATGTCTTCTTCCGGAACGACGCGCGCGATAACGCCCTTGTTGCCGTGGCGGCCGGCCATCTTGTCGCCGACGGAGAGCTTGCGCTTCATGGCCACGTACGCCTTGACCAGCTTGATGACGCCCGGAGGCAGCTCGTCGCCCTTCTTGAGCTTGCTGATGCGCTCGTCGGTGATTTTCCGCAGCACGTCGATTTGCCGCGAAGTCATCTCCTCAATCTCGTCGATTTTTTCGATCAGGAGCGGGTCTTTTTCGTCCAGGCGCAACCGCTTGAGGTTTCGCGTGGAAATTTTCTCGATGATGTCGCGGGAGAGTGTGACGCCCTTGGTCAGCAGGCGCTTATTCGTCTTTTCGTCGTGCAGGTCGGCGGCCAGCTTGCGGCCGGAGAGGATTTCGGAAAGGCGCTTCAGGCGCTCGTCGGTCAGAATGCGGATCTCGTCCGAAAGGTTTTTTTCGAGCCGCGATTCCTGCGAGGCCTCAATTGCCTTGTGGCGTTCGTCCTTCTCCGCACCCTTGCGGCAAAAGATTTTCACGTCCACTACGGTGCCCTCGATGCCCGGCGGACAATACAGGGAAGCGTCGCGAACGTCGCCGGCCTTTTCGCCGAAGATGGCGCGAAGCAGTTTTTCTTCCGGGGTGAGCGTGGTTTCGCCCTTGGGCGTGACCTTGCCTACCAGAATGTCGCCCGGCTTGACCGTGGCGCCGATGCGGATCACGCCGCTTTCGTCCAGATTGCGCAGGAAACTCTCGCTGATGTTGGGAATGTCGCGCGTCACTTCTTCCGGCCCCAGCTTGGTGTCGCGCGCTTCAATTTCCAGCTCTTCGATGTGGATCGAAGTGTAGTAGTCCTCGCGGACGAGCTTTTCGCTCACCAGGATGGCATCCTCAAAATTGTACCCGCGCCAGGGAATGAAGGCGCAAAGCACGTTGCGGCCGAGAGCGAGCTCGCCGCGGTCGGTGCAGGGCCCGTCGGCGAGCACCTGATTCTGCTTCACGTGGTCGCCCACGCGCACGAGCGGCTTCTGGCTGATGCACGTGTTCTGGTTCGAGCGCTTGAATTTCGTGAGGGTATAAATATCGGAACCGACTTCGCGGCTGAGCACGCCGGAGTGATCGGACTCCACGCGTACGATGATGCGCTCGCTGTCCACCTGGTCCACAACGCCTTCGCGGCGGCAGATGACCACAGCGCCGGAATCGCGCGCAGTGACACGTTCCATGCCGGTGCCGACCAGCGGGGCCTCGCCGCGGATGAGCGGCACTGCCTGTCGCTGCATGTTGGAACCCATGAGCGCGCGGTTGGCGTCATCGTTTTCGAGGAACGGAATCAGGCTCGCCGCGACGGAGACGAGCTGCTTGGGGGAGACGTCGATGTAATCCACTTCCTCGCGGCTCTTGAGGACGAAGTTTCCGGCCTGACGGCAGTTCACCAGTTCGGCGTCGATAGTGCCGCGGGAATCGAGCGGCACATTTGCCTGGGCGATCACGTAGCGATCCTCTTCCCAGGCGGAGAGATAGAAGCAGTGTGGCTGCGCGGTGACCTTGCGCCGCTTCAGCTCCTCATTGACGTTTTCGACTTTATCCAGCTCGACGATGTCGCCGGCCTTGAACTCGCTGTCGCCGGCGTTGAGCACTTGCACGTAGTCCACCACGCGCCCATTGCGCACCTTGCGGTAGGGCGATTCGATGAAGCCGAATTCGTTGATGCGCGCAAAGCACGAGAGCGAGCTGATGAGGCCGATGTTCGGGCCTTCCGGCGTTTCGATGGGGCAGATGCGGCCGTAGTGGGTGGGGTGCACGTCGCGCACTTCGAATCCGGCGCGTTCACGCGAAAGCCCGCCGGGGCCGAGAGCGGAAAGGCGCCGCTTGTGCGTGATTTCGCTGAGCGGGTTGGTCTGGTCCATGAACTGGCTGAGCTGCGAGCTTCCGAAAAATTCGCGGATGGCCGCGGTGACCGGCTTGGCGTTCACCAGGTCGTGCGGCATGGCCGTGGACATTTCCTGGTACACAGACATCTTTTCCTTGATGGCGCGTTCCATGCGAACTAGGCCGATGCGGAACTGGTTCTCGAGCAGTTCGCCCACGGCGCGAACGCGACGATTGCCCAGGTGGTCGATATCGTCGACCACGCCGATGTTCCTGCGGAGCTTCAGCAGGTACTTGATGGCGGCGATGAAATCGGGCGTATCGAGCGTGCGCTTATCAAGCGCCGTGTTGAGCCCCAACTTGATGTTGAACTTCAAGCGCCCCACCTTGCTGAAGTCGTACTTCCGCGCGTCGAAGAACATGCTCTGGAAAAGCGCGGTTGCGGTATCCAGCGTGGGCGGGTCCCCCGGGCGCAGTTTGCGGTAGATTTCGATCAGGGCTTCGCGCGAGCTGTGAATGGTGTCGCGGTCGAGCGTGCGGCCGACGACCATGCCCACATCGTCGCGCTCGGGGAAGCACAGGTCTACTTCGGTAAGGCCGGCTTCCACCATGCGCGCCCACAGGTCCGCGGTGAACGGCTTATTGGCCTCGAGGAGCACTTCGCCGGTTTGCCGGTCCACGATGTCGGCGACGGAGACGGCGCCTTCCAGGTCCGCGAGGTCGGCCTGAACCTGAGCGACGCGCGCTCTAACCAGTTCCTTATAGAGCGGCTCGGTGATGCGCCGGTTCGAGCCAACCAGCGTCTCGTCGGTCTTGGGGTGCTTTATTTCGTGCGAGAGTTTGCGGTCGATCAAGCCTTCGGAGAGGTTCCAGAAATACTTGCCTTCACGGAGCGAGATCCGTTCCACCTGGTAGAAATTGCGCAGGATTTCTTCGTTCGACTTCATGCCCAGCGCACGGAGGAAAATCGTGCCCAGGAACTTGCGCTTGCGGTCGATGCGCACGTAGAGCGTGTTCTTGGTGTCGTACTCGAACTCGACCCAGGAGCCGCGATAGGGAATGATTTTCCCCAGGAAGTAGGTGCGGTTGTTCGAGGTCTCGAAAAAGACGCCGGGTGAACGGTGCAACTGGCTGACGATGACGCGCTCGGTGCCGTTGATGATGAACGTGCCGTTGTCAGTCATCAGCGGAATGTCACCGAAGAAAACTTCCTGTTCCTTGATGTCGCGGATGGTTTTGGCGCCCGTGTCGGGATCCTTTTCATAAATGGTGAGGCGAATGGTGACCTTGAGCGGGGCTGCGTAGGTCATGCCGCGTTCCTGGCATTCGCTCACGTCGTACTTCAATTGCAGGGCCACAGGGTCGCCGCACTTGTTGCAAAAGGTGGGCGTGTTCCGATTGAACGTGCCGCACTTCGAACAGATCACATCGCCGGACCTGTAGGGGTCGGTCACGACCGAGGCGCCGCAGGTGCGGCAGGTGGCGCGCAGGTGATGCAGCCCGCGCAGGTGCCCGCACTTGCACTCCCAGTTGCCGATCGAGTAGTCCACGAAATCGAGTTGCGAGAGCCCGCGGAAGTCCTGAATCGGGAATACCGAACTGAAGACGGACTGCAGACCCGTGTCTTCACGTTCGCTGGGCAGCAAGTCCATCTGCAGAAAACGCTGGTAGGAGCGCTTCTGGACCTCGATCAGGTTGGGGATCTGGATGGTCGCCCGGATGCGCGAAAAATCCAGCCGCCGGCGTTCGCGGTTCTGATAATTTCCATTCTGCATGTCGTGGTTACCTCACGCGGCCCGCCGAAGCGGACCAGACGCTCGCCGAGGCGAGCGGATCGCCCGGACAACCGCAGTGGGTGTGCAAACACCACGGCCGCCAGAGTGAAAATTCAAGAAAAAATGGTGCCCGCAGAACTTTCTCCCGAAACTCCGCCGCCTCCGGTCGCCCGGAAGCGCGGCCTGCCAGCCGCCGGCAGGGTTCGAAAATCTGTTCCTAAACAGCGCGGAACCCGCTGTGGCAGGCGCTGCGCCATTCCCCAGGTATAGTCCCATCCAGCCGGGCTACTTCACTTCCACCTTTGCTCCGGCTTCTTCGAACTTCTTCTTGATGGTGGCGGCCTCCTCCTTGCTCACGCCTTCCTTGACGGTCTTGGGCGCGCCATCCACCAGGTCCTTGGCTTCCTTGAGGCCGAGGCTGGTGACTTCGCGGACGGCCTTGATGACGTTGATCTTGTTGGCGCCCACCTCGGTGAGGACGACGGCAAATTCCGTCTTCTCCTCGACGGCAGGCGCGGCCCCCGCCCCGGCAGCCCCGCCGGCAACGACCACCGGCGCGGCGGCCGCGGCGGAAACGCCGAAGGCCTCCTCCATCTTCTTCACCAGCTCGGAGGCTTCGAGAAGTGTGAGCCCTTTGAGCTGATCGAGCAGCGTATCGACTTTGCTAGACATGACTGTTTCCTGTCCTCCCTGAAAATTTATTCCGCAAACTTTTTCTCTTTGACCGCTTCGTTTAGGACCACGGCCAGATTCCGCGCAACCGCGGCGGCAACGCCGGCCAGGCGCTGCGCCGGCGACTGCACGAGAAACATGATCTTCGAAATCAGCTCCTCCTTCGACGGCAGGCTGGCCAACTGCTGGATCTCCCCGACGGAGACCACTCTTCCTTCCACGATTCCCGCACGGAATCGATACGCGGGAACGTCTTTGGCGAACTTGGTGAGCACCTTGGCCAGGGCCACCGGGTCCGTCGAAGTGCAGGCGATCGAGTTAGTGCCCGAAAGCGACTTGAGCAGCGGCTCAGCGGGAGTGCCTTGCGCAGCCCGCTCGGCCAGCGTGTTTTTCACCACTTGGTAGCTTCCGCCCGCTGCTTCCACCGCCCGGCGCAGCCGCGTATCTTCGTCCACCTTGATCCCCTGGAAGGTGCTGAGGATTACGGTGGAGACCTGCGCCAGTTCCTGATGCAGCTCCTCGACCCGTTTTTGCCTGTCCACTTTGCGATTCATGTCTCGATCCTTCCAGTGACCCTGCGTCAGGCCGCCGCGCCGGTGGACGATTCGACCTCGGCTAGGTCAACCGGAATGCCCGGGCCCATCGTCGAAGTCAGCGTGACACGCTTGATGTACTTGCCCTTTGCCGCGGCGGGCTTGGCTTTGACGATGGCGGCCAGCAGCGCCTGGGCGTTCTCGGCAATCTTGGGCGCGTCGAAGTCGGCTTTGCCGATCGGCGAATGAATAATGGCCGTTTTGTCCAGCCGGAATTCGACCTTGCCGGCCTTGATTTCGCGCACGGCCTGAGAGACATCGAACGTCACCGTGCCGGTCTTGGGGTTGGGCATCAGGCCGCGCGGCCCGAGCACTTTGCCGAGCTTGCCGGCCGAGCGCATCATGTCGGGCGTGGCGATGACGGCATCGAAATCCGTCCAGCCTTCCATGATCTTCGCGACCATATCTTCGCCCCCAACGAAATCGGCGCCGGCGTCCTGCGCTTCGCGCACCTTTTCGCCCCCCGCAATCACCAGCACACGCTTCGTCTTGCCCAGGCCGTGCGGAAGCACCACCGTGCCTCGGATCATCTGATCGGACTGCTTGGGGTCGACGCCCATATTCACAACCAGCTCGACGGTCTCGTTGAATTTGGCAAACTTGACCTTTTTGAGAAGGCCGGCCGCTTCCAACAGCGGGTAGGGATGGCCCTGCAACTGGGCCCGCGCCTTCTGAATGTTTTTTCCTCCCTTGCGGCTCATCCTCGCGCTCCTAGTTGTCGGAAACTTCGATGCCCATATTCCGCGCGGTTCCTAAGACCGTGCGGATGGCGGACTCGATTTTTGTGGTGTTCAAATCCGGCATCTTGGTCTTGGCAATTTCTTCCACCTGTTTGCGCGTCACCTTGCCCACCTTGGTGCGGTTGGGCTCGCCCGAGCCTTTCACGATTCCCGCGGCGCGCTTGAGCAGTTCCGACGCGGGCGGGGTCTTGAGGATGAAGGTGAACGTGCGGTCGGAATAGATCGTCACGAGCACCGGAATAATCATTCCTTCCGGCTCCTTGGACGTCTTGCCGTTGAACTGCTTGCAGAATTCCATGATATTGACGCCCTGGGGGCCGAGCGCGGTGCCGACCGGCTGGGCCGGCGTCGCTTTGCCCGCAGGCAACTGGAGCTTCACAACAGCTTGCAGCTTCTTGGCCATCTTCGTTCGGCTCTTTCACCCCGGCACGAAGCCGTCAGGAGGTTTTTTCCACCTGCGTAAAATCCAGCTCCACCGGAGTGGAGCGCCCGAAAATCGTGACGGAAACCTTGAGCGTGTTGCGGTCGGGATTCACCTCTTCAACCACGCCGTTGAAGCTCGAGAACGGCCCGTCCACGATGCGCACCTGCTCGTTGCGCTCGAAGGTGAGCTTGGGCTTCTGCTTCTCCGTGGGCGTGGCGCTGCGGTTCAGAATGGCCTGCACTTCCTCGTCGGAAAGCGGCGAGGGGCTCTGGCCGCTGCCTACGAATCCGGTGACGCGCGGCGTGGAGCGGACGACGTGCCAGGTGTCGTCGTTCATTTCCATTTCGACGAGAACGTAGCCCGGATAGAACATGCGCGGGGACACGATCTTCTTGCCGCCGCGCACTTCGATTACGTCCTCGGTCGGCACCATGACGCGGCCGATCTTGTCTCCCAAGCCGAACGCGGTGACGCGCCCTTCCAGGCTCTCTTTGACCTTCTTCTCGAAGCCCGAATATGTATGAATGATGTACCAGTTCTTCGCCACGGCCATCCTACGTGTGCCCGAATTTGTTCAGGACCACCTTAATTAGCCTGCCGAACGCGCTATCCACCAGATAGAAATACGCGCCGAAAAGAAAATCGTCACGATCACGATGAGCGTCTGCGAGCGCACCTCCAGAAAGCTCGGCCAGGTGACATGGCCCATCTCCCCGCGAACGTCGTGCAGGAATTTGGTGAAATCGTGCCACGAGCCGATGATGCGATCGAGCCACGCCGGGCGCGCACGCCCTTCCCCGCCCGCCATCGCCTTTGCTGCGTCCGCCACTTTCAACTCCTGTCCGCTCATGCTCCAATCCCTGGCAGGGGAGGAGGGATTCGAACCCCCACATCCGGTTTTGGAGACCGGCGGTCTACCGTTAAACCTACTCCCCTAAATTCCGGTCCGCAGGACCCATGCCTACTTCACTTCCTTGTGCACCGTATGCTTCCGGCACGTGCGGCAGAACTTTTTGGTCTCCATACGGTCCGAATGCTTCTTGCGATTCTTCATTGTCGAATAGTTCCGGTTCTTACAGTCGTTGCACTGCAGCGTAATCAGTTCGCGCATGTTCGCCTCGCCCCGCGCCCGTTATTCGACAATCTCGGTGACGGCGCCAGCGCC
>JASHSV010000234.1 GCA_030038535.1 Candidatus Acidiferrales bacterium
AGGATGTCCGCGGGCGTCCTGCCATGCAATTGAAAATTGAGAAACTGGTGTACGGAGGAGAGGGGATGGGCCACTCGGACGGAGTGGCCGTATTCGTTCCCTTTGTCGCGCCGGGAGAGACGGTGGCGGTGCACCTGGACGCGCGCAAAAAGAAGTTCGCGCGTGGGCACGTCCAAAAATTTGTGGAGACCTCGCCGGAACGCGTGGGAGCAAGGTGTCCCTATTTCACACGCTGCGGAGGATGCCATTACCAGCATTTGCCCTATCACGCGCAGTTGCGCTACAAGCAGGAAATTTTGCTGGAGACGCTCGCCCGGCTCGGCGGCGTCCGCTGGGAGGGCCCGGTCGAGGTGCATGCCTCGCCACCCTTCGGCTACAGAAACCGCGCCCAGTGGAAAGTGCGGCCGGCGGCCCGTGGCGCCTCAATCGGTTACCTCGAGGCGAATTCGGAGACCTTATGTCCCGCGGACCAATGTCCAATTCTCAGCCCGCGGCTGGAGGATACGCTCGCGCGCTTGGGCGGTCTGCTCGCCCGGCGTGAGATCCCGGCGCTGCTTGCGGAAGCGGAAGCATTTGCCGATGGAGAAGATGAGCGGATACTGCTCGGGGCTTCCTTTACACACTTCGGAGGAAATACGGCGCAGGCTCTGGGCGTTCTGCTGCGCGAGGCCATTCCCACAATCGAGAGCCTTCTGCTGCACGACGCGAGCCGCGACCGGTTCGAGCTGCTTGGTCCGGGACACTTGAAGTACACCGTAGGAAACCAGCGTTACCGGGTCGGGCACCTTTCGTTCTTTCAGGTGAACCGGTTTCTTGTGGACGCTCTTGCGCAACGCGCCACGGCGCAGGCCGCCGGACGGCTAGCTGTCGATCTTTATGCGGGCGTCGGATTGTTCTCGCTGCCGCTGGCGGCGGGATTCGAGCGCGTAATCTCGGTCGAAGGAAACCCAGCCGCGACCCGCGACCTGGAGGTCAATGCCCGCACCGTGGCGGGCCACAGCGGCGAGATCCATGTACGCACGCAGGACGCGGAGGAATATCTGTTCCCCATGCAGGAGCGCCCGGACTTGATTCTGCTGGATCCGCCGCGCGCGGGGCTGTCGGAGGCGGTGCGGGCGCGCCTCACAGCGATCGGAAGCCCGGAGATTCGTTATGTGTCGTGCGATCCAGCGACGCTCGCGAGGGACCTGAAATTTCTTTGCGAATCGTATGAGGTGGCTGGCATGGAGCTGTTCGACTTGTTTCCACAAAGTTTTCACCTGGAGACGCTGGTCCGGTTGCGGCGGCGGGAGCGCGCAGCATGAGATTGCCAGCCCTGTGGCTTGCCATCGCGCTTGCCGCCGGAATTCGAATCGCGCACGCGGCTTCGGTTTCGCCTCTGGCCTGGGCCGCAGGATTGGCGACGGCATTGCTCGCGGCGTTTCTGCTCCTGCGCCGGGGAGCGCTGAGCGCAGCCTGGTGGACGAGCTTGGCATGCTGGCTCGCTGTGGGCGCGGTCGCGGCGGAGCTCCAACGGCGCGACGTTCGCGCGGACAATGCCGCCACCATGATTGCGGAGGGCCGGCTGGATGCGCGCGAACCGCTGCGGTGGCGCGGGCGGCTGCGGCAGGGGCCCTCGCGGCTTCCCTCCGGCATACGGTACGACGTGGTGCTGGAAGAGGTGGAAGTTGCCGGACGCGCGATACCCGTGAGCGGAGGACTGCGCGCGACGCTGAGGGAGTTTCCCGGCCGGGCGTGGGTCGAGCCGCCGCCCGTTGCTCCGGGCGACCGTGTGGAGATGTTGGTCCGGGCACGCGTGCCGCGGAATTACATGAACCCGGGCGCGTTTGACGAGCGAGGCAGCCTGGCACGGCAGGGAATCCACGTCGAAGGCGCGTTGCGCGACGGCAGCCTTCTCACGCGGCTGGAAGGCTCGCCCGCCGACATCAGGTGGATTGATCGTTTCGGACGGCTGCGCAATCGTCTTCTCGCGATGCTGGATGAATTGTTCGCTGGGTCTCAGGACGTGGATGCGGTGCTCCGAGCAATGTTGCTCGGCGATCGTGGGTTTCTGGAGCATCCCATCTCTGAAAAGTATCAAAGGACGGGCGTGTATCACGTGCTCGTGGTGGCAGGGTTGCACGTGGCAGCGCTGGCCGCCTTTGTGTTTTGGGTGGCGCGGCGGATGCGGTTGCCGATGGAAGCAACGCTCTTAGCGACCATGGCTGTGCTCGCGTTCTACGTTCTGGTAGTGGAGGAGCGTCCGCCGATTCTGCGCGCAGCGCTGATGGCGGGAATTGTACTGTGCGCAGCTTTCTTTTACCGGAGGCCGGGCGTGCTGAACGGGCTGGCGGTTGCGGTGCTCGCCATTCTGTGCGCCGATCCGGCAGCGCTGTTCGATCCGAGCTTCCAGCTTTCGATGGCTGCGGTTGGGGCGATAGGCGCGCTGGGCGTGCCTCTGGTGGAGGCGACGACCGAGCCGTACCGGCGCGCACTTGCGCAGGTGAGCGACGTGACGCGCGACCCGTTGTTCCCTCCGGGGCCGGCACAGCTCCGCGTGCTGCTGCGCGAGCAGGCCGCGGACCAACTGGAGCAGCGGCTGCCGAAACCGCTGGCGCCATATGCTCTTTCTATGCTGGTGATTCCCGCGCGCTGGGGGCTGGCGCTATGGGATCTTGTGGTGATATCGCTGGCCATCCAAGCGGGACTTATCCCGCTCATGGCTCTGTATTTTCACCGCGTTGTGCTCGCCGGTCCGATAGCAAATCTTCCTGCGCTTCTGCTGACGGGAATGATCGTGCCGATGGGATTTCTGAGCTTGGCTATTGCAAGCGTTTCACAAACTCTTGCTGGGCCGCTGGCGAGCACAGTTGGCTGGCTGGTGCGCCTGCTGGATGGAATGGTTGCCTGGTTTGCGCTGCCGCCGTGGATCTCTTACCGGATCCCGGCGCCCCCCGAATGGCTGATCGCCGCGTGCGTGGTTGCCTTCGCGGCGCTTGCTGGATGTTTGTGGCGATGGGCGCACTCGGAATCACACGGAAACGAGCCGCATTCTAAGTTGCAACGCTTAGCGACCGCCGGAAGCGCTGTGGTGTGCTGCGCACTACTGGCATGTGTGGCCGTATATCCGTTCGCGCCCCGGCTGGCGCGGGGGCAGCTCGAAACGACTGTGATCGACGTCGGACAGGGCGACGCTCTTTTTGTGGCGTTTCCAGATGGACGGACAATGCTGATTGATGGAGGCGGCAGCGCGCTTGCACCCCTGGCACGCGAAGCCGGGCGTCCGGAATTCGACGTCGGCGAAATGGTGGTCGCGCCTTATCTGTGGGAACGTGGCTTGAAGCGCCTGGACGTGGTGGCGCTCACTCACGGCCATCGCGATCACCTCGATGGACTTTACGCCGTGCTCGAAGATTTTCGAGTGCGCGAATTGTGGCTTGGACGCGAAATTACATCGCAGGCTTTCCAGGCTCTGGAACAGGAGGCGAAAGCTGAGGGCGTACCGATCGTCCATCACCTTCGCGGAGACGGGTTTACATGGGCCGGAGTTCAGGGCGCGTTTCTCTGGCCCGACGTGGAACCGCCGACAGATAAAGCGGGAAACAATGATTCACTTGTCCTGCGTTTGCGCTTTGATGCCGTGACCTTCCTGCTGACAGGGGATATCGAGCGTCCCGTCGAACGCGAACTCCTTTCGCGTCAGGACTTGTTGCACGCGGAATTCTTGAAGGTTGGGCACCACGGAAGCAAGACTTCCACGACACCGCAGTTTCTGGCTGCGGTTGCCCCGCGTGTGGCCGTAATTTCGGCCGGCGCCGAAAATCCGTATGGGCACCCCAGCCAGTCAGTGCTGGATGAGTTTCGCGGTACCGGCGCGCGGCTGCTGCGCACCGATCGCGACGGAGCGACCACCGTGCTCACGGACGGACACGGGATCATCGTGCATTCCTACGCGCAGGGAAACGCCCCGGAGTGAGCCTGCGCCTCAGGCTTCAAGTCTCTTCCGAAGGAGGCTGCTCCTCTTCAGACGACTCCACTTCCAAACCTTCTTCCGAGGACAAATAATCAGCGATTATGCGGCGCGCATCATCGGCCTGCGAAGCAAGGACGGCAATGTCTCCATCGGTCATTCCAGCCGGGGGCGTGTGCATGGGGAATGGCTCGCCAGGAGAAAAATCGGGGACCTGTAGGCCTGCACTTTCGAGTAGGCCACGAATGATCATGGCCTCGGTAGATGTGGTGGCGCGGTGAATGATGATGAGTGCGTCCCTATTGCCGGGTTCGGCCATGCCGGGTGCCCTCCCAGCGCTGCCCCTATACTGGGCCCTCGGGTGTCAGCCGTCAATAGAAGCGCCGATCTCTTGGCCAGAATGTGCCATCTCAACCGCCTGCTAGGAATTCTATTCCACACTGATTCGATCTGCGGATCCCGCGTGCCAAGCATGAACACCCATCTGGTTCATCCGCAAATCTGCGCGATGGGCCTGAAGGGTTAGCGGCCTGCTAGGCGTGAATTCGGCAGCGTCAATGCCCTTGCCAGTACAATACGAGAACAAGGATCGCGAAACCCACAATTGTGCCCGCTAGCGCCTGATATTCCCGGTTGCGTCCGTATTGCATCCAGGAGAACGGTTCCCGGGCGGCCGTTTCCGGCGGGCGGGGCCAAAAGAGCGGAACGCGCCGAGCATATTCGTCGAAAGCAGGGCCATACTCGGCACGTAGTTCCTCTTCCTCGCGCTGCATCACTCCGGGGTAAAACACAGCGAGATACAATGCGACGACGGCGGCAGCGATCCAGGATCGAGTTGCGAGCAAATAGCCCACGCAGAGCAGCAGGCTGCCGAGATAGAGAGGATTTCGCGTCCAGGCATACGGACCTGTGGTGGCCAGCACTTCGTGTTTCCGAAGGTGGCCGGCGGCACTCGCGCGGATCACCAGGCCAAGCACGGCGAGAACGGCGCCGATTGAGAGCGTTTGGGGTATCGGGTGCGCGACTAGGAAGGTGACCAAAGCCACGGGATAGCCGATGCGGACGCGCCAGCGCGTCCGCCAAGGTGGAGGGAGCGAATCGCCAGGCCTCACGGGCGCGCGGCCTCGACGCGACAAGAAGCCGCGGCGAGGCGGCGCATTACCGCGGCTTCGACCTGATCGACGGTGATGGAAAGCATCGAAGGCGCATAAGAGGAGCCCCGGTTGTAGGTGGTCTCGTCGGGACGGGCATTGCGTACGACCACGTCTTCACGACAATAGGGTCCGGTCTGGGCAGGGTCGGTCGGGCCGTACAGACCGACCACCGGTGTGCCAAGCGCGACGGAAAGATGCAACGGTCCAGTGTCCCCGCCCACGAAGAACTGTGCGCCCTGAAGCGCGGCCATCAGTTGGAGCAAATCCAACTCCAGTAGCAGTGGCGCCGGACTGCCCGCTGAGGCGAGGACCGCATCTGCAAGGGGCCGCTCGCCGGGCCCGTAGGTGACGACTCCGCGCCATCCGAAACGGGTCGAAAGCCGGCGGTGGAGTTCGCCGAATCGCTCGACGGGCCAACACTTCGATAGCCAGCCTCCCCCGGGACTGATCATGAAATAACCCGTCACTCCGTGGCTGCGGAGAGCTTGTTTTACGCTCGCTTCGGCCTCTCCGGAAATCGAAAGAGGAAACAGAGAACGCGACTCTTCAGCGGAACAGGGAGGTGGCGCCTCGATCGCGGCTGCGAGCGCAAGATTCTTGTCAATCCGATGGCCAAAGGACGGCAATACGCGCCGGTTGTAGAACAGGGAGGCCCCACTCTCGCGTGCTGCCGCGCCGTCGAAGCCCACACGGAAAGGAGCGCCGGAGAGCCATGCGAGAAATGCGGATTTGTACAAGCCCTGGACGTCAACCACGTACTCAAAACGCCCACGTCGCAGACGGGCAATGCCCTCGAGCAGGCCTTGCCATCCACCCCGGGGAATGGAAATAACCTCGTCAATCCCTTTCACCTGATTGAGCAAAGGACGCCAACGATCGTCCACGAGCCACGAAATGTATGCGCTGGGATACGCGGCGCGCAAAGCCACCGCAACCGGAAGGGCATGGATAATATCTCCCAGTGAAGTCAGCCGGACGATCAGGAGACGGCCCCTGTTCAGCGGATTTGCGGGTGGGGTCATGACCGGTGTGTGGCAGCACTGCGGATGCGAGAGAAGAGATCGGACGTGGAGTGCTTCTTAGGATCCCCGACGATGGCAACGCGAATGCCGAGCCGCGCCGCGGTATCGCGCTCGGGCACCGTGTTGGGCGCATAGTCGGTGCCTTTTGCGTGCACGTCGGGCCGGAGGAATTCGAGCAGCCGTTCCACGTTTAGTTCGTGAAAAACAACCACGGCATCCACTGCCCCTACCGCGGCGATCAGCTCTGCCCGAGCGGCTTCTCCCAGAATCGGCCTGCCTGGACCTTTCAGTTGCCGCGCGCTCGCATCGGAATTTATGGCTACGACTAAAACGTCGCCCTCGCGGCGAGCGGCCTCGAGGTAGCGAACGTGACCCACGTGAACTAGATCGAAAATACCATTCGCCAGCACCACGTCTTTGCCGCGCCCGCGAACACTATCGATCATCTCCCGGAGAAAGGCTGGTGACACGATTTTGTCGCGCGAATTCACTGCGCATGCCGCCCCGTGCCACCAGGGACATACGAAGGGGCTGCTGCCGGAGTGTGCAGCATCGGCGAATCGCCCGTGATTTCGCCGCGGAGGGCTGTGAGCAATTCCGGCAGAGTGACAGTTGCTGTGCCCCGTTTCATGACTACGATGCCCCCGGCGTAATTCGCCAGCCGGGCAGCTTCCACATAGGTCGCTCCGGCCGAGAGAGCGAGCGTAAAAGCAGCAATTACCGTATCGCCCGCTCCGGTAACGTCCACGGCTTCCGGAGCGCCGAATACGGGAATGAAGACTGTGGCGCGCCTCGGTTCGAAGAGCGCCATCCCGTCCTTTCCACGCGTCACAAGCAGGGCGCGGAGTCCAAGACGTCGAAGGGCATTGCGTCCCAAGCGCTCAAGCGCACCGCGGTCGGCGCCAATGCGAGCGTGGTATAGGGCTTCGAGCTCGGGCTCGTTCGGAGTGGCGGCGGTAACCCCCGTGGCTCGGTAATCCAGCAGCGCATACCGCGAATCAAGGGTGATTGGCCGCTGGACCGCCCTGCGCAAGCTCCGAACCAGGAGCGGCGTCACGGCGCCAAAGCCGTAATCGCTCGCCAGCACCGCGTCCGCGCGCGCGGCGAGCTGACGGGCGCGTCGGGCGATGTGATCTCGCGCTGTGGCGGGAAACGGGTGCCGCGGCTCGCGATCAACGCGCAGGACCTGCTGGCGGGCTGTGTGCGAAAAACCGGCTAGGTAGCGCGTTTTCGTTGGAGTCGTCCAACCCCGCAAAACTCGAATTCCCGTGATCGAAACTTTCTTGCCGCTGAAGTATTCCAACAGAGCGTGGCCCGCCGCATCATCGCCCACGCCGCCCACCAGCTGCACCTGGGCACCCAGGTCGACGAGGTTGTTTGCCGCGTTGGCGCCACCGCCCGGTGTGAGCCGCGTCTCCGAGTGGCGGAGTATCAGCACCGGCGCTTCACGCGAAACGCGTGAAATCTCGCCGCTCACAAATTCGTCGGCTACCAGATCGGCAAGCACCAGGATGCGCTGCCGGGGAAACGACTCCGCCAGCTCGATCAAGCGGACAAGATCAGCGCTCATCGCGCGTCTCCCGGCGTCATGGCGGGACGGTGTACGGGCTCGTTCGCGTTTCTCCCGCCCGCTTCGTGGCTCAGAATTGTGTCCACGGCGGCCCCCAGGTCTTCAGCCACAAAATCCGGAGGATACGGCCACTCGCGCGAATGCCATTCGTACTCGCCGCGGCCGTAGCCGGTCAAAACAAATATCGAGCGGGCACCGGCATTGTGCGCGAGGCCCACATCGGCTTGGCGGTCGCCCACAACCCATGAGCCCGGCAGCGCAATCGAATGTTCACTGGCAGCGCGTTCCAACATCCCGATGCGCGGTTTGCGGCAGTCACAACCATCTTCGGACCGGTGCGGGCAAGCATAGAACGCATCAATGTGCGCACCGGAAACCGTCAACTCTCGCCGGATGCGGTCGTGCACTTCGGCGATCAGCGACTCCGGGAAGAATCCTCGCCCGGCGCCGGATTGGTTCGTGACAACAACGACGGGAAATCCCGCATCGTTCAGGCGGCGAATGGCGGCCGGCGCGAAAGGATAGATGTGGAGCCGGGAGATGTGGTTCAGGTAGCCCACTTCTTCGCAGATCGTGCCGTCGCGGTCCAAGAATACGGCCCGGCGGAGTTGGCGGTCAGCCACGGGCGATAGCTCCCTTCCCCTCTTCTGCTGCCCGCCCCAGCCAGTTGCGCGCAGCATCCAGCACCATTTGCAGATCCACGGATTTCATACAGCGATGGTCGATCGGACAGTGTCGCAGAAAACAGGGACTGCAGGCCACTTTTTGCTGCACGATCGAGAGGTGCCCAGCAAGTGGCCGCGTTTCCTCAGGGTCGGTGGGGCCAAACACCGCCACGACGGGAACGCCCACTGCCGCGGCGACATGCATTGCGCCGGAGTCGTTTCCGATAAACAGAGCGCACCGGGAGAGAAGGGCAGGCAGATCACCAATTGAGCTTCGCCCGATGAGATTGATCGCTCCGTCGCCGGCACCCTGTTCGATCTCGGCTGCGACCGCCGCCTCCGATGCCGCGCCGAACAGCAGCACCCGCACTCCGTACTCTGAGACGAGCTTGCGCGCGAGCTCGGCATAACGGTTAGCCGGCCAGCATTTCGCTGTGCCGTAAGCGGCGCCCGCGCCGAACGCAATATACAGGCCGCCGGGCGGGCAACCTGCATCGCGCAGGAACTTTTCGGCTCGCTCGCGAGTCTCCTGCTCGACTCGAATCCGTACCGGCTTTATCTCCGGCAATGACCGGATCCAACCCACGCGGCGAAGAAGTTCCAAGTAGTAGTTGGATTCGTGAGCGGGAATTTCGCCCGGACTGGGAACAGGCACAGCTTTTGTGAGCAAAGGGCCACGCCCATCGCGGGCATAGCCGATGCGCTCGGGAATCCCGGCGCGCCACACGATCCATGCAGCCTCGAACGAGTTCGGGAATAGTACGGCGGTATCGAACCGAGCGGCCCGGAGATCGCGTGCCAGCCGTTCCAAGCCAAGCGGGCCGCGATGGCGTCCACGATGGTCGTAGTGGACGAGCCCATCCACCAGCCCCTGGCCCCGGTACAGATCGGCCACCCAAGGGCGAGCCAGAACGGATATTTCTGCTTCCGGCCAGCGTGTGCGAATCGTTTCGAGTGCGGGAATAGAAAGAATCGCATCGCCAACCCAGTTGGTGGCTCGCACCAGCAGTTTCACACCGCAGCTCCGCGCCGCTGGGCGGCGATTTGCAGGATCGCGCGATAAACCGCCTCCTGATCCGCAGGAACCAGCCGAATGCGACAGGCGAACAGCGGCAGCCCGGCGGCGAGAGGCAAAGGGAGATTTCGCGCGTCTTTCTCCGTGCACACCAGCGCCGTGCCTCCCATTTCTCGCGCGGCGCGCTCCACCGCGGAGAGATCGTCTGCGGAATAGCGATAATGATCGGGGAATGATTTCTCGCCAACTACGGTCCCCCGTAATTGCCCGGACCATCGACGCAGGTCGGAGAAAAACGCGTCGGGATTGCCGATACCGCAGAATGCGAAATAGCGTGGCTGGCCATTGGAGCTCTTGTCCTGCGTGTCCATCGCGCCAGAAGGAATCGAAATGGGCATCAGTTCGTCCCATACCGTCCTGGCGTAGTAAATGGGAGCCGTGGAGTATCGCCGCAGTGCGGCTTCGAGTCCCGGGGTGCGAACGGCGCGGGTGATCACCATTAAGTCGGCCCGGCCCAGGGCGCTGCGAAACTCCCGTGCTCGCCCCGCGGGCAGCAATCCGCCTCCAAAAGGATCAGTTGCATCGATGAGTACAATGTTGACGTCGCGCTCAAGCTGCAAGTGTTGGAAGCCGTCGTCCATCACAAACCACTCGACGCCCCGAGCCAGCAGGGGCTGTGCGGCCCGATATCGGTCGCGTCCCTGGGCAATGGGGACCCGGCCACTTAGTCGCGCCTGGAGCAGTTGAGGTTCGTCGGCCTGGGCCGCGAAACCGGGGCTAGCATTTCCCGGTCCGGAACCTCGGCCGAGTCCGCGATAGCCCCGCGAGAGAATTGCGGCGCTTTTTCCATCGCGAAGCAGGCATTCGGCTAGCCAGCCAACGAACGGAGTTTTTCCCGTACCGCCGACGGTCAGATTTCCCACGCTGATCACGGTTGCAGGTAGCCGGTGTGACCGAAGCATGCCCCGTCGATAAGCCTTCGCACGCAACCAACCGGCAAGCCCATAGATGGGAGCAAGTGGAAATAGAGCCTCGCGGAGCAAGCTGCGAGCGCGCTCCGGGTGGGGCTGCGATTCCTGCAGAACGGCAGCGAGACGATCGAGAGTGCGTTCAGTGGCTCCCTGATTGCGCTCCACAAGCCGTCGCGCTGCCTGCCCCAGGGCCGTCCGATGCGGCTCGTCCTCCAGGAGTTCGAGCCAAACGCGTCCCAGTTCACCGCCGCTGCGGACGACGTGCGCAGCATTCTCCGCACAAAATTCTGCGGCCATTTCTCGAAAGTTCTCCATATGCGGTCCGAAGACTGGAACTCTACCGCACGCAGCGGGTTCGAGGATGTTATGGCCGCCCCCGGGAATCAGCGAGCCTCCGACGAAAGTAACGGAGGCGAACTGATAGAGACAGGCGAGCTCGCCCACCGTGTCCAGCAGCAAAATCTCGATATCTGGAGGGAGCGCCATCGAAAGGTTCGCGGCAGTGCGGCGCAGGCAACGATGGCCGCGTCGGGAAACGATCTCTGCAGCGGCAGCAAAGCGGTCCGGCTTGCGCGGGGCGAGAATCAGCAGCGCAGCCGGATATCGCGCGCGGACAGCCGCAAAGGCCTCTAGAACTGCCTCCTCTTCGCCCGCAAGAACACTCCCGGCGACCACAACGGGTGTACGGCGTCCGGCTTCCGCAGCCAGCCAGTCGGCCAAAGGGCCGGGCGCAGGCGGTGTGATGTCGTATTTCAGATTGCCCGTGACCTCCACCTCGGAGGGGCTGGCGCCGAGCTCCTGAAGACGTTCCGCGTCAGCTCCGCTCTGCATCAGGAACAAGCGCGCATCGCCCAGCACGCGGCGGAAAAATCCGCCAGCGAGCCAGCGCCATCTCTGGAACCGCGCAAACGACCGCTCGGAGATTCGCCCGTTGACGAATACCACGGGCACCCCGCAGCGGCGGGCATGGCGGAGAAAGTTGGGCCAGATTTCGGTTTCCACCATCACAACCAGCGCGGGCCGGACCGCGCGGAATGCGCGGCGCACTGGGAGGGGCCAATCGAGCGGAAAGTAAAAGATTCCGTCGGCCAGGAAAGGCGGCGCGAAGCGCTCGCGTGCCAAAGCCTGCCCTGCAGGAGTCGTCGTGGAAAGAACCACCCTATGGCCGGGGAAACGCTCGCGCAACAGCCGACCGAGTGGGAGAGCGGCCAGAGCTTCTCCCACGGAAACGGCGTGAATCCACACCACGGCCTCGCCGCCCGTGGCTGAGGCACGCAGAGACGCCGGATAGAGGCCCAGCTTCTCGCCCAGGCCTTGAAGATATTTCCCGCGCCACAGGCGCACCAGGGCGAACCAGGGCAGCAGAATCACTGCGCCGATCACCGTGAGGAGCGTGTACAGAAAATACATGCGCTGGCGCGGACGGCCGGGCAACGGTTCCCCCGCGCGGGCCGTCACACATTCCGATATTATAGTGTGCGCGGGATACGGAGCGCAGAAAGCATTCACGGATGAACCCAGAGAAGAGAACGAGGATAAGCGCAGTTCCGGCTGCTCTTCTGCTGCTCGCCGCGCCCTGGTTTTTGATCCCTCTGGAGTCGCAGTCCCCCCCGCCCGCGAGCCCCGATCCGGCTACCCTCCCCGCGCGAGACTCCCATCAGGGATTGCTCATCGCTGCGGATCCCTATTTGACCAGTGATAGGAGCCAGCAGAAATTCGGCAAAAAGCATCCGTATGCCGCTGGGCTACTGGCCATTGATGTATTCCTACGCAACGATACGGAAACTCCCTTGCGGATCAATCTCGACACCATAGAACTGCGAGTCGAGGTCCCAGGACAGCAGCGCCAGCGGCTCGAGTCGCTGACGGTCCAGGACGTAGCCTATCGCCTCGTGCTGCCCAACGGCCCCGCGCCTCGCGAGCGCCGCGGGCCTATCCCTGGAGTCGCCGGTGGTAAGACAAAAGAAGTCGCCAAAATGGAAGATTCCTTGCGCTCCCTGATGTTGCAATCGGATGTGGTCGGCCCGCAGAATGTGATCCACGGGTTCGTGGTATTCGACGTCGCGCGCCACTTTGAAGATACCGCAAACTCGACACTATACATTCCCGATGTGAGCCGCTTTGGCTCCTCCGACAAATTGTTCTTCTTCGAGATTGACTTGAAGCCTGCTACCCGTTGAGCAGCGGCAGCTTGAGGCTGTTTGCCCGGCCGAACACTGTCGACTACAATTTTTTGCTCCACTAGAAGCTCGGCGCACGTGCCATGGACCTGCTTGGAACACTGAACGACCGGCAACGCGAAGCGGTGACCACAACCGATGGCCCCCTTCTGGTCCTCGCCGGACCTGGCAGCGGGAAAACCAGAGTCATCACGCATCGAGTCGCCTATCTGATTGAACAAGGCGTCGCGTCACCCGAAAAGATCCAAGCGGTGACGTTTACAAATAAAGCCGCCGACCAAATGCGGGATCGAATCAGGCACCTCCTCGAGGCAACACCAAGAGCAGGTGCCGAAGTTTGGGTTTCTACGTCTCACGCCTTTTGCGCACGACTGTTGCGGAAGGAGGCGAGGCGGCTGGGGCTGCCACAGAACTTTACGATCTTCGACGAGGACGACCAAATTTCAGCGGTCAAGCTAGCCATTGCGCAGATCGGCGCGGATGAAAGAGCTTTCACTCCCCGCGCGGCGCTGGAACGGATCAGTGGGGCAAAAAACAAAGCCGTAACGGTGGGTATGATGGCGGCTCAGGCTCGCGATGCCCGCGAGAGCCAGCAGGCTCAGATCTTCGCTGCATACGAGGATCGCCTCCGGGCAGCAAAGGCGCTGGATTTCGACGACTTGCTTCTTCGTGGGCTCCAGCTACTGCGCGACCATCCCGACGTGCGCAAGGCTTGGATGAATCGATTTAACTACGTTCATGTGGATGAATTTCAGGACATTAATGATCTCCAGTATCAAATCATCCGTCTTCTTACGGGCCCGGAAGGCAATCTTTGCATTGTCGGCGACGAAGATCAGTCCATTTATAGTTGGCGTGGCGCTCATGTTGGCCACATTTTGCGCTTCGAGCAGGATTTTCCCGGTGCGCGCCTCGTGCGTCTGGAGATGAACTATCGCTCGAAGCAGCCCATCCTCGATGCCGCCGGCGCCGTGGTCGCGCACAATCAGATGCGCATCGGCAAGACGCTCCAGGCCACTCGCGGCGCCGGGTCACCGATGCGGTTCTATGAAGCGCAGGACGCCGGCGGGGAAGCGGAGTGGGTGACCGAAGAGATCGCCCGGCTGATGCAGGAAGACGGATCGACGCACCTCGCCGTTTTTTACCGCACGAATGCCGTGTCCCGCACGTTCGAAGAGGCTCTGCGGCGCAGGGGCATCGCCTATCGCCTGGTGGGCGGATTCAGTTTTTACAAGCGCGCCGAGGTACGCGACGCACTGGCCTATCTTCGCGTCGCGCGCAATCCCGAAGACGACGTTGCGCTGCTGCGCATCCTGAATACCCCGCCTCGCGGCATTGGAAAGACCACATTGGATTCGCTTCGGGAAATGGCGCAGGAGCGGAAGTGTTCTCTCTGGGCCGCTACTGGCGCGACAGTGGAATCCGGACTTGGGCGGACCTTGGCGCCGCTCCGTGAGTTCCGTTCACTGGTATTAAGTCTGACTGAGGAATTCCAGGTAGTCGCCGCTCGCGGAGAACCCTCCGGTCGTGGAGCGCCGGATACCACGCGTGATACTGTTTCCCCTCCGGCTTCGGCCGCGTTCTTGGAGGAGGTGCTGCGGCGAACCGGCTACCTCGATTACCTCCAGCAGCAGAACACTGGTGAGTCGCAGGAACGAAGCGAAAACCTTCAGGAATTGGTGAACGCGCTCGAAGAGGCGGAGGAGACAGAAGAATCGCTGGAGCAATTCCTGGACCGTGCCGCGCTGGTAAGTGACGCCGATTCCTATCAGGAGCAGGCGCGGGTTACCCTGATGACTATACACAGTGCCAAAGGGCTGGAATTCGATCATGTATTTCTCGCAGGCCTCGAGGAGGGACTGTTTCCGCATGTGCGCTCGCTCAAAAGTCCAACCGATCTCGAAGAGGAACGGCGCCTATGCTATGTGGGCATGACACGCGCCAAAGATACGCTCACGCTGACGCGCGCCGTTTACCGGCCGGGCTACTGGAACGATCAGGTGGGAGAACCAAAACCCTCGCGGTTCCTGTTCGAGATTCCGAAAGAGTTGATCGAGACTGTGGCCGGCTCCCTCGCAGGTGCGGGGGAGCAGCGGCGCTATGTGCCTGATCCCGACTCAGAGGCGCGTCGGCTCGTGCACCGCTATCCGATGCATGGCGCGGGGCGCAGAAAAACCGAGTCAGCGGAGCGCACGAGCGGCGCGCGTTCGAGTTCTCGCCGCTCGGCCGAGTCGCGGGCCGGGGCAGGCGCGAGCCATCCCCTGCTCGGCATTCGCGTCCGCCACAAAACTTACGGTGTGGGAACTATCATTGCCGTGGATGGCGAAGAGGACGAGCGGCGGCTGACCATCAGTTTCCTTGATCACGGAACAAAAAAACTCGTCGAGCGCTATGCCAATTTGGAGCGCGTGTAGTGCGCCTTCCGGCGGCCGCAACCGTCGCCTCTCCCATGGGCGCTCAGGTTTCCGACCGTTTTGCTCTTCTTGCTTCTCTGCTCCGCTACAATGTAAAGTCTCGGTTTCATAGGTCGGGGGCGGCGTGCAATCTCAATTCTTCTGCAGGAAAAGCATCGATAAGCTGCTGGCCGACGCGGACGAGCCGGACCGCAGGCTGCGAAAAACTCTCGGTGTCTTGAGCCTTACGGCCCTCGGCATCGGCGCCATCATTGGAACCGGGATTTTCGTTTTGACCGGTACGGCAGCCGCCGGCGAGTCGGCTCAGGAAGCCTCGCTCCTCAAAACACCCCTGCTTACTGTGCTTCTGCACGGCGGGAAAGAGGTACTCACCGGCCGCCCCGGAGCCGGCCCCGCCATTGCCCTTTCATTTTTCCTGGTAGCCATTGCTTGCGGGTTGGCCGGGCTGTGCTACGCCGAGCTCGCCTCGATGATTCCCATCGCCGGCAGCGCTTATACGTACTCCTACGCGACGCTCGGCGAGTTGGTGGCCTGGATTATCGGCTGGGATTTGATTCTGGAATACGCGGTATCCAATATGGCTGTCGCGGTAGGATTTTCCGCCTATATCAAGGACTTGTTCGAAGGCTTCGGCTTCACAATCCCCATCGAGCTCGGAACACCCGCCTACACGCCCGATGGCGGCTGGACGCTGCATTTCAATCTGGTGGGATTCATAGTTGTGATGGTCCTGACTGTGCTTCTGGTGCGAGGAATCAAGGAATCAGCAAGCGCCAATACTTTCATGGTGGGCGTAAAGCTCACCGCAATTCTGCTATTCGTATTCCTGGCCTCCAAATACATTCACCGCGAACTTTGGCATCCCTTCATGCCCGCCGGATGGCAGGGAGTCATGACGGGCGGCGCAATCGTTTTTTTCACTTATATCGGTTTCGACTCGGTCTCCACTGCCGCCGAGGAGTGCAGGAACCCCAAACGCGACCTGCCGCTGGGGATCCTCCTGTCCCTGTTGATCTGCACAGTCCTGTATGTATCAGTGGCCATCGTGCTCACCGGGATCCAGCCCTACCAGATTTTCCGGGGCGACGCGGCGCCGGTGGCCACGGCGTTGCACAAGATCGGACTAGAGGGACTTCGCCGCTGGGTGACCATCGGTGCGTTGACAGGCATGATCTCGTCTCTTCTTGTCTTTCAGCTGGGACAGGCTCGTGTTTGGTTCGCAATGTCGCGCGACCGGCTCCTGCCGGACGCCTTCTCAGCCGTCCATCCGCGCTTCCGAACTCCGCATGTGGCCACATGGGTTGCTGGCTTTTTTGTCGGCATTCCGGCTGGCATTTTTGACATCGGAACCCTTGCCGACCTGTCGAATATCGGAACGCTTTTTGCGTTCGTGCTGGTGTCCCTCGCTGTGCTCATCTTGCGCAAGACCCAGGTCGACCGCCCCCGGTCGTTCCGCGTCCCGCTGGTTTGGTTCGTCGCTCCGGGTTCGGTCCTCTGCTGCCTGGTGCTCATGATGGGGCTCCCGGTGGAGAACTGGATTCGTTTTGTCGTCTGGCTGGTGATCGGGATGCTGCTGTACCTCTCCTATGGCGCCCGCCGCAGTTCGAGCGGTGCGGAGCTCGCGGCCAAGGACAGGCGACGAGGACTGGCCAAGGCCGACCGTGCCCTGATTGGGTTGGCTGGGTTCCTCGCCGTGCTGGGTTTGATCGTGGTCTTCGCCATGGTGCGCGGCAGCCTGGCCGCCGACACGGGACACCTCTCCGAAGCCGCTGTGTTGCTGGCTCTCGGCGGGCCATTTGTCCTTATTGGCCTGAAAAATCTGAGAAAGGACTCCTGATGCAAGGCCGCGATCGGCGTTGGGGCCGGAGGGCAAGCGTTGCGGCTCTGCTCCTCGTACTCCTGCCGACGGGTGTAACGGCCTGGGGAGCGAACGGCCATCGGCTAGTCACGCACAAGGCCATTGAGACGTTGCCGCCGGAGCTACGCCCATGGTTCGAAGCCAATTGGAACTTTATTTCCCAGCACGTCACAGACCCTCTCTACGCCGTTTCCAAAAATTCCGCCGAAATCCGGTTCCAGCGTATAGAGTTTGAGAAATACGGGCGATTTCCGTTCGATTTGCTGCCGCGCGATTACAAAGCGGCGGTGAAGAAGTTCGGGAAACCTGCGCTCGACGCCAATGGCCTGCTGCCCTGGCAGATTGGCCTCTACAGCGAACGCCTGACTAACGACATGCGTGCCGGCAATTGGAACGACGCTCGCACCGATGCGGCTTTGCTCGCCTTCTACGTCGGCGAAGCTCACGACCCCTTTAGCACCACGGATAACTTCGACGGCCATGTCTCCGGTCAGCCGGGCGTGGACGCCCGCTTCGACTCGAACCTAGTGGACCGGTTCGCACTTTTCATTTACCTTCGTCCGAACGATGCCTTTTTTATTTCCGATCCCACCGACCACGCGTTTGAAGACTGTCTCACCTCGCACTCGTGGCTCCAGGCAATTCTGCTCGCCGACCGCCGGGCTCGCGCGGGCTTGGCGGACTACACCGACGACTACTACGACCGCTTTTACAACACGGCCGGCGCGATTGTGATTCGGCAGCTCTCGGAGGCCTCGACCGAGATCGGATCCTACTGGCTGACCGCTTGGATCAACGCCGGCAAACCCCAACCCCCGGAGCACTGAACGTCCTCGTGAACCGGAATCCCTCGCTCGCCGACCGCATCCGCGAATGGCCTAAGGCCGAGCTCCATTTGCACCTGGAAGGCGCAATGGAGCCGGCGACGGTCGTGGAATTGGCCGCGCGCCACGGCGAGGACGTCGCTTTGGAGGAGGTTGCTGCGCGCTACCGCTACAAGGATTTCCTGGGATTTCTGGAAGCTTTCAAATGGGTGACTTCCCTGCTCCGCGACCCGGCGGATTACGTTCTGATTGCCAGCCGCCTTGTGGAAACGCTTCGCAGCCAGAATGTGGTGTACGCCGAGGTCACACTCTCGGCCGGGGTCATGCTCCGCCGTCATCAAGACGTGGCGGAAAACTTCGCAGCTCTCCGGGCTGGGGCCGAAGGCGCAGCGGCCGGAACGCTCAAGATCCAGTGGATATTCGACGCGGTCCGCCAGTTCGGCCCCCAGAAGGCGATGGAGGTGGCGAGCTGCGCGGCTGAGCAGCGCGACGCCGGTGTCGTCGCCTTCGGGCTGGGAGGCGACGAACTTTCCTTGGCCGCTCAAGAGTTCCGCGGTGTTTATGATTTTGCGCGCTCCCAGGGACTGCACGCCCTGGCACATGCCGGCGAAATCGGCGGCCCCGACGAGGTGCGCCGGGCTGTCGAAGTTTTGGGAGCCGAGCGCATCGGGCACGGCATCGCCGCCGTGGGCGATCCGCGAGTGGTCGAGCTGCTGGCCACGCGCCGGATCCCTCTCGAAGTCTGCCCGACAAGCAATCTCCGCACCGGGGCGCTGGGCAAAGTCAGCGGCAACCAGCTCGCCGGACTGCCGGAGCACCCTGTGGCGGATCTGTTTTTTGCCGGCGTGCCCGTCACGCTTTCCACGGACGATCCCGCGATGTTCGAGACAAGCCTCGCGCAGGAATATGAGGCGGCCCTCTCCGCAGGTCTGGATACAACCGGGCTGATTCGCGTAACCGAGCAAGGATTTGAGTCAGCGTTCCTGCCGCTGGCCGAAAGACAAGCACTCGTGGCGCGCTTCCATCAGGTCCTCCGGATGCAGGGGCTGCTATAATCGAGTGGAGGGCGTTGATGAGAGCTCATGTGTGGGTGATGCCGAAACAGTCTGTGCTTGACCCGCAGGGAAAAACGATTCAGCACACTCTGGCGTCGTTGGGCTTTGCGGCAGTGAAGGACGTTCGCCAGGGGAAATTCTTCGTGCTCGACCTCGGCGGCGTGAGCCGGGATGAAGCAGCGAAGCAGGTCGAGCGCATCAGCCGCGATGTCCTGGCCAATCTTGTCATCGAGGATTTTCGGTTCGAAATCGTGGAATAGTCTGTTTCCGCCTACCTTCCCTGGCCTTCGGCTAATGGATTACTTCAGATTGATCGTTCCCCGGCATTTCGGCGCGCCGCAGCGGCATTTGCAGCGGATGGTGTCTTTCGAGAATCGGTAGTCGACGCTCAGCTCCTCGCCGCTGCGGACACGCTTTCGGCTGTAGTAATAAATGTGGCCGGCAATGCGCCTGCGCACCAGGTTCGGTTCGCAACTATGGTTCACCAGCTCCGCGCCCGTCCCCCCGGCCGATCCGTCGATCACCCAACGCTTGTTCAGGACAAAAAAGTAGAACCGGCGCGGTCGTCCCGACCGCAGAATCCTCCGGAAACGCCCATTCGCCGTCCGATACGTAATGCGCTCTCCCGTGTACTCGATCACTCGGCGGTTGCGGGGAATTGTTTCACCGGCAAAGATTCCGTAGCGGTCGATGGGAGAACGCCGAACAAGCAACAGAAACGGGCTGAAGCGGGGGTCGATTCTGGCGACGATGCGCTTGCCCGTTCTCATGCGGCCGGATCCTCTTTCACGCGAACGCGAAATCTTATAGGAAATTCGGCGCCCAGTGTCCAGTGGAAACGCAACAGATAGCCCTTAGCCGACGCCCCTTGCGTCGCTGTGTTACTCTGGTGGTGTTCCCCCGGAAGTGCGCGGCGGAATCCCTTTTTGCAAGGAGCGAGTGGGCAATGTGCGGAATAGTTGGTTATCTGGGACCCAAGAAAGTGGTGCCGTTGATCATCGACGGGCTGAAACGGCTGGAATACCGCGGCTACGATTCCGCCGGCATTGCGGTCGTTACGCAGAACGGCAAACTTGAGGTGCGTCGTGCGTCCGGAAAACTGCGGAACCTGGAGGAAACGCTGCGGCTCTCGCCGATCGACGGCATTTATGGCATCGGTCATACTCGCTGGGCCACGCACGGCAGGCCCACGGAAGAAAACGCGCACCCGCACCGCGACTGCTCGGGCGAAATCGTGGTCGTCCACAACGGGATCATCGAGAACTACGTGGAACTGAAGCACCGTCTGGCCGCCGAAGGCCACAAATTTGTTACGGAAACGGACACGGAGATCGTCGCCCACCTGGTCGAACACTATGCGAATCTGGGGGGGCTCCCGCTCGAAGAGGCGGTGCGCCGCGCGGTCAAGGAATTATCGGGCGTGTTCGCGCTCGTCATTCTTTCCACCAAGGATCCGAACAAAATCGTAGCCGCCCGCTGGGGACCGCCTGCCGTGATCGGGTTGGGACAGGACGAGTTTTTCGTGGCCAGCGACATCCCTGCCCTCTTGCAGCACACCCGCGACATCTTTTTCCTGGCCGATGGCGATATCGCCGTGCTGACTCCGCAGGGAGTCCGCGTCACGGATTTCGAAGGCCGGCCGCTCCAACGGCCCGTCCAGCACGTCACCTGGGACCCCATCATGGCCGAGAAAGGCGGCTTCAAGCACTTCATGCAGAAAGAGATCTTCGAGCAGCCACGGGCCACTCGCGATACCCTGCTCGGCCGCATCTCTCTGGAAACTGGGCGCGTCTTCCTGGACGAGATGGACATCACCGAAAAGGAGTTCCAGAGCTTTACTGCCGTCAAAATCGTTGCCTGCGGCACGAGTTGGCATTCGGCGCTCGCGGCGAAATTCATGATTGAGCGGCTGGCGCGAATCCCGGTCGAAGTGGACTACGGAAGTGAGTTCCGTTACCGGGACCCCATCTTGGAACCCGATCAACTCGCCATCCTGGTAAGCCAGTCCGGCGAGACGGCAGACACGCTTGCCGCCCAGCGCGAGGCCAAACAAAAGGGCGCGAAGACGCTGGCTATTTGCAACGTAGTGGGCTCCATGATGACTCGCGAGGCTTCCGGAACAATCTATACGCACGCGGGCCCGGAAATCGGCGTGGCCTCCACCAAGGCCTTTACCGGTCAGCTTGTCGCCCTTGAGCTTGTCGCCCTTTATCTGGCGCAGACACGCGGCACGTTTCCCGTCGAGAAAGCAAAGTGTCTTCTGCAGGAATTCACCCGGATTCCTCACAAAATGGAATCCATCCTGCAGCGCGACGAGGAAATCGAGGAACTGGCGCGGCAGCTCTTCCGCCACACCGACTTCCTTTACCTCGGGCGCGGCATCCATTACCCGATCGCGCTTGAAGGCGCCCTCAAACTCAAGGAAATTTCCTATATCCACGCGGAAGGGTATCCCGCAGGAGAGATGAAGCACGGGCCCAACGCGCTAATCGACGAGAATCTTCCCGTCGTCGTCTTAGCGACGCGGGATGAAAAGGACGAAGCCTCCATGCTTCGGTATGAAAAGACTGTCTCCAACATCAAGGAAGTGAAAGCACGCGATGGCATTGTGATCTCCATCATTACGGAAGGAGATCGTCTGGCACGCGAGGCATCGGACCACTGCCTGGAGATCCCTTCGGCCCCCGAGACCCTTTCGCCGTTGCTTGAAATCCTGCCCCTCCAGCTCCTTGCCTACCACATAGCTGTCCGCCGGGGCTGCGACGTGGATCAGCCTCGGAATCTAGCCAAGTCCGTCACGGTGGAATGAAGCGGGAGCGTTTGCCCGTGACGCACGGGAACTCAGGTAGAAGGCGGCTGTATTTCCCTGAAGTGCCGTGGAGCATGGCAGTGCTAGTCGTTTCCGCGATTCTGGCTTGCACCGCGGTGTGCCCCTCCACCCTCGCGCAGTCGACTGGGCTGGGGCCGGCGACTTCAAAGGTTGCCTCCGTACAATTCAGCGGCTCGAACCGGTTTCCCGCCGATGTCCTGGCGCGCAGCATCGGCCTCGCACCCGGATCGGTCGTCACCCGCCGCGAGATCGAATCTGCCGCTGACCGGCTCGCAAGGCTCGGCTGGTTCAGCGAGGTGCACTATAAGTTCGACAGCTCCACGAAAGGTGTGGAGATTCAATTCGCTCTGCAGGACGCTCCCTGCCATCCGATGTGGTTCGACAATTTCCCCTGGTTTACGGACTCGGAAATCGAGCACGTCCTCCAGGCCACCGGAATGCCCTACAACGGATCGGCACCCGAATCCGGTATCGGATTGGACACTTTCCGGGAGGCGATCGCAGATCTGTTGAAATCGCGCCGCATTCCCGGCGAGGTGGAGGGCGAGCTCGTGCAGGCGCCGGGCTCAGACGACATGGTCGAGAGATTCCGTGTAAATGGCGCCAAGGTGACGGTCAACGCCCTCACATTCTCCGATGCGCTCGCGGAAAACGCTTTGGCGATCAAACAGGTAGAGGACGTCATCGTTGGCAAGGCCTATTCACGCTATACGCTGGCCATCTTCGTGGTCGAGCATGTGCGGCCGGCCTACACTTCGCAAGGTTACTTGCACGTTCGCTTCGGTGAACCCCTGCCACAGTTCGTCGGCGAACCTACAAAGCCCCTCTCGAATGAAATCGTTGTGCAATTACCCGTCGAGCCCGGTCCGCAATACCACTGGGGCGGAATCGAATGGAAGGGGCAACTCGCTCTCGATGTGAGCGCGCTCAACACGCTTCTCGGATTTGCCTCCGGAGAACCAGCCAATGATCTGAAGCTGCAAGCGGGCTGGGACGCGATTACAAAAGAGTATGCCAAGCGCGGCTATTTGGAGGCAAAAATCGAGCCGGCGCCACAGTTCGACGATCCAAAAGGATTGGTTTCCTACTCCGCGCGCGTCATCGAGGGGATCCAGTACCGCATGGGCCAGCTCGTGGTCACCGGCCTTTCACTTTCGGCCGAACGCCAGTTGCTTTCGAACTGGAAACTCGCGCGCGGCGACGTTTTCGACAATTCCTACCTCGAGGACTTTCTGAATGGCGGCGCTCGAAATATTTTCAAGAATTCTCCCGTCCATTTCGAGCACATCGGACACCTTCTGAAGCCCGACCCACAGACCAGAACGGTGGACGTTCTGCTGGATTTTCAGTAAAGCTCGCAAATCTTCGCGCTGGATGCCCTATCTGCCCGGCTGAGACAGGAAGCGGATCGCCCCTCGTCTGCGACGCCAATGCTCCGGACGGCAGGGCATCGCGATATACTGCAGCGCATGGAATCGAGTGTGCCCGTTGGCTTGGCGGTCGAAAAACAAGCGCAGCTCTTGGCTCGTCTCGGCGATTTGCCTTCGCTTCTGATCGCACTATCGGGTGGGGCGGATTCCGCCTATCTCGCCTGGGCCGCCCATCGCGCGCTCGGCTCCCGCTCGCTTTCGGTCACCGCCATTTCCCAGAGTTTCTCCGCATACGACCGCGAACAGGTGGAGCTGCTCGTCCGCTCAGCGGACTTGCGGCACGAATTCGTGGATACCCATGAGCTCGAAAACTCGCTCTATGCGGCCAACCGTCGCGACCGCTGCTATTACTGCAAGGACGAGCTGTTCTCGGTTCTCGGAGGCCTCGCAGCGGAACGCGGCATCGCAGCCGTCGCGTACGGGATCAATGCCGACGATGAGGGAGATTTCCGTCCTGGTCATCGTGCCGCCGGCGAACACGCGGTTCTATCGCCCTTGCTGGACGCGGGCCTGAGCAAAATGGAGATTCGCCTGCTCTCTCGGCAGGCCGGGCTGCCCACTTGGAACCGTCCCGCTTCCGCGTGCCTTTCTTCGCGCGTCCCCTACGGCTCCCCGGTCACCCCGGAGAAGCTGGCGCAGATTGAACTCGGAGAAGCCGGTCTTCGGGAAATGGGATTCCGACAGTTTCGCGTGCGGCACCACGGCGAACTGGCTCGGATCGAAATCGCAAGGGAAGAATTGCCCCGCGCTCTCGACCCGGCCACCTTGCGTGAAATGGGTGAGCGGCTCCGCGCCGCGGGCTTCCTCTTCGTGGCCCTCGACGTCGAGGGCTATCGGCAAGGTTCGCTCAATGCAGGACTTAAGATTGTGGGATCGTAAGTAAGGGCGGAACTTTTTCCGCTCATAGGACGTTGATCCTCATAGAGGCGGGCACTGCGATTTCGCCCGGCGTTGCAGGTGACGGATGGCTCCTGACATCAAAAGTAAGCCGCCGCTATTCTGGCTCGCGGCGGGGGTTGCAAGCGTGATCTTACAGACCGGATGTATGGTCGGCCGGAGCGAGGCTACTTTCTCGCGGACTCTGAAGGTGGACGGGCCCGTTCGTTTGGAAGTGAACACTGGCTCAGGACGGATTGTGGTTCGCACCGGCGGCCCGGGTGAAGTGCGCATCAGCGGCGAGGTGCGTGCCGGCGGATTTTTGGGCGCGAGCGCCAGTCGTCGGGCCGCCGAAATCGCCTCGAATCCTCCTATCGATCAGAACGGCAACCTGATCCGGCTGGGAGGGGATAGAGGAAACGCCCGATGGGGAATCGTCTCCATCAGCTATACAGTGGAAACGCCTGCGGACACGGAAGTGAACGCGAAGACAGGATCGGGAGACGTTCAGATCACCGGTGTTCGGGAGCCGGTCGGAGTTACGATGGGTTCGGGCGTGGCTCGCGCGGACGATCTCGGCGATAACCTCACAATTTCGATAGGCAGCGGCAGAATTGAAGCCTCCAGGATCCAGGGAACCGTCAGCTTCCACAGCGGCTCCGGCGGCGTGACGTTTCGCGACATCAGGCAGGACGTACGGGGCGCCTCTGGCTCGGGCTCGATCGAAGTCGAACGCGCACAGGGGCGCGTGAGCGTCGAAACGGGAAGCGGCCCTATCCGCGTAAGCGGCGCGATGGATGACCTGCGCGCTTCAACCTCCTCGGGGAGAATCGAAATCCATGGAAATCCTTCCGGAAACGCATTCTGGGATTTGGGTGCGGCCTCGGGAACAATCACGCTGGCCGTGCCGCATAACGCAAGCTTTGCGCTAACCGCCCATACTAGCTCGGGCGACGTGCGCGTCGACATGCCTATTAGCATCGAGGAACAGTCCCGCAAGTTCCTACGCGCGCGTGTGGGAGACGGAAAAGCGCACGTAAACGTGGAAACGAGATCCGGAAATATTCGTATCGTCCAGGGCGGAGAGACTTAGCGCGCCAAGCCGAACGAGCATCTCTTCGCGCGCGCTTCCGGCCGGCGCGGCCTCACGCTTTCAGTTTTCCGCTAAATGACTCTCAGTGTGAGCGTCAGTACCTTCATCAAATTCACGCCGTTCATGCCCGTGGCAGTCACCGTGACCATATAGCTGCCCTCCGGTGTCGTCGGCGCCCCAGGGATGGCCGGCGCCGGATTGCTCACGCATCCTGCCCAGCTGATTGCGACCATCAGCAGCAGCAGCGCCGGAACCGCGCGTGCAAGCCAAGGCTTCGGAACCACCCGGCGCAGCATCACGAACAGAACCAGCGTACCCACCCACATTCCGGCGAACGGCGGGGGCAAGATCGGCGGCGATTTCTCTGGCCCCGGCGAAAGCAACGATGTATTGCAGTTCGTCTGCACCGTCACTGTAATCACTGGTACGGCTGCCCCGCCCAGAGTGACCTGCGTCGGGCTGACCGTGCAAATCGAATAGGGCGCCGTAGTAGTGCAGCTCAGGCTTACCGTCACCACCAGCCCCGGCGTGCTGCTTATATTCACCGGATAGGTCGCTATATCTCCTGGAGTGACCGTGAGCGTGGCCGAACTTCCCGCAGTCGGCGCGAGGGTCACCGTGGCTCCGATGCCCGAGAGCGAAACCGTCTGCGTGCCGGGTGGAGCGTTGTCGATGAAGGTGAGCGTCCCGGTCTGTAACCCCGTCATCGTCGGCGTAAATGTAACGCTGACCATGCAATTCGCCCCGATCGCTACCATTCCGCACGTGTTCGCCGACACGTTGAACTCCGCACTCGCCGTCACGCTCGTGACATTCAGCGTCGCTCCTCCGGAATTCGTGATGGTGATGGTTTGAGCTGCGCTGGTTGTGCCTTCCAGCACTGCCCCGAAATAAAGAGGCGCGGACAATGCAAAGCCCGGGACTGTGGTTGAGCCCGTGCCGGAAAGAGTGATCGTCTGCGGGCTGTTCGCCGCATTATCTATGATCACTATCGAGCCGTTTCGCACGCCCGCTCCCGACGGGGTAAAGGTAACCGTAATCATGCACATCCCGCCCGCTGGAACGCTCGGGACGCAGGTGTCCATCTCCGAATAATCGCCTGACGCAGCGATTGTGGTGATATTGAGTGCAGACCCTCCGGTGTTCATCAGCGTGATAGGCGCCCCTGCGATGGGCACGCCCACTGCTTGCGTTCCAAAAGTCAGGTTGTTCGTCGATAGGATCGCCGTCGGCGGTGTGACTCCCGTGCCGGTTAGCGTCGTCGTTTGCATGCCCACCGAGTCGGTTACCACGAGTGTCCCCATCAGCGTTCCGGACGCGAGCGGAGTAAAGGTCACATTGATGCTGCAATTCGAACCCGCGGCCAGCGACGTGCCGCAATTGCTCGAGAGCACGGCGAAGTCGCCGGTCGTCGCGATGTTGGTGATCGGCAGGGGCGCGCCTCCCGTATTGCTCAGCGTCGCCGCCATCGACGGGCTCGTCGTGTTGATTGCCTGAGAAGTCGTAAAGGTGATCGTGGCCGTCAAATTGGCCGTCGGTGGCGTGACCCCTGTGCCGTTGATGGTCACGTTTTGCGGGCTCGCCGGAGTTCCGCTGGCGTTGTCCGTGAACTGCAGCGTAATCGTGCGCGCACCCGTTGCCTGAGGAGTGAATGTCAGAGACACCACGCAATTCGCCCCCGCCGCCAGCGAGCTGCCACAACCGTTCGAGGCAATCGCGAAATCGTTCATGTCTGCGCCGGTCAGCGCCACATTCGCCAATGTAAGCGGCGAACTCGCCGACGTGTTCGTTAGCGTCACATTCATCGGTGCGCTCATCGTCATCAGCACTTGATTCGGAAACGTCAACGGAGTGGGTGGTGCCGGATTGAGCGTCAGTGTGGGGAGCGCCAGGTCGGTGCCGCTCACCCCAATTGTCTGCGTGCCGTTTGTGGCGTTGCTCGCAAGCTGCAGCGTCGCCATTCGGTTGCCAGCCGCCCCCGGCTGCGGCGTAAACGTCACGCTGATGACGCACGTATTGCCGGGTGCCACGGCAGTCGTGCATCCCGTAGCTGCAAAATCCATAAAATTCGTTCCGCCAAACGTCAGCGGTTGCGTGACCACGAGATTTGCTGCCGGTGCCGTCGCGCTGTTGGTGATGGTCACCGTCTGCGCCGTGCTCGTGGTTCCCTGCACCTCCGGACCAAACAGAAGACTGAGCGGCGGGACCGACACGACAGCCGGCGGAAAAACACTCGTAGCATTGAGCATAACGCTCTGCGGGCTGCCGACTCCGTCATCTGTGAATACCAGCGTGGCAGAACGCCCCCCCGGCGGCACGGTGTTCGGCGTGAACGAAACATAGACCGTGCAGGTCGAATTGTTGTCTTGTATCTGGCTGTTCGGATAGCAATAGTTAGGATTGATGCTAAATTCCCCGGGATTCGCGCCAGCCAGCATCACCGGCGTCGGACTCGACAAATCCACATAAGAGGTTGTGCTCGTGTTGGTAAAAGTCACGGCCACCGGGCCGCTCGAGGAACCCACCTGCGTCGTCCCCATGAAGTTGACGGGAGACGGCGTCAGCGTCACCGTTGCAGGCGGCAGGGCAATCCCCGTTAATGCGGCCGTACACGACATCGCTGTAGGGCAATTCGCGTTGTTCTGGATCACGACTTGTGCGTTTTCCGCCGCCGGGCCCTCCATGGTCGAGGCCGTCGGCGTAAACCGGATAGTGATCTGGCACGAGGCCCCTCCCCCCGCCACCGTCGCACAGTTGTCCGTCTCGGGAAAATCCCCGGCATTGGCCCCTTTAATTGTGATCGTGCTCGTCAATTCGGCACTCCCCTGATTGTAAATGGTCAAAACTTGGGGACCGGATGGGTAGGGTTGGTTAGGGGTATTCGAGAGTGAAGACCCGAAGTTGAAAGTCAGCGGCGTGGAGGTAGTCGCCGACGTCGCATTCATCAGCGCCGGTGAGAAGCACGCCGAAGCCGAGTTCGTCGGATTGATGATTGCCACAAATCCATTATTGTCGTTGTAGTACAACTGATCGGCATTCGCGCCCGGAATCTGGTTGATGAAGCACAGGCCCGGTTCTCCGTATTGGTTGAGCGTGTTGCCCGTGGTGCCATACGACGTGCTTCGCCCCGCAACATACATAACCCCGTTGCTGTCCAGCGTGATCGAGGTGCCCACGTCCGTCGGTGAATTGCCGTAGTAGTCGTACAGACCGCCATAGTAGCTGGAAAATAGAAGCCCACTGCCCAGGTTGTTCACTACCGTCACGAACGCCGAAGACGAGTAATACTGAGCATTCGATTGCGTCTGCAGCGCGTTCGCAAGCGGGAAGCCGGGATCCGCGCCCGTCCCGCTGGCGGTAGACCCGGTTACGAACGAATCTCCATTCTCGTCAGCCGCGATCCCCAGCCCTATGTCGTCATTTGAGCCACCCAGGTAGGTCGCATAATTGATATCATCCCCTCCGCCGCACTCCGTGGTGCACGCATAGTAGAACGACACCACAAAGGCATCGTTCCCGCCGTTGTTATTGGCCTGGAAGGGCTGCCCTTCGCAAAACTCCGGGCAAATCACCGTTACCGGTTGAAAGTCTCCCGACTCGGTCTGCCCTGTCACAAAGGCGTCACCCTCCAGGTCGAGCGCGATTGCATTTACTTGGTCGGCGTTGCTCCCCCCCAGGTACGTGCCGTAGGACACGTACTGCCCGAACTCGTTCATCTCAACGAAGAACCCGTCCCCACACGCGAATACATATCCCGGTCCGCAAGTGTTGGAATCATTCGAAGTCTGCTGGAGAGAACCCCCGGTGATGGCAACACACCCATCGCAGGGATAGGAGAACGTCAGATTCGGGTCGTTTCCGGAAAAAGTTACGCCACCTACGAAGACATTGTCGTTCTGGTCCAGCGCGATCGCCAATCCTGCGTCCGTCTCGTACCCGCCCAAATATGTCGCGAACATCAGCGCTCCGGAATTCGCGCAGATCGTGCCCGCCGGGCACACAGGATTGTTGATCCCCGCCACAAAAGCGTCGCCCGCTCCGTTGTAATATTCCTGAAACGGAGAGCACTCCTCGCAAAACGTTTCGCTTACCTGGGTGGGAAAATATTCGCCCGCCGCTCCGGTCAAGAAGGCGTTTCCATTCCCATCCACCGCAATCGCATAGCCTTCGTCGTCGTCACTTCCCGCCAAATACGTGCTGAATAGCAATTGGCTCAGGTCGGGGCTGAACACGGAGACGAATACGTGATGGCACGCGCGCGGCTGTGCGGTTGTGCCGCATCCCGAATTTGTCACCGGATAATTGATCGTCCCCCCGCCTTCTGGGCACGAGCTCACCCCGAGCACGCACTGAATCGCGTTCGCCGTCGTCGGGTAATCCAGCGAGTCCGTCTGCCCTACGATGTAGGGGTCGTCATTCTCGTCCAGCGCAATCCCCCAGGCCACATCGTCATTCGATCCGCCAATGACCGTGGAAGTCACCAGCACCGGCGCCGTAATCGTGCTGACGTTGAATTCCGCCACAAACGCGTCGCCGCACGGCGACTGCGGAATTTGGCAGTTCACGTTCGGAGACCCCAGCGGCCCGTAGCCGCCTTCCGTCGTCACGGGAAAGTCATACGAATCTTCGAATCCTGTCACGTAGATGTGGCCCGTTGCCGCGCTCACCGCGATGCTCTCGATGGAATCCTCATAGCTCCCTCCCAGGAACGTGGAGAGAGACACCGAACCCCCAGTCGGCGGTGGCGTATCGGGAGGAGTTCCGTTATTTCTGCGCCCCCGCCCTGTGCCCTTCGCCGCCTGCCTCGCAGCCCCATGTCTCAGAGACACCTGGGGATCGATCACCAGAGCTTCCGCGTGGTTGTAGGCCGCCACCTCGAATCCGATTTCGCCCGGGGCTCGCCACACGTACCGCCCAGCGACTTCCGGCCGTTCGCCCCCGAACTTCTGGTACATGCGTGGGGGCAGCAGCATCACCTCGCCCGCGGCCGTGCGCGCGACTAGGCCTCCCTCCTCCGTCAATTCCACGCTCCCGGCTCCCTCAACGCGCATCCGGATGGCGGAGGGATCCGCGCCCGGCGCTATCACAAAGTCGAATTCCATCTCCTGTCGGTCGCCGTAAAACACAGCGTCGATGCCGGGATACAGACCTTCATACCGTACTCGACCGAAATGCGGCACATTGCGGCGCCAGCCGTTTGGGTCGCCCCCTTTGAAGTAATTGATGGTGCCCGGCTCCGGATCGACCCCTTCCAGCCGCGCCTCTGGATCGCTGCCCGCAAATTCCAGGCGCACCAGAGCCGACGCCGCCATCGCGTCGGCCCAGCCGAGCCCTTCGGGTTCGAGTTGCGCCGGGCGCTTCTCACGCGTATGCAACGTATGGAGGTGCAGGTCGGCCTCGTCCGGCGCCAGCCCGAGCATAAAGTTTCCGCCCCGGGCCACAAATTTCATCCGCGCATTCGTCTGCCCGATGTTCTCCTCAAAGCTCAATGGCGCCCCTGTCAGCGCGCTCCGCACCCGTTGTTCGAACGCGGCATCGCGCAGCAGACCACGATTGCCCGCTCCGGCGATGCGGCGCGCCGGCGCCCGCGGCGGACGCTGCCCGCTCAGCAGAAACCCGATGGCGCAAAGCACACCCGTTGCGAGTAAGACCTTTTTAGACATAGCGAACTCCCCACCGATGGAGGATCGAAAACACGCGTCTAGTTGGAGGGCGCCGTTCGATTCGGGCTGACCCCGGAACACCCGCATCGTTCAATCAATTCGAAGCCCGAAGCTAAATAGTACGTGGCAAGGGGAATGTCAAGAATTAAGGGGAAGTGTCCGCACTCCCCGCTCGGCTTTCTTCCACTACCTGGGCAGCAGTTTGGTCGCTTGCGGCTCGCCGCTAGAGCCCGATGTGAACCCTCGCCGCTCAAGTGTCCGCATTCCTGGGCGCCCAAGCAATTTTCCTGCTCTCTGTGTTACCTTTGAACCTTCCCCTTCGCCTCTGAAAGGCTAGCATGTCGGATCTCCCCACACCCCAGGCGGGCCGCCCGGCGGATTCCCTCTCGCCGGGAAAGACCCCTCCGGATACGACCCAGGCGGAACTGGCCCGGGAACGCGACCGCCTCCGGCTTCTGCTCGAAGTGAACAACGCGGTTGTCTCCAATCTTGAATTGCCGGACGTATTTGCCGTCATTTCCGCCTTTTGCCGCGATTTGCTGGGCCACGAGTACACCAGCCTGGCGCTCATGGACAAAGAAAGCCCGGGCAAGATCCGCTTGCACGCCGTGGATTTCCCTTCCGGCAAGCACCTCCTTCGCGAAGAAATGGTCTTTCCACTGGACCAAGTGCCTTCAGGCCAGGCCATTGAGTCCAGGCAGCCGGTTCGATTTGACCGCGAATCACTCGAGCGCATGGCTACCGAGGGCGCCAGGCTTCTTCTTGCCGAAGGGCTCATCTCGGGAGTCTGCCTGCCGCTGCTCACTCGCAACACCGTGCTTGGCACCTTGAATCTGGCCAGTTCCCGCCCGGAAGCCTTTTCTGACGCCGACATCGAGCTGCTCGGACAGGTCGCCGTGCAATTCGCTATCGCTCTGGAGAATGCCCTCGCTTATTGTGAGATCGAGGATCTCAAGAACCGTCTTGCCGAAGAGAACCTGATTCTCGTGGACGAAATGCGCTCGGGCTACCAGTTCGAGGAGATGGTGGGAGAAAGTGCCGCCCTCCAGCACGTTCTGCGGCAAGTGGAAACTGTCGCGCCCACCGGTTCTTCAGTCCTGCTCCTCGGTGAGACCGGTACCGGGAAGGAGCGCGTCGCCAGGGCTATCCACAACCTCAGCCCGCGGAGCAAGGGCCCCTTTGTCAAGATTAATTGCGCCGCCATTCCCGCGGGTTTGCTCGAAAGCGAGCTCTTTGGCCACGAAAAGGGCGCGTTTACCGGCGCGGTCGCACAAAAGGTGGGACGCTTTGAGCTCGCCGAGCAGGGAACCATTTTCCTCGACGAAGTAGGAGACATTCCCCTCGAGCTGCAGCCCAAGCTCCTCCGCGTCCTCCAAGAACAGGAGTTCGAACGGCTCGGAGGCAGCCGCACCATACGCGTCAATACGCGCGTCGTCGCCGCCACCAACCGCGACCTTCCCGCCATGGTCGCCGGCAAGCAATTCCGCAGCGATCTCTATTACCGCCTCAATGTCTTCCCCATTCGCGTCCCTCCGCTCCGCGAACGCACCGACGATATCCCGCTGCTGGTCCGCTTTTTCGCCCAGATGTATTCGCGCCGTATGAACCGCAACATCGAAACCATCCCTTCCGAGAGCATGGATGCTCTGGTCCGGTATCCCTGGCCAGGCAACGTGCGCGAACTGGAAAACCTCATCGAGCGCGCCGTAATTCTTTCCCCTGGTACAGTTCTCCGTGTCCCCATCGCCGAGTTGCGGGGAATGGACGCGCCCGCTCCATCTCCCTCCGCCACGCTCGAAGAGATGGAACGGGAGCATATCCTTCAGACCCTGCGCGAATCCAAATGGAAGCTATCCGGACCCGGCGGCGCGGCACCCCGCCTCGGGTTGAAGCGCACCACGCTCCAATCGCGCATGAAAAAACTCGGAATCGAGAAGAGCTGAGCTTCGTGGCCGATCCTGCCGAGATTTCGGCAACTGCCGACATCTCGGCAGTCTGGATCTCCGGACGTCATCAGCCTGAAACATCTTAACCGACATTCCTGCATTAAGACTTTGTTTTTCAATGAGATAAAAACTAGGACTCCATGAGTCCTATTTGGCTCCCGGCGTGCTACAATTGTTGCGCGATTTGGTTCGGCCTATGCTTCGAGTGACTGAGTCAGACCAAGGCAGTTCCTACGTGTTGATGGTGGAGGGCAAGCTTACCGGAGCCGCTCTGGGACTGCTTTCTGGCCTTCTGGAGCGCCTTCCAGCAGCGTTCGTAGGCGGCAAGCAGGTTCTGGTCGATTTGATGGGGGTTACTTCGATAGACGCCGAGGGAAAGCGGATTTTGAAGAATTTGCACTCCCGCGGCGCCACCTTTCGTGCGAAGGGCTGCCTGAATCGCGCCATCGTTGAGGCAATCACCTGCTGCGCTCCGGAGCCCGCGGGGGCGGGCGCACCACCGGAGCCGCAGGGAGAGGGCAGTGATCGGGGGGATGGAAAATGAACACCATACGCCAGGAAAAGCTGCAATCATCGAGAATCGTTCCGAATCTTGTATCGACAAAAGATCCGCAGTTGCTTCTGATCGAAAAGGCCCAGGCGGGAAATCAGGACGCTCTGGAATCCCTGTTCGCAAAACAAAGCCCAGCCCTCTATCAAACGGCCCTTCGGCTGGTGGGCACACCCGAAGAGGCGGAGGATGTGCTTCAGGAGGGAATGCTGAGTGCCTTCCGCAATCTGCGGCGCTTCGAGGGCCGATCTCAGTTTTCCACCTGGCTCACGCGCATCGTTATCAACGCTGCCTTGATGCGCCTGCGCAGCCGTCGCGCGCGGCCGGCCGTCTCCCTGGATGAGCGTTTAGCAGAGGACGACGAGATGACCTTCGCCGACCAGTTTCCGGACACCGCCCCCAGTCCGGAGCAGATTGTGGCGCGCCGCGAGCTGGAAGACCTGCTGCGCCGCAATCTCCAGACGCTCTCGCCGGTCCTTCGTTCGGCCTTCATCTTGCGTGAAATGGAGGGCTTCTCTACGGAGGAAGCGGCGGAGGAGCTGGGCATTTCCCAGGGAACGCTAAAGGCCCGGTTGCACCGCGCAAAACGCCAGCTCTCGCGCTTGATTGGCCGTGCTTTACGGCCGCCGGAAGCAGAGAGCCGCCGTGGTGGTGGCTT
>JASHSV010000235.1 GCA_030038535.1 Candidatus Acidiferrales bacterium
GGCCGGCGGGGCGCACGCCCGCTGAATCACGCGGAAGCCGAAAGCCTCTACCTGCTGGGAGGAAAAGTATTCACCGTGGGCGATGCGCCGGGCGAAGCGGTGCACATCGCGGGTTCTGCGAGCGCCTCCGGGGAGAATGCCGGTGATAAGGTGAGCCAGGCCGGCGGCTCCGGATGGTTCGAGCGCGCCTCATCCGCCTTGCGCCGTTTGGCGGAGAGCCTTTTCTCACTCATCGGAGCGCTGCTCGCTACGTAGGTCTGCGCTCGCGCGGGATTTGCCGGTCAAGCTGCTGCCAGCAGAAGGCGCACACCTTGTGAGAATTCGTTTTCGGGCGTGAGCAGACTCACTACGACGTAGCCATCCGCGGGAAAATCAAAGAAGTGGCCGGGATGGAGATAGAGGCCGCGCTTGGTGAGCAGCTCGACGGCGAAATCCTCGTCCGAGCGCGTGGCGGGAACGCGCAGCACGGCGTACCACCCGCCCTCCACTTTCAGCCGTGAGCAGAGCTTCTGGCCGCCGAGCTGACGGTCCAATTCCGAAAGATTCCGAGTGATCCTGTCTCCCACCTGGCGTTGAAATGCCGCGCGCATGGCCAAAAGCGCGGGCAGGGCCAGTTGCACCGGCGCGTTCGGGGAAAGATAGGTATCGGCGATGACTTCGAGCCGCTCGCCGGCCTGTGCTTTCAATTTTTCAGGGCCGCTCACGACCAGCCAGGCGGCCTTCATTTGAGGCAGGCCGCTGATCTTGGAGAGGCCGCTCAAGGTGAAGGTGAGCGCATCGGAGCCGGCCGCGAAAGTCCGCGGTTTTGGCTCGGAGGGCGTGCGGGGGCTCCCGCCCGAAATCGCAAAATCGAGGAAGACCTCGTCGACGATGAGGGCCAGGCCGCAGGCGGCGCACAACTCGGTGAGACGCTTGGCATCCGGCGCGCTGGTGTAGTGTCCGGTGGGATTGTTGGGGTGCACGACGACCACGGCGCGCGTCGCCGGGGTGATGGCTTGCTTGAGGGCGCGCAGGTCCATTTGCCAGCCGCTGTCGTACACGAGCGGGTAGCGCGCCAGGCGCACATCCGCGATCTCCGCCAGAAAGTTGAAGAGCGGATAACCGGGAGCGGGGATCAGCAGGGAGTCGCCGGGATTGCAGAGTGTGCGGAAGACCCATGAATAGGCTTCGCTCGTGCTGGTGGTAAGGAAAATGTCCTGCGCTGCGGTCTCGGCGCCCCGTTCGGAGTAGTACCGCGCGACGGCGCGCCTGGCTACTTCCAACCCCCTGGGATCGGGCAAGTAGGTGAGCGCACCGGGGTTGGTCAGGGCGCGGAGGACGGCCTCCTGGTCGTAGGTGAAACCGCAAGTCGTGGGATTCGAGGCCGTCAGGTCAAACACCGGCTCGCCGCGGGAGCGCCGAGCCTCCAGGGCCCTGGTGAGGCGGTTGGGTTCTAGATTCCAGTTTGTGCGGTCGGCAAACAATCTGCGGCTCGGGGGTTGCGCCCGGACGATTGTAGGCTGGGGAGGGCACGGGCTGCCACGCCGAAAGTGGCAGGTTTCCACCACGTTGGCCGATTTCGAAACGAAGGCAGGAGGGGACGGATTGACTTGGAAGCGGGTGTCTGTTATTTACACACTGTAACGCATACCGCTGGATGCGCGTACCGACCCAACGCATAGAGGTCACACTCGAGACTCTTCTAGAAAGTGTTGACCTGGCCGAAGATATCACCCTGAGGGTGGCCAACGCCGTCGGCTTCGACGAGGAGCAAGGCTACCGCATCGGTATGTCTGTGCGTGAAGCGGTGATAAACGCATACACGTACGGCAACAATCAGGATCGGGCGCGTCTCATTTTTTTGGTCTTCGAATTATTGCCGGCGCAGATGGTGATTCACGTGCGGGACCAGGGCCGCGGCTTCCGGCTGGAGGACGTACCCGACCCCCTGGCCGAGGAGAACCTGCTGAAGACGTCGGGCCGCGGGCTCTTCTTGATTCGCGCGTTCATGGACGAGCTGGACGTGACGATCCCGCAGTCGGGGGGAGCGGAAGTGATCATGACGAAACGCTATCCTACGGCCCGGCCGAGCTCGCCGGCTGGAGCTTCCAAGGTTTGAGGGCATGGATCTAAAGGCAACCAATCGCGACATCGGCTCGGCGACGGTGGTGGATATCAGCGGGCGCATCACGCTGGGTGAAGGCAGCGCGGCGCTGCGTAACCTGGTGCGGCAACTGCTGGACCTGGGGCGCAAACAGATTGTCCTGAACCTGGCGGACGTTCAGTACATCGACAGCTCGGGAATCGGCGAACTGGTGAGCAGCTTTACGACGGTGAAGAAGGAAGGCGGCGAGCTGAAGCTGCTGAACCTGACGAAGAAAATCCACGATCTGCTGCTGATCACCAAGCTGTTTACCGTCTTCGACGTTTACACCGACGAGCAGAAAGCCGTTTCAAGCTTCACGTCGTAGGTCGCACACTCCGCGCAAAGCCTCTTGGAGTCTTTTAGGGAGCCCTTTACTTCGCCGGGGCGCGATTTGTAAGCGGCAGGATGCTCCTACGAGATACCCGCGGCTCTATTTTGTTTTTCCCGCGGCCTTCAGCATGGCTTCGCGCTTGGCTTTGAATTCGGCACCCGGCTTCCATTCGGGCATCTTCGCGTTGTTGGCGATGCGGTAGCCCACCAGGAAGTAGAGCTGCATATCCTCGACCGCGCCGGAAAAATCCCAGTCGGGCTTAATCACGTCGGAGGGTTTGTGGTAATCCTCGCGTGTGTATCGCTCGTGCTGCTGCAATCCCCAGCCCTCAGGACGCCCGATGTAATCCACGCCGCCTTCGGGGTCGAAGGCAGGCACACCCTGGCGGACAAAGTTGAAATGGTCGGAGCGGTAGAAGAAGCCCTTCTCGGGCTCCTGGTCGGGTTTTACGGTGCGGCCCTGCTCCTGCGCCGCGGCATCGACCACGGCGTCGAGCGTGGAACTGCCGCGGCCAATCATGATGATGTCGCGCGTGCGCCCGAGCGCGTTGATGATGTCCATGTTGATCTCTGCCGCCGTGTCCGTCAGCGGATAGAGCGGGTGCTCGGAATAGTATTGCGAGCCGAGCAGTCCCTGTTCTTCCGCGGTGACCGACAAGAAAAGGATCGAGCGGCGCGGCGGGACGGTCAACTGCTTGTAGGCTCGGGCGATTTCGATCAGAGCGCCTGTTCCGGAGGCGTTGTCGAGCGCGCCGTGGTAAATCTTGTCGCCGTTGACGGCCGGGCCGATGCCGAAGTGGTCCCAGTGCGCGGTATAGACGACGTATTCGCTGCGCAACTTGGGGTCGCTTCCGGTGAGTTTGGCGATGACGTTGGTGGACTGGACCGGGTGAAGGGAATTGTGGATGTGGATTTGCGCGCGGACGCCCAGGGGCACGGGCTGGAAGTCGCGACTCATCGCGGCTTGTTTCATGGCCGCAAAATCCTTGCCTGCCATCTTGAAAAGATTCTGGGCCTGCTCGAGGGTGATCCAGCCCTCGGCGGCGGCGCGCCCCGCGTTCTTATCCGGCGAGGAAATGTCGAACTGCTCGCCGCTCTTCAGCGCGACGACGGCCCAGGGGTATCCGGCGGGACCGGTATCGTGCACGATCAAACAGCCCGCCGCGCCCAACTCCGCCGCCTTTTCGTACTTGTAGGTCCAGCGGCCGTAATACTTCATGGCCTTGCCGCCGAAGAGCGATTCGTCCTCGTAACCGGGATCGTTCACCAGCACGACGAGGAGTTTTCCTTTCAGGTCCGCACCCTTGTAGTCGTCCCACTGGTATTCGGGCGCAGTGATTCCATAGCCCACGTAGACCACGTCGGCGTCGACCGAGACGTCTTCGACCTGGCGTTTGGTCCAGGCCACGAAATCGTCGCGGAATTTGAGAGTGACCGCTTTTTTCGGTTTATCGGCGGGCGCGAGGGTGAGGGCCATGGAGGGGTCGGGCGTGATGCCGATAAGGCTCACTTTCTGCACGTAGGTGCCATCCGGATTTCCGGGCTCGAGCGAGAGCGAGCGAAACTGATCCTCGACGTACTTGACGGTCTTCTGCTCGCCAACGGTGCCCGGCAGGCGCCCCTGATACTCGTCGGAGGAGAGCGTGCGGATGTGAGCGAGCAGGTCGGGCCCGCTGAAGCTTTTCAGCGCTACCTCGGGAGGGCTCGGATCCGGCACGGGGGAGCAGGCTGAGACCGCGAGGGCGAGGGCCAGAGCTGTACCCGCCGCGCAGGTCACTGCACGACGCGCGTGTGGCTGGGATGGAGTCATGCGCGCATCTCCTGGGCGCCTTGGACTAAAGGCGGGGCGCATCTTACAGCGGAGGGCCGCCGATGAACAGATTTTCCGCCTTGGGCGCCCCGGGCAAGATTGCAAAAGGACCCCTCCGGCATGAGAATGGCGGTGTGTTCCAGGCAGGACAGCCCGTGCGCGTAAATCTCGCCGGAATGCGCGTGAACAAGGTCACGTTTCAGGCTGCCGTTACCGACGCGGTCGGGCACATCGTGAGGCAGGTTTCCGAGCAACCGCCCGTGTATCTCGTGCGGCTGCTGTTTTCCTTCCGGGGTGTGGACGAAGTGGAAGTGCCCGAGGAACGGATCAAAGCTTCGTAGCACCACAGCGCAATCCCGGCCGCAAACGATGCCCGCAATCCGAATGGCTGCGATAGAATGGGTTTTCGACGCGCGGGGACACGAATGATCCATCGCCACGTGTTTCACAACGACCGGCTGGCGCCCATCGAGCAGTCGCGCCTTTCGCCGGGGCAAGCCGGGCTGCTGAACGGCTTCGGCCTGTTCACAACGCTTCGCGTATTCTCGGGCGAGGCGTTTGCCTTCGAGCGGCATTGGCGGCGCCTGGAGAAGGATGCGGAACGCGTGCGCTTGCCGATGCCGTACAGCGCAGACTTTGTCCGGCGGCATCTGGCCGAAGTGATCCGCGCGAACGAGGTGCGCGAGGGCACGGCGCGAATCTACCTGGTGTACAACCGGGTGGGCTTCTGGCGAAGCGACGAAGCGTTGCCCGAAGTCGACCTGATTCTGTACACGGCGGGGCTGCCGCCCTATCGCGAGCCAGCGCGGCTGGCAGTGAGGCCGAATGGACGCTTTTCCGCCTCGCCCCTGTGCAGCGTGAAGACCACCGCCTGGCTCAACAATGTGTGGCATGTGGCGGAGGCGCAGAAGGCGGGTTTTGATGAGGTGGTGCTGCTGAATGAACGCGGCGAAGTGGCGGAATGCACCGCAGCCAATGTGTTTGCGGTCTCGGGCGGACGAGTGCTGACGCCGCCGCTTTCCTCCGGGTGCCTGGAAGGGGTGACGCGGGGCATACTGCTGGAGATCGCGCCGCGGCTGGGCATCCCGATGGAGGAACGCGCGCTCACGCCCGCCGATCTTCGCCGCGCAGATGAGATGTTCATTTCCTCGACGAATCGCAACCTGATCGGCATCGGCTCGGTGGAGGAGCACACGTTTCCGGGCGCGCCCGGCCCGGTCACGCGGCGGCTGGAAGAGGCTTTCGCATCCTACGCCGCCGAATATGTTGCGCGCGCCGCCGCCGCTCCCGCCCGAACGTAGCATTGACCCTCGATCCATTCGAAAGCGATGCGGAGAAAATCTGGGCGAAGTAAGATGGAGCGGGTCCTCGGCGAGGGGACCGGCATTTGTCGTTTCGCTCCCGCCGCTTAGACGCGGTGACCGCAGCTTCAGTGCTGCTCATTCTTCTGTGTCTATTTCCCCGGGCGCATGGAGCCAAGTATCCATCTGAATCCACTCGAGACATTCTGCTCGGGGTGCTCGAGGATGTTCCACCCACTTACGCCGGCGATTCGAACACGCGGCAGGTGAGGGTGGTCTTTCGAAAATCCGGACAGGAATGGAAAGCCTTGCCGAGCGACTGTCCGGATATGGCCTGCCTCGAACGCATAGCTGCGCAATATCCTCCGGAAGTTGTCTGGACGATTGCGTTCGACGGACGGAAGCTAGGCGAAGTGACCGCGTGGACTCCGAAAGAGTTTTCTTTGTATTCCCACATCGGACTCCAGGAGATCGTGAGCACGGGACCGGTTCCAACTGTGGGAAAGAGATCTTCGGATTTCGCGGGCTTCGCGAGTGAAGCAGCCTATCGGCCGCTGGTGGCGATCTCCCAGCCTTTCTATGCGGATCCGGAAGCGTGGAAACCGGCGCCGCAATCCGCGGAGCACGTGAAACTGTTGCGGCGGGCGTTCCGGCAGCAATTTCCGCATCTCTGCAAAGCCCTAAAGGAGGATGAGGCCACCCTGAAACCGTTCGCGTACGCGGACGAGAACATCCATGTGGTGAAAAGCTACGGCTCGAGCCGTGGATGGACGGTGGCCGGCTTGCATCTGGAGGGAGCCACTGATTGTCAGGACACGGAACAGGGATTTGCTCTCTCTGATCCATGGTTCGTGATCGAGCCCGAGAACTCGGTGCAATTCCTCGGACAGGATATCTGGCTGGTGGACGCGGGCGACTACGACAATGACGGAAGATCCGAGCTGATCTTTGCCGTAGCCGGGTACAACAGGGGCGGGTACAGAATCTTCTACGACGACTTCCAGAAGCACGCAAGTTTTGAGTATTCCTACCACTGACCGGGTAGAATGGCAGCCAGATCCGAGATGAAACGCCTCTACAATTTCGGCGCAGGACCGGCTGCGCTGCCGCTGCCCGTGCTCGAGGAAATTCAGCGGGATCTGGTGACGCATCCCGAGCTGGGCGCGTCTGTTCTCGAGATCAGCCACCGCTCGAAGTGGTTTGAAGGCGTGCTGGCCGCGGCCGAATACAATCTGCGGACGCTGCTGGATATCCCTCAGGAATACTCCGTGATGTTCCTGCAGGGCGGAGCTTCGCTTCAGTTCGCGATGGTGCCGATGAATTTTCTGTCGCGGGGCGGGCCGGGGGCGGACTACCTGGTGACGGGCGCATGGAGCGAAAAGGCGCTGGCGGAGGCGCAGAAGTTCGGGCCGGCGCGCGCCGCCTGGAACGGGAAATCGTCGGGCTACGTGCGCACGCCGTCGCCGCACGAGCCGGATTACTCGGCCAACGCCGCCTACGTGCATTACACGTCGAATGAAACCATTCACGGCGTGGAATTCTTCGAGCCGCCGTCTTCGGGCGAGGCCCCGCTGGTGTGCGACGCCTCGTCGGATTTTCTTTCGCGGCCCATAGACATCGAGCGCCACGCGCTGGTTTACGCGGGCGCGCAAAAAAACGCGGGGCCAGCGGGCGTGACCATTGTGATTGTTCGCGGGGACATTCTCGACCGCGTGCCCGGCGGCCTGCCGGCGCTGCTCGATTACGGCCTGATGGCCCGCGAACGCTCGCACTACAACACACCGCCGGTGTTTGCCGTGTACGTGATGGGGCTGGTCTCGCGCTGGCTGCTGGAATCGATCGGCGGGCTGGCGAAGATGGAGGAAATCAACCGGCGGAAAGCGCAGATAGTCTATGAAGCGCTCGACGCCGCCTCCGGCCTTTACCGGACGCATGCGGAGAAGGCGTGCCGTTCGCGCATGAACATCACCTTCCGCCTGCCCGACGAGGAAACGGAGAAGACGTTTCTGGCAGAAGCGAAATCCCGGGACATGATCGAACTGAAGGGCCACCGCTCGGTCGGCGGGATCCGAGTGTCGATTTATAACGCGGTGCCACTGGAGGCGGTGGAAGCGATGGCGAAGTTCCTGCGGGAGTTTGCCGCGGGGCGCGCGGCCAAAGCCTAACGCCGGCACTACCAGCTAATATCGGTCTCCACCGGCTTCGAATAGTCCACACCGTCCACGTCGAATCCGAACAGGTTTTTGAAGCCGCGGTCGAACCCCGCGAAATCGGAAATCTCCAGAAGGTTTTCCGTAGTTACCTCGGGCCAGAGGAGGGTCACTTCCGCCTGCACGTCGGCGCGCAGCTCGCGGTCATCCAGGCGGATGCGGTGGTCGCCATCGAGGACCAAAGCTTTTCCTGGTGCGTAGACTTCCAGGTACAAGCGGCGCATCTGCGCCGCCGCATCTTCGTCAATCCCTTCTTCCTGCATCACCTTGAAGAGCAGGCTCATGTAAAGCGGCACGACGGGAATCGCGGCGGAGGCCTGCGTGACGATGGCTTTGTTCACGGAGATCCAGGCATTGCCGCGCAGGCGGCCGGCGAGAAGCGCATCGAGTTCGCGCGCCGTTTTCTCCAGGTGGATTTTGGCGCGGCCGATGGTGCCGTCCCAATAGATGGGCCAGGTGAGCGTGGGCCCGATGTACGAGTAGGCGATGGTGCGCGCGCCTTCGGCCAGCAGGCCTTCCGCGAGCAGGGCATCGATCCAGAATTTCCAGTCCTCGCCGCCCATGACGGCCACGGTGTCGGCGATTTCCTGCTCGGTGGCGGGCTGCACAGTAATTTCATGGATCTTCTTTGTGGAGAGGTCAATCGTCTTGCTGGTGTAGGGATAGTCGATGGGTTTGAGCACGGAATTGTGGACCACGCCGGTGCGCGGGTGCTGGCGCTTGGGCGAGGCCAGGCTGTACACAACCAGATCCACGGGTCCCAGTTCGCGCTTCAGGATTTCGCAGGCGGTACGTTTTGTCTCGTCGGAGAAGGCGTCGGCGTTGAGGCTGGCGGCCTTGAGCCCGTCGCGGTGCGCCAGCCGGTGGAAGGCCACGGAGTTGTACCAGCCGGCGGTGGCCGTACGGTCGTCCTCGGGCGGCCGCTCGAAAAAGACGCCGAGCGTCCCAGCGCCATAGCCCCAAGCAAGCGCGACGCGTGAGGCGAGCCCGTAGCCGGTAGAGCCGCCAATCACCAGGGCGTTGCGGATGCCCGCCCGGGCGGTGCGTCCTGCGCCGGCGCGCGTGACTGCCGCGCGGGCCTCTTCCACCTGGCGTTCGACGTTGCGCGCGCACCCCTCCGGATGCGCGTTGACGCAAATGAAGCCGCGGGATTTTTGTTTTACGACCTGTTGTGGCATGGGCGAAAGACTAAAAAACCGAAAAACGGAGAACCAGATGTCAGCTCTTCGCTTACAAATGCCGGCAAGAGCCGGTCAGGATT
>JASHSV010000018.1 GCA_030038535.1 Candidatus Acidiferrales bacterium
AAGCCATCCTCGGCCGCTATGGCGTTCCCACGCCGCAGGGCGAAGTGGCGTTCACAAAAGAAGAAGCTCGTGCCGTCGCCGACAGGCTGCGCCGTCCCGTCATGGTCGTCAAAGCTCAGATTCACGCCGGCGGCCGCGGCAAGGGTGGCGGCGTCAAGCTCGCCCGCTCCGTGGACGAAGTTGCCGAGCTCGCCGGCCAAATCCTCGGCATGAAGCTCGTCACCCACCAGACCGGCCCCGAAGGCCGCATCGTCAAGCGCCTCCTCATCGAAGAAGGGCTCGACATCAAGCGCGAACTCTATCTCAGCGTGCTGCTCGACCGCTCCGCCGCCATGCCCGTCTTCATGGCCAGCGTCGCCGGCGGCATGGAAATCGAAGAAGTCGCCCGGGAACGCCCGGAAGCCATCCTCCGCGAGCACGTCAATCCCGCCGTCGGCCTGCAGGGCTACCAGGCCCGCAAGCTCGGCTTCGGACTCGGCCTGTCCGCCGAATCCATCAAGCTCGCCGAGCCTTTCTTCCAATCTCTTTACCGCGCCTATCTCGAAACCGATGCCTCGCTCGTCGAAATCAATCCCTGCGTCGTTACCGGCGACGGCAAACTCGTTGCCCTCGACGCAAAAATGACCTTCGACGACAACGCGCTCTATCGTCACAAAGACATCCGCGAACTCCGCGACCTCGACGAAGAAGACCCGCTCGAGATCGCCGCTTCCAAGTACGGCCTCAACTACATCAAGCTCGACGGCACTGTCGGCTGCATGGTCAACGGCGCCGGCCTCGCCATGGGCACGATGGACATCATCAAGCTCTCCGGCGGCTCTCCCGCTAACTTCCTCGACGTCGGCGGCGGCGCTAATGCCGAGCAAATCAAAAACGCATTCAAAATCCTCATCAGCGATTCGAGCGTCCACGCCGTCTTCATCAACATTTTTGGCGGCATCCTCCGTTGCGACGTTCTCGCCACCGGCGTCGTGGATGCTGCCCGCGAGCTGCAACTGAAAATCCCCGTCGTCATCCGCATGGAGGGCACCAACGTCGAGCAAGGCAAGGAAATCATCAAGAACTCAGGCCTCGGCTTCGCCGTGGCCGACGGAATGAAAGACGGAGCGGAAAAAGCAGTCCGTGCCGCCGGTGGTGCGCGATGAGTGTTCTGGTCAACGAGAAATCGCGCGTCATCGTTCAGGGCTTTACCGGTCGCGAAGGCAGCTTCCACGCCTCGCAAATGATCGAATACGGCACCAACGTCGTCGGCGGCGTAACTCCCGGCAAGGGTGGCACGCAGCACCTCGAGCGTCCCGTCTTCAACACCGTCGCCGAAGCCGTCAAATCCACCGGTGCCGACGTTTCCATCATCTTCGTGCCTCCGCCGTTTGCCGCCGACGCCATTCTGGAAGCAGCCGATGCAGGCCTTCCGCTCGTCGTTTGCATCACCGAAGGCATTCCCGTCGCGGACATGATGCGCGCCTGGAACGTGATTCGCGGCGGCCGCACGCGCCTCATTGGCCCCAACTGCCCCGGCATCATCTCGCCAGGTAAATGCAAGCTCGGCATCATGCCCGGCCGCATCCACAAGCAGGGCAACGTCGGCGTTGTGAGCCGTAGCGGCACGCTCACTTACGAAGCCGTCGGCCAGCTCACTCATCTCGGCATCGGCCAGTCCACCTGCATCGGAATCGGCGGCGATCCCATCATCGGCACGTCGTTCCTCGACGCGATCCAGCTCTTCAACGCTGATCCGGATACTCACGCCATCGTCATGATCGGCGAAATTGGCGGCAACGCTGAAGAAAACGCTGCGGCCTATATCAAGGAGCACGTCCGCAAGCCCGTCGTCGGCTTCGTCGCCGGACAGACCGCCCCGCCCGGCCGACGCATGGGCCACGCCGGGGCTATCATTTCGGGCGGCCAGGGCACAGCGCGCGACAAATACGCCGCCATGTCCGCCGCGGGCATTACGACAGTCCAAAGCCCCGCCGAAATCGGCGCCACGCTGGCAAAGAGACTGAAGTAGGGAAATAAGGAAGTAGGGAAGCAAGGAGGCAACTACTCTCGAATGGCCACTGAACGCACGTTCGCAATCATCAAGCCGGATGCGGTAAAGCGCGGGCTGACCGGTGAGATATTGTCCCGTATTCACAAGGCGGGATTCTCCATCATCGCCATTAAGTCAAAGTGGATGAGCATTGGCGAAGCGCAGGGTTTTTACGCCGTGCACAAAGCCCGGCCCTTTTTCGGCGAGCTCACTCAATTCATGAGCTCCGGAAAATCCGTCGTTATGGTCCTCGAATCGGAAAATGCGATCGGCAAGTGGCGCGACACGATGGGCGCGACCGATCCCGCCAAGGCCGCTCCCGGCACCATTCGCCGCGACCTCGGCACTTCCATCCAGAACAACTGCACGCACGGCTCCGATGCGCCCGAAACCGCCGCCTTTGAAATCGCCTACTTCTTCAGCGGCCACGAATTGGTCTGATCGTCGGTTCGGTTGACCTTCGCGCGCGATCCCTAGAACGGACTACTCCGCGCGAAGCGCTTCCACCGCGTCCACGCGCGCAGCGCGGATCGCGGGCAGCGCCGCCGCGACCACCGCGGCCACCAGGATCACCAGGGCCGAAAGCGCCAGTGGCAGCGCTCCGGGCACCTGGATTTCCGCTACATACTTGGCCACGGCGCGCGCCAGCGCGAAGCCGGCCACGACGCCGGCCGCGACCCCGAGCGCGCCCATCACTGCGCCCTCCAGCAGCACATTCCTCAGTATGCTCGACGGCTGCGCGCCCAGCGCCAGGCGAATCCCGAATTCGCGCGTGCGTCCGCTTACAGCAAACGCCAGCACACCGGCTACGCCCACCACCGAAATCAAAAGCGCTACCGCCGCGAATCCGCCGAACACAATCGCGTTCAGCCGGTCCGGGGTGAGCAGTTGGCCGCGGATGTCTTCGAGCGTCGCCGCGCGCTCCACGGGCTGGTCGGGCGAGATCTGGCGAATCGTCCGGGTGATCGTGGAGATCATCGTGTGCGAGTCTCCCTCGGTGCGCACGAACATCCGCGAGCTCCAGCCCTCCTGATCCACGGGCTGATAAATCGTCATCGCCGGCGACGGGATGATGTGCACGTCGTCGATATCCGGCACGACGCCGACGATGCGCCGCGGCTCTCCGCTGATGCCGATGAACTTGATTACGGGATCCGTCCAGGAAATGTGGCGGTTGAGCGGGTCCTCGCCGCTCAGCAGCTTCTTTGCCAGGCTCTCGCTGACCATCACCACGCGTTCGTTGCCCGCGCGGTCGTCGTCGCGGAATTCCCGGCCGCTCAGCACGGGTATCCCCATCGTTTCAAAGTAGCCGGGCGAAACCGTGCGAAACCACGCCCGCGGGTAGTCTTTTCCGTTCTCGGGCGTCTGCCCTTCCATGCCGAACTGCAGCACGATATCGAAATCGATCGTGTCGCGCCACGGCACGCTGAAGCCCGTCGCGGCATGGTCGACGCCGGGAAGCACCTCTACCTTATGGCGCGCCTCGCGGTAGAACTCCGCCACCTGCTCCGGCGTGCGGCCGTAAGACATCGCGGGCAGGTTGATCGCCAGCACGTGCGCCGTGTCGAACGGCGCCTGCGTTTGTTCGAGCGTGAGCAGCGTCTTCATCAGCGCGCCCGCTCCGGCGAGCAGCAAAAATGACGCGGTGATTTGCGTCACCGCAAAAGCGCGCAAGCGGCGCTTGCTGTCGCCCGTGATGCGGATGCCGCTGCTCGTTAGCGCGGTTCCGTTGGAGCCGTCCGCTGCCGGCAGGCGCGGCACGAACGCAAGAAGCAGTGCCGCGGCGAGCGCCAGCGCGATTCCGATCCACACCAGGCTGGAATCGAGCGTCAGCCCGTTCGCGCGAACGGAGAAGCGCGCCGCGTAGCGCGACAGCACGGCCACCATCGGCGCCGCGATCAGGAGCCCGGCAATCGCCCCCGTGCCACACAGCACCAGGCTTTCCGCCAGCAGGGACCGCCGCAGCGCCATCGGCGTCGCGCCCAGAGCCGTGCGCACCGCCAGCCCCGCTTCACGCCGCACCGTGCGCGCCAGAATCAAATTGGCCACGTTCGAGCACGCGATTACGAACAGCAGGCCCGCCGCCGCGAATAGCACCCACAGAATCGTCTTCGCCTTCGAGTTGATCTGGTCGTGCATCCGCGACACGTCCACCTTGTAGCGTCCCTCGGGCCTGTAGGTGCCGGGATATGCGGCCATCATGGAGCTGTACGCCGCGCGGACCTCAGCGCGAGCTGCATCGAGATTCGCGCCCGGCGCCAGTCGCGCGAAAACTTCCGTCATGCGGTGCTCGCGCCCCTGCACCATGGTTGCGGAAAGGTGATGCGGGCTGGTCACGACGTTTGCAAAAAACTCCGTCTCCACCGGATACGGCACGGAAGGTTCGAGCACGCCTACGATCGTCGCTGGCCGGCTGCCTTCGAAGCTCCCGAGTTGCAGCGTCTTCCCCATCAGGCCGGGATCGGAGTGCAGCGAGTCGCGCCAGAAATGGTAGGTGAGTACTACCGCCCCTGCCGCTTTGGGCCCGTCGTCGCCCGGACCAAGCAGCCGGCCGAGCACCGGCTTCAGCCCCATCACCTCGAAATAGGAGCCGTCCACCACGCCGGCGCGAATCTCGCGCGGGTCGCCGAGCCCAATCACGGTGAAATCGAGCGTGGAAAACGTCCCCAATTCTGAGATCGTCTTCAGGCTGCGGCCGATGTCGCCGATCTCCGGCACGGAGAAGGTCATGTTATCCGCGCCGAATCCCGGAGCGCTTTGGCGGAGATAGAGCAGGCGGTCTTCGTCGCGATTGGCCAGCGGCCGCAGCAGCACGCCGCGCACCACGCTGAAGATCGCGGCGTTGGCCCCGATGCCGAGCGCGAGCGTCAGCGCCACCGTCACCCACAACGAGGGCACGCGCGACAGCGAGCGAACCGCGATTTTCAATTCATGCAGGAAGTTCATGGCTGCTCTCCTTGCGGGGAAGGTCCTGCAAATCCTGAGACGCGCGGCGCGGCCGTCGCGTTGCGAGACCGTCGGCTTTTCGAAGCGGGGCGCATCCGTTGTTTCTTTGTGCGGCGTGCTGGCAGGCGCTCGAATGGCGGAATCAACGGCGTCAGGTCGCGCTCTTTCCACCGGCGGTACGTTTCGGCCAGCACGCCCTCGCGATTCTGCGCCAGGTGCTCGATCACCTCGCAGGGCGCGCCCGTGGCTTCATGGTGCGCGGCCCAAATCAGCAGCTCGAGCATCACGGGCGCCAGCGCGATGCCTTTTTCCGTCAGGCGGTAAACGCCGCTGCGGCCGTCGGAGGCGGATTCGGCGCCGAGAATTCCGGCGGCTTCCAGTTTCCGCAGACGGTCCGCCAGGATGTTCGTGGCGATGCCGTCCCCGTCGTGCTCCATCTCGCTGAAGGTGCGGTAGCCACGCACCATCAGGTCGCGCACGATGAGCAGGGACCAGCGGTCGCCGAAGATGTCGAGCGAGATGCTGACCGGGCAAGAGGAGCGGCGAGATGGTCCGGTGGGCATTTGAGGAGCGTAGTGTGATGACTTGCACTTTGCAAGTGAATTGTAGCGGGCCGCTGGAATCGGGAAACGGCAGCTTCTGCTGGCGAAAAAGGCCCGAAATGTGCCCCGGGGCTTCCCGGACGTGCCGGGCGCACAGCGCCCGGTTACGGGGCGCGAAAATGCGTGCTTACCCCCAACACCGGGGCGCATCTGATTGAATAGGAGTGAGTGCCGGGGGACTGGAAATGGATCCGCTTCGCGAATCCGGAAAACTCTTGATCGTCATCGGCCTCATGCTCATCGTTGTCGGCGCCGTCCTTTACGGGGGCTCCCGGCTCCCCTTTCGACTCGGCCGCCTGCCCGGCGACATTCTGGTGCAAGGCAAGAGCTCCACGTTTTATTTCCCCATCGTCACCTGTCTAGTCCTGAGCCTCGCGCTCACGCTACTTTCGTGGCTCTTCTCCAGCTTCAAGCGGTAAACTCGCTTCCTATGGAGCAGTTCACTCTGAATCTGGTGCCGGACCGCAAGGTCTGGTCCGTCACAGAGCTAACGGCGCGCATCCGCGATTTGCTCGAAGCGGAATTCGAGGAGATCTGGATCGCGGGAGAAATCTCCAACACGCGCGCTTCCCAGGCCGGCCATATCTACTTCACGCTCAAGGACGAGAAGTCGCAAATTCGCTGCGCGTGCTTCCGCGACAAGCTTCGCGGCATCAAATTCCGCCCGGAAGACGGCCTTAACGTGGCCCTCCGCGGCTCCCTCAGCGTGTACGAGGCGCGCGGCGAGTATCAGGTGTACGTCACGCAGATCGAGCCGATCGGTGCGGGCGCGCTCCAGCTCGCGTTCGAGCAGTTGAAAGCGCGACTCCAGGCGGAAGGACTGTTCGACGAGGAGCGCAAGAAGCCGTTGCCACTGCTCCCACGCCGCATCGGCCTCGTCACTTCGCCCACGGGCGCTGCCGTGCGCGACGTCCTGCGGATTCTCCAGCGCCGATTTCCCAACGTGCACGTGCTGCTCTATCCCGTGCGCGTGCAGGGCGAGGAAGCGCCCAGCGAAATCGCCGCCGCGCTCGAATATTTCGGCCGGCACAAAGCCGCGGATGTGCTGCTCGTGGTCCGCGGCGGGGGTTCACTCGAAGATCTCTGGGCGTTCAATGAGGAGCAGGTTGCGCGCGCCATCGCCGCATGTCCCATTCCGGTGATTTCCGGGATCGGCCACGAAACGGATTTCACCATTGCCGATTTTGTGGCTGACGTGCGCGCATCCACTCCCTCGAACGCAGCGGAAATTGTGGTTCGTTCGCGCGACGAATTTCTGCGCCACATCGAGCAGCTCGCGCGTTCGCTGGCGCAGCATGTGCGGCTCGTCCTGCTGGCCCGCCGCGCGCGCCTGCACGA
>JASHSV010000236.1 GCA_030038535.1 Candidatus Acidiferrales bacterium
TGGAGCGCGCAGTAAGCGAGCAGAAGGGCGAGGCAGTGAGGCCGGAGCGGCGCGCGACAATCCAACTGGGATTGGACATCCGGATTCCGGAAACCTACATCCCAGAGGAGGACCTGCGGCTGAGGACCTATAAACGGATCGCGACGGTTGCTTCTGAAGCGCAGGGCGACGACATGCTGCGCGAGCTGGCCGACCGGTTTGGGCCGCCGCCGCCGCCCGTTGCCAATCTGCTGGACTACGCGGTGCTCAAGTCCCAGGCGGAACGCGTACAGGTGGAGGCAATCGAGAGGAAGGGCAGCCGCGTGAGCGTGCGCTTTTCAGACGAGACCAGCCTTCCTCCCGAGCGTCTGGTGGAAATCGTCCGCGTGCGCAGGGATCTGCGGCTCGAGCCCGGTGGCATTTTGTGGCTGGAAATAAAGCCGGACGGCGCCTCGATAGTACGGGGACTGAAAACGGTGTTGCGGCATCTGGAAGGCTCGCGCTAAACTGAGGCATGAGCAAGGAAAGCAGGGGTCGATGAAACGAAGCGCACCACGGTGTGCCTACTTCCTGATACTGGTCGCAGCTATCCTCTGTGTTTCCAATGCGTTGTGGGCCCAGGAGGAGAAGGGCCGCGTGGTTGAGGAAATTGTTGCGCGCGTGAACAACGAGATTATCACGCTCTCCGAATACGAGGGCGCTGAGGCCTCGCTCGAGGACGAGACGCGGCAGGACTGTCCCACCTGCACCCCCGACAAATTCCAAGAGATGCTGAAAACGCGGCGACTGAATCTGCTCCGTGACCTAATCGACCAAGCGCTGCTGGCGCAGAAGGGGAAAGACCTGGGGATCAACGTTGAGGCGGATGTGGTGAAACGGCTCGACCAATTGCGCCAGCAATACGGCTGGAAAGACATGGACGAGATGGAAACGCAGTTGCGCGCCCAGGGAATTTCGCTGGAAGACTACAAGAATACGCTGCGCAACGGATTCTTGACGCAGGAAGTCGTGCGCCAACAAGTGAGTTCGCACCTCCAGGTGACCAGCGATGAGGTGGAGAAGTACTACAAGGAGCACGAGAGCGAGTTCAACCGGCCGGAGCACGTGGTGCTGAGCGAGTTCTTCCTCTCCACGGAGAAGAAGTCGGAAGGCGAAATACCCGGGATCGAGGAAAAGGCGAAGGGCTACTTAGCCCGCATCCAGCGGGGCGACAGCTTTGAGGAACTCGCCAAGCGGTATTCGGAGGGAAGCACGGCGAAGGACGGGGGGTTTCTGGGTTCCTTCGAACGCGGGCAGCTCTCAAAAGAGATTGAGAACAAGGTCTTCGCGATGAAGAAAGGCGATGTGACGGAGGTCATCCGGACGAAGACCGGATTTCTGATTCTGTTGGTAATGGAGCATTACGACGCGGGCATCCAGCCGCTGGACAAGGTCAGGAACGAGATCGAGAACCGGCTGGTGTACGAGCGAACGCAGCCGGAACTGAGGAAGTACCTGGCGACGCTGCGGGAGGAGAGCTACCTGATCGTCAAGCCGGGCTATACGGACACGGCGGCGGTGCCGGGAACGCAGATCGTGGAGGTTGACCCGGCGGCCGCACCGGACGCCAAGACGAACAAGAAGTCGAAGAAGTCGAAGAAAGACACGGCGGCAGATGCCGACCCAAAGCCGTCAGGGAACGGGCCGTCCCAATGAAATCGCCCTTCGTATCCGAGCTAGGCGCCGACCAGACGATCGTCACTTACTTCCTCGTGTGCGGAAAGGAAATGTGTTCGTCGGCGAAAGGCCGCAAGTGGCTGCAGCTCGAGCTGGGGGACAAGACCGGCGTAATCTTCGGGAAAATGTGGGATGGGTTCGAGAGCGCGGCGGCATCGGTGGGGCCGGACGACGTGGTTAAGATTCAGGGGCGTTCGAAAACCTACAACGGGAAGCTGGAACTGACGGTTGAGAAAATCCGGCGTGCCGAGCCGGAAGAGTACGATCTCGATGACCTGATCCCGCACACCGAAAAGAGCATCGCGGAACTGACGAAGAAACTGGCGGGTTACGTGGCTACCGTGCGGAATCCCTGGATCGCGCGGCTGCTCGAGGCGGTACTGGACGATCCTCGTGTGGCGGGGCGGTTCGAGCGGGCTCCGGCGGCGAAGATGATGCACCACGCTTACATGGGAGGCCTGCTGGAGCACGTGGTGAGCCTCTGCGGACTGTGCCGGCTGATGGCCGAGCACTATCCCGAGCTGGACGGCGACATTCTGATTGCCGCGGCCGTGCTGCACGACATCGGCAAACTGGACGAGATGGCGTACGAGCGCGCCGTGCAGTACACGCCCGAGGGCGAGCTGCTGGGACACATTCTGATCGGTTACGACCTGGTGAGCCGCAAATTGGATGGGATTGGAGGATTTCCCGCGGAGCTGAAAACGCTGGTGCTGCACCTGATCGCCAGCCATCACGGGCAATACGAGTTCGGATCGCCCAAACTGCCGATGACCCGCGAGGCAGTGGTGTTCCATTATCTGGACGAGCTGGACTCGCGGGTGGGCGCGATGCGGCGTGGTTTGGAGGCGCCCACGGCAGAAGGCGAGGAGATCTGGACAGGCCGCGTCGCCGCCCTGGGGCGGCGCCTGCTGCGCACCGACCGGTATGGCGCGGGGGCGGCCGGGGAAGAGGCTGGCAGCCCGGGTGGCCGGGGAACGAAGCCGGGACCTTCCGGAGGAGAGAGAACATGACGGAAGAAACCATCTCTCGCGTGCAAGCGATGCGGAAATCGCTGTTGGACTTGGCGCCGCTGGAACTGGACTGCATGAGCCGGCTGTGGCAATTGGGAGAGGGGACAGTGCGCCAGATCCGGGACAATCTGGCGGCCACGCGGCCGAGGGCTTACACCACCATACTTACCATCATGGACCGGCTGGCCCATAAGGGCTTTGTGACACGGCGGAAGGCGGGCCGAGCTTTTCTCTATCTGCCGAACCTGACCCTAGACGAAGCGCGCGGACGTGCGATAGCGCGGGTGGTGGAGCACTTCTTTGAAGGCTCCTACGAAACGATGGCGAGCTACCTTTCGGGCAAGCACTTGACGACCTTGCGGGCTGCGGCCAGCGGTGTGCGCAATCCGGAGCCGGCCACCCGGTAACTTCCCATGCTTCCTGTGGCGCTCAGAATCCGGGACATCTGTATCCGGCCGGCGACAATCCTCGCTCCCATGGCGGGAATTACGGACACGGTATTCCGCCGTGTGATTCGCGGACTGGGCGGTTGCGGGCTGATAATGACGGAATTTACGAGCGCGGAATGCGTGGTGCGCGATTCGCGCCGGTCGCGACGCTATCTTTTTTTCGAGCCGGACGAACACCCCATCACTGGCCAGTTATTTGGGGCGAATCCGGAATCGATGGCGGCCGCGGCGCGAGCGGTGGAAGAGCTGGGATTTGACGCGGTGGACATCAACCTGGGCTGTCCGGCCAAGAAAGTGGTGAAATGCGGGGGGTCAGGGCTGCTGCGGGATTTGCCGCTGCTGGAGACGATCTTCCGGGCCGTGCGCGGAGCGATTCGCATTCCGCTGACAGTGAAAATCCGCGCGGGATGGGACGAGAGAACGATTGTTGCCACCGAAGTGGCGCGCCTGGCGGAGGCAAACGGGATCGAGGCGATTGCGGTGCACCCGCGGACGCGAATCCAGGGATTCGAAGGGCGCGCGGACTGGAAGATTATTCGCATGGTCCGTGAGGCAGTGAAGATTCCGGTAATCGGAAACGGCGATGTGCGGACGCCGGAGGACGCGGCGCGCATGGCGGAGGAAACGGGCTGCGACGCGGTGATGATCGGACGGACGGCGGCGACGAATCCGTGGATTTTCCGCCAAATCGAGCAGTTCACGGCGGGCGGAACGTATGAGATTCCAACGGAGAGCGCGCGGCTCGAGCTTCTGATGGATTACTTTCGCCGGCTAGTGGAGGCAGACACGCCGGATGCTCTGGGGAAAATGAAGCAGTTCTGCTGCTGGTTCACGCACGGAGTGCGGAATGGCGGGGAGCTGCGGCGCGCCGTGCACATGGCCAGGACGACGGAAGAGGTTTTCGAGCGGGTCGAGGTCTTTTTCCAGGGCGTGGCGGCGTAGAACACGGCAATTCGCCGTTCCCCCAAATGCGTCGAGCACGAAGTATAGCCGCGCCGAGGATGACTCTCGGGCGGCCGGATTGCTGGCAGGCGGAGCTGCGTTCAGATTGTGTCGCGGCGCTTCGAGGTTGCGGGGAGTTTGGTGAACCGGAGGTCCCGGCCGCGCTTCAATTTGGCGATGTAGATGATTTGGCCTGCATGGTGGGAGAAATGCTCAGTAACGCTCGAGACCGCATAAAGTCCCGTGACGCGAAAGCCCTGGATGGCATAGACGCGCGAAAGCACATCGGGCGGAAGGCCGCGGATCACGCGAAGGGCTTCGCTGACGGTCTGTCGGAGCCGGCGGATGAGCACTCGACGCGGCAGCGGGCCGCGCGCGGCGAATTCGGCATCACGCACGCGCACGTCCGCCACGCCACCAAGCCCCGAGATAATCCATTGCCGGATATTGCCGCATAGGTGCAGCACGAGATTACCAGCGCTGTTCGACGCGGCGTTCGGCCGCCACCAGATTTCCCTCGGGCTTAGCTCCCCCAAACAACTCACGATACGCGGGAGGTACCGCTCCATGATGTCCTGCGCCGTGGCGAGATACAGCTTAGCGATCCGCGCCTCGCCGGAAGCTTCGCGCCGGCGGTGCGCGCCAGCAGTGTTCGCTCGCGGCATTTTTATTTCCTCCCGCGCTGGAGCAAGGCGCGCAGCTTCGACCGGGATTCCAGGTCCATGTCGGCGATTTCGAACGCAACGTTCTCCGAACGCGCATCGCGAATCAGCACTTTGGCGGGAAAGCTGCGCAGTCCGGTCTTGATGCGAATGGTGGCGGGAGTGCCGGGAGGCACCCGCTCGGCGCAGGAACACAGCCCGCCTCCCAGGCTCAGTTCGCGGACTGACACGTCAAATTCGCCATCGGCGGTGACGAGAGTGGCTTTGAGCTCGCGAGCAAGCTTCAACCGAGGGTAATAGCGCTGGCGGACGCCGGGAGCGTCCGAAGAGCGGTCGAGGGGAGAAGGCTCGAGGTCGGCAATTTTGTAACCCGCATAGGCCAGGGAGGCTTTTGCGGCCTCGCGGTCCATTTTTAGCAGTGCCTGCGCGGCCGCGATGCTGAACTCCGTGGGTACGAACGCGCCCTGATATTCCTGCGATTCCACGAGCTTTTTCAGCAGGGGCAGTGCCGCGGCGACACGAAGCCGGCCGAGCGCTTCCAGGGCCTTCAGGCGCACGAACATCGAGCCGAAGCGAGGAAGTTCGCCTCCCGCGATGCTGAGCAGGAGCGGCGCGGGTTCCGAGTCTTCTCCCATGCCGATTTCGTCGATCACCAGAGGGACGACGAGCGGATCGAAAACATCGAGCAGCAAGGTGAGTAACCGGCCTCGGCCGGGAGCGCCCGCGGCGGCAATCTGGCGGGCCACCGCGTCGTGGTACACGCGGCTCCATTCCGGCAGCCGTGCGCGCAGATCCTCTCCGAGTACGGCTGGATCGATGCGGCTGAGCAGACCAACCGTATTTACGGCGCTGGCGGGAGGCCGCGTGCGGAAGATTCCTTGCAGTGCCGCGGCGGCGTCGGGCCCGAGCTCCAGAGCCAGCGAAACGAGCCGGTCGCGCTCGCGGCGGCGCGAGCAGCGGCTGATCCGCCCGGCCACGTGTTCTGCGGTGGTGAGGGGGAGCATGCGCAGGATTTCCATCAATTCGCCCGGCACCTCGGGCATGCGCAAGGCTTCTTCCAGGAAATCGGGAATGCGATTCTCAAGGCCGATGCGGGCTTGCAGGCCTCCGGCCAATTGGTCGTTGCTCTTCGCGATGGTTTGGAGCATTCGCAAAGTCTCCAGTGCGGCCGGATACCGGCGGCGCGTGGCGGCCTCCTGGCCCAGCAATACAAAGGTGGAGCAGATCAGCTTCTGAATCTCGGGTTGTGACTCGCAGAGGAGTTGTTCGCCCACCTGGCGGATCGCCGCTGGCAGCGCGTGCCTCTCCGGACGAGGGTAATAGGCGGCAAGGTCTTTCAGCCCGAGGGCGACGCGTTTGCGTGCGTCGGGAGTTTCGCTCTGAATGCAGGAGACGTATTTGAGGAGGACCTTTTCGAGCTTATCCGTCTCGCCCCGCTCGGCAAGCTGGTCGGCATACTGCCGCACGTGGCGCGAGGGGATCTGCCAGGCTTCGTCGGAGAGAAGCACGCCGAGCTTGGCTTCTTCCGGCATGCGCGACCAGAACTCCTGCTCAAGGACGTCGGCCGGGCGATTGAGTTCGAAGCCGGCTTGCTTCAGTTTTTCTTCGTAAGAACCCAGGGTTTCGCGGAGCTGGTCGATCTCCTGATTCATCCGGCTCAGGACGTTGGTCACCACGTCCACGCGGCTCCGGCCGCTCTCATATCGCTCCATGGCCAGGCGCACGGCAAGATGCTCGGCCATTTGCAGAAGCACCGGCGGGGGCGGCTCCTTGGGGGGCACGGCCTCGGCAAATTCCTTGAGCACGCGCTGGAGCAGCACCTGGCTCGGCGAAGAGATTTGGGCGAATTCTTCACGCCACTGCGCGGGCGCGAGGGTGCCCTCATCGCCGCCTTCACGGGCCAGCTTGACAAGCAGACGGATCGCCGTCGTGGTTTCCTCCTCGCCCAGAGGCGGCGTTCCGAGAGCGCTGCCCGACTTGGAAGCTGCCGGACCCATTCCCGCGGCCGTTAGGATCCCGAGCAGCTTTTTAGGATCATTCAGGAGGCCGTGCACTTGAGCGGCGTCGGCGCTAAAGGATTCGGCCAGAAACGCAGCCGCCATGCCGCTTCCGCCGCCCAGAATTGCGTCGGCACTTCCTGCGCGGACAAATCGAATTTCGTTGATGCGGATTCCCGTTTTGGTCTCGTCCCCCAGCGTTTGCTTCAATCTCCCGGCAATTTGGCCCGGGTCGGATGCGAATTCCGCGAACACCCGCACCAGATGAAGGAAGGATTCCGGATTCGCCCGCGGCGTAAAGGCGATGCTGGCGAGATCCGCTTCTCCCAGCAAACGGACAAACCCCTGTTCCGCCGGCCCCACTTTTACGGGACTGCCGTTGACCAGCAGCCGCGTTTCGGCCACGGCGAACTCCAG
>JASHSV010000237.1 GCA_030038535.1 Candidatus Acidiferrales bacterium
AGGACCAGCCCGATGGCGATGATCCACCGCCGGCTGTAAATGTCGCTCAGGTGGCCGAGGGGAATCCCGAAAAACGTGTAGAAGAGCGCGAAGCTGAAGCCCATCAGCAGGCTCACCTGCGTGTCGCTGATCTGCAAGTCGCGCCGCAGCGGTCCCACAATCAGGCTGAAAATCTGCCGGTCAATGAAGGAGAAAACGTAAAGCAGCGTCAGGACGCCCACCACGTACCAGGCATAACGCAGAGAGGGCCGCGCGGCCGAGGCCTGGCGCGAGGCGGTTTGCGCTGCGCTCGGGAGCGTGTCGGGCATCGGTGCGCCGCACCCGGGGCGCGGGCGCGCACCGGATGATTGGCCCAGGGGCGCGGATTATATACAATGCCCCCTGCGTTAGCGACTGTCATGTGAGAGATACTCTCGCCGCAGAGGAGCTTCCGCCAGTGAGCGCTATTAACCACAAGTTCGAGCTTGCCGCGCGCCCCGTGGGCCTGCCCAAGGCCACGGACTGGAACTTCAAGGAAGAGCCGGTGCGCGAGTTGGCCGAGAACGAGGTGGCCGTAAAGATTCTCTACATTTCGCTCGATCCCGCCATGCGCGGCTGGATGAACGACCGCCGCTCGTACATTCCGCCGGTGCAAATCGGCGAGGTGATGCGCGCGCTCGCGCTGGGACGAATCCTCGATTCGCGAAACCCCAAATTCGCCGCCGGCGAGTTAGTCTATGGCCCTCTGGGCGTTCAGGAGTATGCGGTGACGAATGGCCGCGGCCTGACCCGTGTGGATGCCGCGGCTGCACCCCTGCCCCTTTATTTGAGCGCGCTCGGAATGCCCGGATTGACGGCGTACTTCGGCCTGCTGGATATCGGCAAGCCCCAATCGGGCGAGACGGTGGTCATATCCGGTGCGGCGGGCGCGGTGGGCGCCGTGGCCGGCCAGATTGCGCACCTGAAGGGCTGCCGCGTGGTGGGCATCGCCGGCGGCCCGCAGAAGTGCGCCTACCTTCGCGAGCTGGGTTTCGACGCTGCCATCGACTACAAAGCCGAAAACGTGTACAGAACGCTCCAGCAGCATTGTCCCAAGGGCTTGGACATATTTTTCGACAACGTAGGCGGCGACCAGCTCGAGGCCGCGCTCTCCGTGCTGGCGCGATACGGGCGCATCATCATCTGCGGGGCCATTTCGCAGTACAACGCGACCCTGGCAATGAAAGGGCCGGCGAACTATCTTTCGCTGCTCGTCAATCACGGCACCATGACCGGCTTCGTGGTCGGCGACTACGCCCCGCGTTGGGGCGAGGGCCTGCAGGAAATGGCTGCATGGGTTCGAGAAGGGAAACTGAAATCGCGCGAGCACATCGTCGAGGGCCTGGAGAAATTTCCCGACGCGCTGTTGATGCTCTTTAGCGGCGAAAACTACGGCAAATTGATTCTGAAAGTTGCCGACGCGTGAGCAGCTCGCGGCACGCGCTGCATTCGTGCCATTCCGAATCCCGGCGTTCTTTGGCGGGATGAGAAATCTGCTATTGGTCGTTCTTCCCAGGCTTGGAGAGGAGTCGCATGCCCTTCGCGGATAACGACGGAACAAAGATTTACTGGGACGAAGCGGGCCAGGGCGAGCCGGTGCTGCTGATTATGGGCCTCGGCTGGGCCTCGAACATGTGGCACCGCACGCGCCCGGTTCTGGCCGGCCGCTATCGCACCATCGCCTTCGATAACCGCGGCGCGGGACGCAGCGAAGTGCCCGCCGGCCCGTATTCGATCGGCCTGCTGGCCTCCGATGCCGCTGCCGTGCTCGATGCCGCCGGAGTGGCCAGCGCTCATCTGGTGGGGGCCTCGATGGGCGGGATGATCGCGCAGGAGTTTGCGCTCCAGTATCCCGCGCGCGTTCGCTCGCTCGTTCTCGGCTGCACGGCGCCGGGAGGGCCTCTGGCCCAGCGCGCCGATCAGGAGGTTCTCGATATCCTGTTCACCGCCGGACCCAGCCCAGCCGAGCGCGCTCGCGCCATCGTGCCCTTTATCTACGATGCCGGCACGCCGCGGGAACGCGTGGAAGAAGACCTGGCCGTGCTCAGCCAGCTCTATCCCAATCCGCAGGGATTTTTCGCGCAGTTGCAGGCCATCCTGGCGTGGGAGGCGTACAGCCGATTGCCTCAGATCGCCGCGCCCACGCTGGTGATCCACGGCGACAATGACCGTCTGGTTCCCGCGCCCAATGCGGATTTGATCGCCGAGCGGATTCCTGCGGCCCGGCTGACCAAACTGGCCCATGCCAGCCACATCTTTTTCACCGACCAGCCGGAGCAGGCGCACCGCACCATATCGGAGTTTCTGGCCGAGCAGACTGCCGTGGCGCGCGCGGGCGGATGATCCTCATTCCTGCTTTTTCGATTTCGACCCTGCGCCGGCCAGATTCACATACACCGCGCGCTCGAATTCTTCGGCTGTCGCGATTACCGCGTCGTCGCTGAACGGGAGGATCTGCGTCAGGATCACCGCGCACAGTTTCTGCTGAGGGTCGATCCAGAAATAGGTGTTGAAGATTCCGGCCCACGAAAGCGATCCGGCCGCGCGCCCGCCCTCCACAGGCTTCGAGTTGATGCCGAATCCAAGTCCGAAGCGGTCGAGCCCGCCCGGAATGCGAATCGGGTCTTTGGCCACCATCGGATTCTGGCTATGCAGCGGGACCAGCGTCAGCTGGCCCAGTTGATTGCGGCTCATCTCTTCCACCGTTTTGGCCCGCAGGATTCGCTCCTCGCCGGATTTGCCGCCGTCCAGCAGCATGCGAGCGAATTTCACGTAATCGACTGCGGTCGAATACAGCCCCCCGCCGCCGCTGTAGAATTTCGCGGGTTGGAACGGTTGCTGCGGCGGTTCCCCCCAATTCCCCTCCGGCTGGCGAAGGTAGAGCGCCGCGACCCGTCCTTGCTTCTGCGCCGGAACGTCGAAGAACGTGTCGGCCATGCCCAGCGGCTCGAAAATGTGCTGCCGGAAATATTCCTCGAGCGTCTGTCCGCTCACTTTTTCCACCAGCCTGCCGAGCCAGTCGGTGCTGATTCCGTATTCCCAGCGCGTGCCGGGGTCGAAAACGAGAGGCGCTTTCAAGTATCCGCCGTCTCCCGCCGACATCGGGGGCACGGCGCCGGCGGCCACGTAGGCGTGCAGCTTCGGATCGAAGGGATCGTAGGCGAACCCGGACGTGTGGGTGAGCAATTGCCGGACGGTCGGCGGGGAAGCAGGCGGGCGAAGCGTCGCTTTCTTTGTCGTGGCGTCAAAGTCCTCGAGCACCAGCACGCTCGCCA
>JASHSV010000238.1 GCA_030038535.1 Candidatus Acidiferrales bacterium
CCGCGCTCCTCCACAATCCGCCCCTGCTGTTCCTGGACGAGCCCACCATCGGCCTCGACGTCGTGGCCAAGGATCACATTCGCAAGTTCCTGGCCGCGGTCAACGAACGCTTCCGCACCACCGTCCTGCTCACCACGCACGACCTCGACGATATCGAGGCGCTTTGCCGGCGGATCATCATCATCGATCGCGGCAGGCTGCTCTACGACGGCCCGCTCGAGCTCCTGAAGCAGCGGCTGCTGCGCACCAAGCAGGTCAAGTTCGTCATGCGCGACGCGGCCTCGTGTGCCCGCCTCCAGTCTTTGCCCATCGACGGGCTGCAAATGGAGACCTTGGACGAGCTGACTTGCCGCGTGCGCTTCGACCGCACCCGGGTGGATACCAGCGATCTGGTCCGCCAGGTGCTCAGCCGCGTCGAGGTCCGCGACCTGGTCATCGAGGACGAATCCATCGAAGACGTCGTGAAGCGCATCTACGCCGGCGAGGCCCTCCGCGAGGTCAGCCTGCAGTGATCCGGCTCGCACCCTATCTGGAGTGCGCCCACATCGGGTTTGTAAACATCCTGGCTTTCCGCCTTCGCTACTTCACCGGCATCTTCACCTACCTCATCAACGTCACCGTCTATTACTTCATTTGGACCGCCGTCTTCCGCAATTCCAGCGGCCCCATCGCCGGATACGACCTCACGCAGATCCTCACCTACGTCTCCGTGGGCTGGATCCTCCGTTCGTTCTACTGGAACACGGTGGACCAGGAAATGTCCTACGAAGTGCTCGAGGGCAAAATCGCCATGGAGCTCATCCGCCCGCTTTCCGTCCAGGGCATGTGGATCGCGCGCGCCGCCGGCGAATCCACCTTCCGCCTGCTTCTGCTCACCGCGCCCACGGCGCTCGTGGTGATCCTGCTGTTCCCCGTGCGCGCGCCCGCCAGCGCGGCCCACTTGGCGCTGTTCTGCGCCGCCGCCCTGGGCAGCTTCGCCATCGTGGGCGGTATCAACTTTCTGATCGGCACCTGCGCCATCTATCTCACCTCCATTCTGGCGCTCATCCGCGCGAAGTTCTGGCTCATGGAGCTGCTCTCCGGCGTGTTGATTCCCATCAGCTTCTTTCCCGGCTGGGCGAAATCGGTTCTGGCCTGGCTGCCGTTCGAGCACATCGCCTACACGCCGCTCCAGATTTATCTGGGCAAGATCGGGACGCGCGAAGCGGCCCTGCTCCTCGTGGTGCAATGGGCCTGGGCCGCCGCGCTCGCCTGGCTGGGCGCGCTCTGGTGGCGTGCCTCCATCCGCAAGATCACCATTCACGGGGGCTGACGTGCGCCGCCACCTTCAATTGCTCGCCTCCTACTTTGCCAACTACGCGAAAGCGCGCGTGGAGTACCGCGGCGACTTTCTCATCGGCCTGGCCACCAGCATCGTGGCCACCCTGTTCGCCTTCGGCTTTCTCCTCGTGCTGTTCACGAATATTTCGCAGCTCCGCGGCTGGAGCCTCGAGCAAGCGCTGTTTCTCTACGGCTTCGGCTTGATTCCCTTCGGCATCTTCAACGTCTTTAGTCCCAATATCTACGAGTTCGGAAACAACTACATCATCGAGGGAAAATTCGACCGCGTCCTGTTGCGGCCCGTCTCCTCGCTCTATCAGGTCCTGTTCGAGGCCTTCCGCATCGAGTCGCTGCACGAGGTGGCTACCGGAATTCTGGCCGTGTGCTGGGCCGCCCATCGCATGGGATACGTGTGGTCCGCGGCGGACGTCGCCCTGCTCGCCCTCTACGGCCTTTGCGGCGGCCTGATTTACATTTCCTTCTTCATGATGCTGAGCTGCGTCTCCTTCTGGTTCGAGGACCGCATCGGCATCCACCCTCCGGTATGGAATTTGATCGCCTTCGGCCGCTACCCGCTGTCCATCTACAGCCAATGGATCCAGTTCCTGCTGAGCTGGCTCGTGCCCTTCGCCTTCGCGAGCTTCTATCCCAGCGCGCACCTGCTCGGCCGCCGCGAGCTTCGCGACCTGGCTCCGTTGGCGCCCCTGGTCGCCGCCGCCTGCCTCACTCTGCTCCTGCTCGCCTGGAACCGCGGTCTGCGGGAATACTCTTCCACCGGCTCCTGAGGAACGAACCTCGACGCGCGCCGCCGAGTGAGCAGCAGAGCCAGCGCCCTCTCCCAAACCGGGAAAGATTGTCCCGCTCCGGAACTCTCCCCGTCTCACCCCTGAGACGCACTCCTCCATCCTCCTGCATTTGCCGATGTTAGCAACGTGCCACTGGGCACTGTTGTGCAGGAGTGTCAGTGGATGCCTCCGCTCCGCCTTCGCACGCAAAGCAATCGATGGCCGCACGCGGGGCGCGAGCGCGAGGGAAAGCCATGCGAATGAAGATGCACGCAACGCACGGGCTGCAAATCTCCAGGCGGATGCGAGTGGCGCTCGAATACGGGATGGCCATCGTGAGCGCGCTTGCCTCCAGCTACCTGATTCTGCGGCTCGGACTGTAGAGCCGGCGTGATGCCGCCAAAAAAAATTCGCCTGTGGCCTCAGCCCCAAAGCGAAAAGCGCGCGGGTGCGGACGGGCCGTCTTCCGCCTGGCTGGAGCTGGTCGAATCCCTCGCCGGCGGCGAACCGGGAGTCCTGCGGCGGCTGGCCGTGCGCGCCCGGGAATCGAGCGGGGCGCTCTTCGTGGCCATCGCCCGGAGAGCGGCAGGGAGCCGGGGAGTCTCCTTCGCCTGGGTGGATGGACCTGCGGGAACGGAAGCGGCATTGGGCCACGAAAGCTTTGTGCCCGTCTGGCGTGCGGCACTCGAGGAAAGCCGCGTGATCTCGGGAGAAGCCCCCGCGATTTTCCGCAGAGGGATGCCCTTCCCGCTGGAAACCCTGGAAATTCTGCTGGCCATCCCGCTCGAAGCCGGCGGCAAAACATTGGGATTGCTGGTAGCCGGATTGCACGCGGAATCGGCCGGCGATTCGGCGCGCGAGCGGCTGGAAGAGTTCGCTCCGCTTGCGGCATTGGCGCTCGGCGAAGAGCAGCGCAGCGACGAGACGCGCACGCGCGAGCAATGGCTGGCCGCTCTGCTCGACTCCATGGAGAACGCGGTGCTGCTCCTCGAACCCGGCGGCCGCGTGCGCCTGGCCAACGCGCGCCTGCCGGCCCTGCTGGGGATTGAGCCCGGGCGCATGGGGCGGATCAAATCGTTCGAAGACCTGCTGGCCGCGGTGCGCGGAAATTTCCGCGACGCGCGCGCAGCCGAGGCGCGCTGGCGCGAAATCCAGCGCCGCGGCGACGAGGTGGCCTGGGACGAAGTGGAGCTGGAGCGTCCCGTGCCCCGCGTCCTGGAACGCTTTGCCCGCCCCGTGCGCACCGCGGATGGCGAACGCCTGGGCTGGCTCGAACTCTACCGCGAGTCCGCGGGAGAACGGCTGCTGCGCTCGCGCCTTCCCCACACGGAAAAAATGGCCGCGCTCGGTCAGCTCATCTCCGGAATCGCGCACGAGCTCAACAATCCGCTCACCAGCATCCTCGGCTACGCGCAGCTCCTGCTCGGCCACTCCCGCGAAGCGGAGCACTCCGAGGAGACCAGGCACATCTTCGAAGAGGCCCAGCGCGCCGGCGCCATCGTCCGCAATCTGCTGCTCTTCGCCCGCGAGGAAAAGCCCGCGCACCGCCGCCTGCAACTCAACGATATCGTCAAGCAAGCCCAGGCCCTCCGCAACTACGAGCTGCGGCTGGAAAACATCGCGCTGACGCTCGACCTCGATCCCGTCCTTCCCGCCGTCTTCGCCGATGCGCAGCAGATGCACCAGTTGGTCTTGAACCTGCTCACCAACGCGGAGCAGGCCGTCGCAAGCGCCGCGGGCAGCGGCGAAATCCAGGTGCGCACCCGCTCGCTCCAGCGCGGCGCGCGCCGCATGGTGCGCCTGGAAGTGCGCGACGACGGGCCCGGAATCGCCAGCGAAAACCTCCCGCGCATCTGGGAGCCCTTTTT
>JASHSV010000239.1 GCA_030038535.1 Candidatus Acidiferrales bacterium
GCGGGGCCAGACCGATGGTGGCGTCGAGCTTCAGGACGATGTCGTACCCGGCGGAACGGACACCGGCGATGGCCTTCTGGATGCGCTCGGAATCGGATACCGCTTCGTTGATTGCCCGGCCGAGTTCGCGGAGCACCTGCTTGAGATTGTCGTCGAGCTGCACGAGGGGCCTCCCAAGTGAGACAAACTCATTCTAGTGCTGCGCGGACAGGGGTACAAGAGCATCGGCGCCCAGCGTTTACAGGGGGGTAACGCGGGGAGTCCGGCGGCAAAAGGCCTGCGGGGGCCTGCAACTTTTCATCTCGTTGCAACGCGTGCTGCATTACACTCACGTGACACCCAAAGCCGTGAGCCATTTGGAACCCATTATCGAAGCGAAGGCCGTGGAGCAGTTTTACGTGCAGCAGGACGGCCACAGGACGCAGATTCTGGCGCCGACGAACATCTCGATCGCGCCGGGAAAAATCGTGGCGCTGCTGGGGGCTTCCGGCTGCGGAAAATCCACGCTGCTCCGCATTCTGAGCGGCCTGGCGCGGCCCGCGGCCGGCGAAGTGTTGTGGCACGGCCAGCCGCTCGATGGACGCAGCCCGAACGTGGCCATCGTGTTCCAGAGTTTCGCGCTATTTCCATGGCTGAGCGTGATTGAAAATGTGGAGGCGCCGCTCAAGGCGCGCGGAATGGGCTCGTTCGACCGCCGCAAGCGGGCGCTGCGCATTCTGGACACAGTGGGGCTGGACGGATTCGAGAAGGCCTACCCAAAGGAACTTTCGGGAGGGATGAAGCAGCGCGTGGGGTTCGCGCGCGGGCTGGTGGTCGAGCCGGAAGTGCTGTTCATGGACGAGCCGTTCTCGGCGCTCGACGTGCTGACAGCGGAAACGCTGCGCGGCGAACTCCTGGAGTTGTGGACGAGCCGGAAAATCCCGACGAACGCCATTTTCATGGTGACGCACAACATCGAGGAGGCGGTGGAGCTGGCGGACCGCATCATCGTGCTGGCCCACCGGCCGGCGCACATTCACGACGATTTCGAGGTGGGACTGGCGCATCCGCGAGACCGCAAATCCCCGCGCTTTCTGGAGCTGGTGGACCACGTGTACAAGGTGCTCACGCTACCCGATGAGGCCCATGTGCTGCCATCTGAGCGCCCCGAGCGCGAGAAGCACGCCCCGCTGCCACACGCCCGGCCGGGAGGAATCGCGGGACTGGTGGAAATTCTCGGCGACCGGGGAGGCGCGGACGACCTCTACCATCTGGCGGAAGAGCTGGTGATGGAACTGGACGACCTGTTGCCGATTGTGGAAGCGGCGACGCTGCTCGGCCTGGTGGAAGTGACAGAAGGAGACGCGCGGCTGACGGCGACCGGACGCAGCTTCGCCGATGCAGGCATCGAGCAGCGCAAGCAGATTTTCCGCGAGGCAGCGCTCGAGCGCGTGTCGCTGCTGCGCCACATCCAGAGCGCCCTGCGTTCCAAGGCGGATCACGCACTGCCCGCCGAGTTTTTCCGCGACATCCTAGACGAGCGATTCGATGCCGAGCAGGCGGAGCGGCAGTTTCAGACCGCGCTCGATTGGGGCCGGTACGCCGAGATTTTTGAATACGATCCCGCAACCGACCGGATAACGCTGCACGACGCGGCGCTGGCCGGCGCAGCATGAGAGCGGCGCCGCGCGAAGCGGCTCGCGCAGAGAGCGTATGGCCACGCTGACCACGGGCCAACCCACCGGGCGCTTCCAGTTCTACCGCGGGCGCACCTCGCTGGCGATCGACGTGGTGGTATTTGCCGGCGTGCTTGCGGCGCTCTATGGACTCTTTGGCGTGGGGCGCGTGTGGCTGGCCCCGTTCCAACCCTCTGCCGAAATTTCCCGGAGTCCACGGTCGCTGCCGCTCTACGCCATGTACTCGCTGGGGCGCATGGGGATCGCGTACCTGGCCAGCCTGATTTTCGCGCTTGTCTATGCCTACTTGGCGGCGCGGAACCGCACAATCGAGCGGCTGCTGATCCCTCTCCTCGATATCCTGCAATCCATTCCGGTGCTGAGTTTCCTGCCCGGCGTGATGCTGGCGATGGTCGCGCTCTTTCCCGGCCGCCAGATTGGACTCGAACTGGGATCCATTCTCCTAATCTTCACCGGGCAGGTGTGGAACATGGCGTTCAGCTTTTACGCGTCGCTGAAAAGCCTTCCGCAGGAGCTGGTGGAGGCGACGCGCACGTACCGCTATGGTCGCTGGCAGCGCTTCTACCAGCTCGAGTTGCCGTTCGGCGCCATCGGGCTGGTGTGGAACTCGCTGATGTCCGTGGCGGGGGGTTGGTTTTTCCTGATGGCGTGCGAAATGTTCCAGCTCGGCAACCGCGACTTCCGCCTTCCGGGGCTGGGCTCCTATTTGCAGAGCGCGGCGAATCACGGCGACACGGGCGCGATCCTATGGGGACTCGCCGCCATGATTCTGGTGATTCTGCTGCTGGACCTGGTGCTGTGGCGTCCGTTGATCGCCTGGGCGGAAAAATTCAAATTTGAACAGGTGGAAAGCGCGGAGACGCCGCACTCCATCGTACTGGCCGGCCTGGGCCGCTCGACGATTCTTGCCTGGCTCAGGCGGAAGGCGATTGCGCCGGCGTGGGAAGCGCTTACGTTGCGTGTGGCCAGGCACGAGGCTGCCGAACCACCGGAAGTGCCGCCGGGACAGTGGCGCGCGCTGGCGGCCCGGGCCGCGGGGGTCGCAGCCCTTGTCTTTATTTTGTATGGTGCGATGCGCGCAGGCCACTCGCTGATGGAACTGACCACGAGCGACCTCGTGGCACTCTTCCGCGGGGCCATGGCCACTCTCGGGCGAGTACTGTTGGCTCTGGCGATCGGCACGCTGTGGACTGTGCCGGTTGGTGTTGCCGTCGGCTCGCGGCCGCGCATAGCGGCGCTGGCGCAGCCGGTGGCTCAAGTAGCCGCCTCGGTGCCGGCCACCGCGCTGTTTCCTATCGTGCTGCTTCTGCTGATCCGGTTCGGAGGAGGGATGGGAATCGCGGCTATCCTTCTGATGCTGCTCGGCACCCAGTGGTATCTGCTGTTCAACATCATCGCCGGAGCGCAGGCCCTGCCCACGGATTTGAAGGAAGCCGCCGCTGTGTACCGCTTCTCGGGATGGGACCGCTGGCGGCTTCTGATTCTTCCGGGGATTTTTCCGTATCTGGTGACCGGGCTGGTGACGGCAGCCGGCGGGGCGTGGAACGCGAGCATCATCGCCGAGTATTTCCATTTTCAGGGACGGGTGATGGCCACGACGGGATTGGGCGCGACAATCAGCCACGCGACCGATTCCGGCAATTTTCAGCTTCTTCTGGCCAGCACGGTGGTGATGGCGATGGTGGTCGTGACGATAAACCGGCTGCTGTGGAAGCGGATGTACCGGCTCGCGCACACGCGCTTCCAGTTGGGGTAGCCGGGTACAGACGGCGAAGTAGCGCGGATCGTCCGCCCCGCGGCTTTGCTTGCGCCACAACTCGGCAGCCATCCAGAGAGCTGGCTTCCCGCCCGCTGGCTACCCCGAAAAGCCTTCGACGAAGCGAACGTCGCGTTCCGCGGCGCCCGCGAGCGCTTTGAGCGCGGCCTGATACGCGGGACTGTTGTAGGTGGCGATGGCTTTCTGCACGCTTTCAAATTCAATGACCACGGTCCGGTCACTGATTCCCTTTTCGACTACCTGCGCCGGCGTGCCGCGCACGAGAAAACGGCCGCCGCCGGATCCGATAGCCGGCCCGGCCAGCCGCGCATATTCCATCAACGCTTCGGGTTTTGAAACTGAGCGGTAGAGCGTGATCCAGTAGCCTTTGGCCATGCGTGCCTCCTCGAAGGCGGAATCATAACAGGTGCGGAAACCGCCGCAGCACGGCCGCGAGCGAAAGCTGCGGGGGGTCAGGAATGCGGCGGAGCCGCGAAGGCGGCCTGGACGGATTTCTGAATGGCCGTCTCGAGCCGGTCTACGTGCTTGAGAAAATCGCCACCCAGAAACTTCTCCGAGAAGAACAACAGCTCGCCGGTCTGGGCGCGAATCACTCCGAAATGGATCAGCAGCCCCTCTCCGCCTCCGCCCATGACGCCGACGGCCTTCTCGCCCCGTGAGGTCAGCGTCCCATCCGCGGTCACCACCACCAGGACGTCCACATCCATCTTTCTGGTAACCGTCAGCTCCTCTACCAAGCGGAAGTTTTCGAACAGGTCGTTGCGGTGACCAGGCCTGCGCCAAGCCTCGACGAGCTCGCGGAAGCGCAGCTGAACCGCCCGGAGCGCATCTTGCCGCTCCACCGTAGTCTCGCCCTCCCCGAGACAGAGCGGATATTCGCTGACGATCACTTTGCGCTGCTCGAACACATCGTCCATCTCTCCGCAGATGGTTCTTCGGAGGTGGTCAGCGGTCCCGCTGGTCTCCGTGCCGGTGGTAACGGTCCATTTCTCCACGTGCACATCGGGAGGTACGAGGAGCACGCGAGTGGCGCCGCCCAGAGCGTCCTCCTCTTTGGCGCGCCAGGGCAGCTTCTGCGCCGATGCAGCGGAGAGCACGGCCATCAGGGCGCTCAAGAAGGACAAGAGGCGCAGTTTTGTCATCGGGTGGCAGCCCTGCCGGGCAGTCATCTTATACCCTCCCGCCCGCAGTCGTGTCGAGTGCCCGGGGGAATGCCGTCCCGGATGTCGAGTTGTATATAATGTGGCACGAAGCCGGGGGTGGGTTCGTCTTCTCCTTCCTACTCGCCGCCGGGAACGCAGGAGTCTGACCATGGATCCCGTCAAACCGCATCCAAGGGTGGAAGAGGCTGCCTCGTCCCTCGTCACGGGGGGTGCCGAGGCAACCGGCGCGCGCCGCGACACGCTTTCGATCACCGACAATCGCACGGGCAAACAATACGAGCTGCCCATCGAGCACGGCGCCATCCGCGCGAACGACCTGCGGCAGATCCGCTACGGCCCCGATGATTTCGGATTAATGTCCTACGACCCCGCGTACACGAACACGGCCGCCTGCGCGAGCCGCATCACGTACATCGACGGCGACAAAGGCATCCTGGAATACCGCGGCTATCCGATCGAGGAGCTAGCCGAACGCAGCACGTATCTGGAAACGGCCTACCTGATCCTGCACGGCGAGCTGCCCACTCGGGCGCAGCTCGAGGAGTGGATCTGGCACATCACGCACCACACCTTCATCCACGAAAGCATCAAGAAATTCCTCGACGGCTTCCATTACGACGCGCACCCCATGGGCATGCTGGTCTCCACTGTGGCCGCGCTCTCGACCTTCTATCCCGACGCCAAAGACATATTCAACGCGCAATCCCGGCGGAAGCAGACCTACCGGCTGATCGGGAAGATGCCCACGCTGGCGGCCTTCGCCTACCGGCACAGCCTCGGCCTGCCCTACGCCTACCCGGACAACGACCTGAGCTACACGGGGAATTTCCTGAGCATGCTGTTCAAAACCACGGAAGCGAAGTTCACGCCCAACCCCACGCTGGAGCGGGCGCTCGACCTGCTGTTCATCCTGCATGCGGACCACGAACAGAACTGCTCCACCAGCGCGATGCGGGGCGTGGGCAGCTCGCATGTGGACCCCTACTGCGCCACGGCCGCGGCCACCGCCGCGCTCTACGGGCCGCTCCATGGCGGCGCCAACGAAGCGGTCGTGCGGATGCTCACGGAGATCGGCTCGGTCTCTAAAGTTCCCGCCTTCATCAAAGGCATCGAGAAGGGCGAATCGAAGCTCATGGGATTCGGCCATCGCGTATACAAGAACTACGATCCGCGCGCCAAAATCATCAAACAGGCCGCCTACCAGGTGTTCGATGTGCTGGGCCGCAATCCCCTGCTCGACGTCGCGCTCGAAATCGAACGGATCGCGCTTTCCGACGAGTACTTCATCAAACGCAAGCTCTACCCCAACGTGGATTTCTACTCCGGCCTGATTTATCAGGCGCTGAGCTTTCCTTCCGCCATGTTTCCGGTACTGTTCGCCATTCCGCGTACCGCAGGCTGGCTGGCCCACTGGCAGGAAATGCTGGACGACCAGGAGCAGAAGATCGCGCGTCCGCGCCAGCTATTCCTGGGGCCCGCGCGCCGGGGCTACGTGCCGATCGAGCAGCGGGGCTGAGTAGCCGGTGCGCAGCCAGATCCAGCCTTGCGCCGCTCCCGCGAGCAAAGTCGTTGCAAAGCCAGCGAATCTCTGGCACAAACGTCGCTTTTGGGGAATTGCGCGCCCTGCCGTCGGGGCGCGCGGGCTCCCGGAGCGTGACTCGTTCTGATGGACTACGCCGTAAAGCTCAGCTTTCCGAGCGACCCGCGATACCTCGGCGTGGTTCGCGGGGCCGTTGAGCGCTTCGCGGCGCTGACGGGGTTTGACGAAGAGGATTGCCGATGGATTACGCTGGCAGTCCACGAGGCGCTCACAAACGTGATCCGTCATGCTTATCACAACCAGCACGACCAGCCCGTAGAGCTGCGCTTGCGCGAGCGCGACGAGGGCATGGAAGTGGTGATGGTGGACCACGGTACCGGCGTGAAGCAGGAAGAGATGTGCGGGCGCGAGCTCGACGACGTGCGCCCGGGCGGCCTGGGACTCCACATGATCCGCGAAATCATGAGCGAAACGCAGTACCTGCCCCTCGAGGGACGGAATGAATTGCACCTGTTCAAGAAGAGGGGCTCCAAGACTTCCGTAGGAGAGTGATCGATGAACATCGTCACGCGGCAGCAGGGGAACAGCACCCTGGTGGACGTGCAGGGAGACATTGACCTCTATAATTCGCCCGAGGTGCGCAAAATCATCCTCGAGGAACTGAAAGAAAAAAAAGTGGCGCGCCTGATCGTAAACCTGACGGGTGTGCGCTACATCGACAGCTCGGGCGTGGCCTCACTGGTCGAGGGGTTGAAGGTTTCGCGGAGCATGTCCAGCCGTTTTATGCTGTACGGACTCAGCCCGGCGGCGCGTGAGGTGCTCGAGCTTTCGCGCCTCATCCGCGTTTTCGAAGTTTACGGCACCGAACAGGAAGCGCTGCAGGCGAAATAGGACGGAATCCGGCGCGCGGACAGGGAACAAATGGCATTCTTCGACAGCATCGGGCGCAACGCGATTGGCGGCCTCGCTTACGTGGGGGGACTGGCGCGGCTGAGCGGGCGCGCTGCCTACTACACACTCATCGGCCCGTTCCGCGGCAAGGCGCTGCGCTGGAGCCGCGCCTTCCACCAAGCAATGGCCGTGGGAGTGGAAGCCCTGCCCATCCTTTCAACGATCACTTTTTTTGTAGGGTTGATTCTGGCGCTCCAGGGCGCTTACGAGCTGCGCAAATTCGGCGCGCTCCAGTATGTGGCCGGCGGCGTGGCCGTTTCCATGACGCGCGAGCTGGGGCCGCTGATGACGGCTATCGTAGTGATCGGGCGCTCCGGGTCGGCCTTCGCCGCCGAAATCGGCACCATGAAGGTGACGGAAGAGATCGACGCGCTGACCACCATGGCGCTCAATCCCATACAGTTCCTGGTGACTCCGAAGTTTCTGGCCATGATCGTGATGCTTCCCTGCCTCACCACCTGGGCGGACTTTATGGGGGTGATGGGCGGCGCGGTGTTCGGAGTCACCGGTGCCAGCTTCACCTTCGGCGGTTACGTTCAGGCCACCCTGGATGCGCTGCTCAAACGCGACATCATTACCGGGCTGATCAAAGCGGTGATGTTTGGCGCAGTGATCACTGCCGTGGGATGCTACGAAGGGTTTGAGACCGGCGGGGGCGCGGAGGAGGTAGGGCGTTCGACCACCTCGGCCGTGGTTATGTCCATCTTCATGGTGATCATTGTGGACCTGATTTTCACTTCTCTCTTCTATCTGTTGGGACGATGAGCACGCCTGACACTGAGAAAACGCTTTCGGTGCGCGACCTGCGCGTGCGCTACGGCGAGCGCGAAATCCTGCACGGCATCAGCTTCGACGTGCCCCGGGGCGAGACGCTCGTAATCCTGGGAGGCTCCGGCTCGGGCAAGAGCACCCTGCTTCGTACGCTGGTGGGCCTGCAGCCGGCCACTTCCGGCGAGGTGTGGATTCGCGGCCAGGACATCGCCAAGCTGAGTGAAGAGGATCTGGACGAAACGCGGAAGAAGATCGGCCTCTCGTTCCAGGGCGGGGCCTTGTTCGGTTCGATGACCGTGGGCGAAAACGTGTGCCTGCCGCTGCGCGAGCACACCCAACTCGAAGAGAGCACCATTCAGATCATCATGCGGCTGAAGCTGGAGCAAGTTGGCCTGGCCGGATTTGAGAACTATATGCCCTCGCAATTGAGCGGCGGGATGAAGAAGCGCGCGGCCGTGGCGCGGGCCATGGCCATGGACCCGGAAATCCTGTTCTTCGACGAGCCCTCCGCCGGCCTCGATCCCATCATCGCCGCGGGAATCGACAACCTGATTCTGAAGCTCAAGAAGGCGTTCCGCATGACCATCATCGTGGTCACCCACGAACTGGCCAGCGCCTTCCTGATTGCCGACAGCATGCTGCTGATCAACAAGGGCGACATCGTGGCCCATGGCTCCAGAGAAGAGATGGAGAAGAGCACGCACCCGCGCGTGCGGCAGTTCCTGGACCGCGTGCCAGAACCGGAAGTTGCCGAAGAGATGGATTACCTTCAGATGCTCACCGGCGAGGCACCGCCCAGGGCGCTCTGACCCGCCGCAGTTCCCCTGCGTTTTCCTTTCCGGGACACCCCTGCTCGCCACTCTCAAGTCGTGCTCGATCCGGCCGATATCACAGAAGGAACGGCTGGGTGTCCCTGCTGAGGCGAGTCCACCCGGCGGCAAACTATGAAGAATTATCTGAAAGACAACGTTTCCTGGGGAATTGGCCTCTCGGTGCTTTTGGTAGCGGGGGCGGCCGGGCTGTCGTTCCACGACCTCTCGGAGTTCGCCGAGAACTCCACTTGGGTGACCCACACGCACGTGGTGATCGAACGGCTCGAGACGCTGCGCAGCGAGGTTCTCAAGGTGGAGAACGCGCGGCGGGGCTACGTGCTCACCGGTGACGAGGAATTTCTGGCGCGCGCGTCGTCCGGGCGCGACGAAATCCAGAAAACTCTGGGCGCGCTGCGCACGCTGACAGCGGACAACGCCGCCCAGCAGAAGGAATTGGACGAATTGCAGCCGCTCGTTCAATCGCGGCTCGAGCTCATCGATCGTTCCATGGCCATTCACCGCACGGCGCAGGCGGATGACGCGCGACAAACCGCACTGACGATGCCGGGCGCTGAGCTGACCACCCGGATCCTCGCAGCCCTCGACGAAATGGGCAGCCGCGAGCAGGCCCTGTTGCGGGAGCGGAGCGAGCAAGTCGACCGGAGCGCGCGGCGGTCGCGCATCGCACTGGCCCTCGTCATGGTCGTGACGATTGCGCTGATTCTGGCCGCGTTCGCTTTACTGCGCAAACAGGTGGGCGAACGTACGCGCGCGGAAGAGGAGGTGCGCGCACTCGCGGAGAATCTGGAACAGCGGGTGGCACAGCGGACCTCCGAACTCGAAGCGCAAGCGAAAAGGCAGAGGGAACAGGCCGCTCTGCTGGATCTGGCACACGACAGCATCTTTGTCCGCGACATGAACAGCGCGGTCCAGTTCTGGAATCGGGGCGCGGAGGAGACCTACGGCTGGAGCAAGGAGGAAGCGCTGGGAAAGGTGACGCACTCCCTGCTGCGGACCCAGTTCCCGGAGCCGCTGCCTAAAATCGAGGCCGACATTCTGGAGCACGGACGCTGGGAGGGTGAACTCGTCCATACACGGTGCGACGGCTCTCAAATCGTGGTGGACAGCCGGTGGGCGCTGCAGCGCGGCGAGGATGGGGCACCGACCGGAGTGCTCGAACTCAACCGCGAAATCACGGAACGCAAACGGGCGGAAGAAGAAATCCGGACGCTAAACCGGTCGCTGGAGCACCGCGTGGCGGAGCGGACCTCCGCGCTGGCGGAAACGATCAAGGAGCTTGAGGCGTTCACCTCTTCGGTCGCGCACGATCTGCGCGCCCCGTTGCGGCACGTGGACGGCTTCAGCCGGATTCTGGAGGAGGAATACGGCCCGCTACTCGGCACGGAAGGCCAGAAACTGGTCGACCGCGTGCGTCGCGCCACGCAGCATATGGGCGAGTTGGTGGACGACCTGCTAAACCTCTCGCGCCTCTCGCGCCGCGAACTTTCGCCGGTGATGACGGACCTGAACATCCTGGCCGGGGAGGTGATCGAGGATTTGAAAGCGGCATGCGAAAGACGGCGTGTGGAGTTTCGAGCCGGCTCGCTTCCCTTTGCGGTGTGCGACCCCGGCCTGATGCGCCAGGTATTCGTCAATCTGCTGGCCAACGCGGTCAAATTCACTCGCCCGCGCGATCCGGCGATCATCGAAATCGGCCAAGCGGACTGCAACGGCAGCCGCGCCATCTTCGTGCGCGACAACGGCGTGGGCTTCAGCATGAAGTACGCCGACAAACTGTTTGGAGTGTTCCAGCGCCTGCATCGCCCCGAGGATTTCGAGGGCACCGGTGTGGGACTGGTGACCGTGCAGCGCATCGTCCAGAAGCACAATGGCCGCATTTGGGCCGAGGCGGAAGTGGACCGCGGCGCGGCATTCTATTTCACTCTGGAAGGCCTGGAGGACCGGAGAACCTCTGAATCTTCCCGGCCGGCAGGAGGGGTCCATGCACGGGGCTGACGTCGATATTCTGCTCGTGGAAGACAGTCCGGAGGATGCGGAGCTGACGCTGCACAGCCTGCGGCGAAACAATCTGGCCAACCGCATCCACTGGGCGCGGGACGGAGAAGAGGGCCTGGACTTTTTGTTCTGCCGCGGTCCCTATTCGAACCGCTCCTTTCAGAATCCCCCCAAAGTGGTTCTCCTAGACTTGAAGCTGCCCAAAGTGGACGGGCTCGAGGTCTTGCGGCAGATGAAGGAAGACCCGCGGACAAGACCCATTCCGGTAGTCGTGCTCACATCCTCGCGCGAGGAGGCGGACGTCGTGCGCGGCTACCGCAACGGCGCCAACAGTTACGTGCAGAAGCCGGTGGATTTCGACCAGTTCCGCGAAGCTGTTCGCCAGCTCGGCCTCTACTGGATGGTCACCAACGAAGCGCCGCCGGAAACCACATATTCGCGCGGGTAGAACCGATGGAGATGCCGATCGAAGCGGGGCAGCAGAAGAGGGAAGCCGCGTCCCGAGTGTTTCGACTCCTCTTTGTCGAGGACGACCCGGCGGACTTAGAGCTGGTCCAGCGGGAACTCCGTACCGGCGGCGTGCCTTTCCAGGGTGAAGTGGTGTCCCAGCCGGATTGGTTTTTCGAGCGAATCCGAGAGACTTCTTTCGACGCCGTTCTTTCCGACTTCCGTCTGCCCGGTTGGAACGGCATGGACGTGCTGCGCGAGCTCCGAGGCCTGGGTCTGGAAATTCCGTTTCTGCTTATCACCGGAACACTGGGAGAAGAGAAAGCCGTGGAATGCATGCGGCTGGGAGTCACGGACTGCATCCTGAAGGACCGCCTGGGGCGGCTCCCGCTGGCCTTGCGCAATGCCGTGGACGCATGCGAATTGCGGGAGCGCCAGCGGCGCATTGCCGAAGAATTGTGGGCCAGCGAGTCGAAGCTCGGCCTGCTGCTCTCTCAGTTGCCGGCGATCATTTGGACCACCGACCGTGAACTGCGGCCTACCTCGCTGATCGGCGCTGGCCTGACCTCACTGCCGGAAGGAGCGTGGCAGCGGCGGGCCTTGGACTTGAGCACGGATGCATCGCATCCGGCTGTGGTCGCGCACCGGCGCGCGTTGGCAGGCGAATCGGTGGAATTCGAAAACGAAATCGAGGGGCGCGCCTATTGGAGCCGGGTGGAACCCTTGCGCGGCGTCGCGGGAGAGCGGAGCGGGTGCCTGGGCTTTGCGCTTGACATCAGCGAGAAGAAGCGGATCGAGATGGAATCACAGCTCCGCGCACGGGAGCTGCGGCGGGCAAACGAGACCCTCGCAGCCATGGTCGCCAACGCCCCAGTAGCCATCCTGGCGATGGACCGCGTGGGCCGGACCCGCATCTGGAACCCGGCGGCGGAGCGCATGTTCGGCTGGACCGCGAATGAAGTGCTGGGCGGCGCGATTCCCTACCTGCCTCCGGAGCGGCACCAGGAACATCAGGTGTTCCGCGAAATCCTGCGCCAAGGCGGCAGCATCTCCAACGTGGAAACGCAGCGCGTGCGGAAGGACGGAGCGGTGCTGGACGTGAGCCTGTCGGCGTCGTCGGTGAAGATCGGAACCGGGAACGAGGACGCGTCCACAGACCTGGAAACCATCGCCGTGCTCACCGACATCACCGCGCGCAAGCAGGCGGAAGCGGAAATGCAGCGCCTGAGCACGGCCATCGAGCAGTCCGCGGAAGCGGTGATGATTGCCGATACGGATGGGTTCATCCGTTACGTCAATCCCTCCTTCTGCGGCATGAGCGGATATTCTCCGGCCGAGGCGGTGGGCCGGCGCACAAACCTGCTGCGCTCCGGAAGCCACGACGAGAGTTTCTACGCAAATCTGTGGAACACGATCACGAGCGGCCAGACCTGGCGCGGCGAATTTGAAAACCGGCGCAAGGACGGCTCTCCGCTGCCCATGGAGGCATCCATTACTCCCGTGCGCGGGCCCCGCGGCGCGATTACGTCCTTCATCTGCATCGCGCAGGATATATCCGAACGCAGGACGCTCGAACGCCAGCTCCTTCAGGCGCAGAAGTTCGAGGCTATCGGACAACTGGCCGGGGGAATCGCTCACGACTTCAACAATGTGCTTGCGGCAATCCTGGGGATGGCCGAACTGGGGCAACTGGAAGCGCCCGAAGGCACGCGCATCCGCGAACGCCTCCAAAAAATCTGCCATCATGCCGGCCGCGCGGTCGCGCTGACGCGCCAGTTGCTCGCCTTCTCCCGTCGCCAGCAGCTCGAACGGCGTCCCATCAACCTGAATTTCTCCGTAAGCGAAGTCGCCAGTCTGCTCGGTGATTCGCTCGGAAAAGATCTCGAGCTGGAAACCAATCTCTCTTCTGATCTCGCCAGCGTCTTCGCCGATCCCGCCCAGATCGAGCAGGTGCTGATGAACTTGTGCATCAACGCCCGCGACGCCATGCCTTCCGGCGGGCGACTGGTCATCTCCACGGCCAACGTCCGGCTAGAAGAAGACGACTGCCGAACGCGTCCCGGTATTTCGCCCGGAGAATATGTGCGCTTTACGGTGACCGATACCGGGACGGGCATGGACGCGCAAACGCTGGGCCGCATCTTCGAACCGTTTTTCACCACCAAGCCCCCCGGGCGCGGCACCGGTCTGGGGCTGGCCACCGTGTACGGCGTCGTGAAACAGCACGGGGGACACATTGATGTGACCAGCGCGCCGGGCGAAGGCACCACTTTTCAACTCTACTTCCCTGTCTCCCTGCCCGCCGCTCCTCGCCCGGAAAGTCGAGCGGACCGGGAGCCGGTGAGCGGCGGAAAGGAAACCATCCTCCTGGCAGAAGACCACGAAGGGTTGCGCGAATTGGTATGCGAATCGCTCGGGTCACTTGGCTACAGCGTTTTGGCCGCCTCGGACGGCGAGGAGGCCATCGAACTCTTCCGCCGGAACTTGGGAAAAGTGGACCTGCTGATCCTGGACGTAATCATGCCTCGGCTGCGCGGCCCGGAGGCCTACAAGCGCATCTGCGAGCTGAACGGCGACGTTCCGGTGCTCTTTTGCACGGGCTACAATTCCGATTCGGCGCAGGTGGAGATCACTTCCGGCCACCCTGTCCTCCAGAAGCCCTACCAAACGCGCGAGCTGGCCCGCACCGTCCGCCTTCTGCTCGACCAGCGCCCCCAACCTGCAAACTGAGCAACCTCCGCGGGTGAATTTCAGGGGCCGTGGTATACTCCCGCATCTTGGCGGCGGCAGGGAGCGAAGGAGCGCCGCCAGAGGCCGGGCGCGACTATGGATGCGAAGAAGGAGCAGGCGTTTGTTGGCGTCTTTGTGGTCATCGCGACAGCCCTGCTGATTGCCACGATTTTTGCCATCGGCGGCGCGTTCGGACGCGCCGGGCTGAACTACCTGGTTTATTTCAAGAATGCGGGCGGGCTCGAACCGGGCTCGATTGTGCGTTACGCGGGGATCCGTGTGGGCCGCGTGGACAAAGTCCGGATCGATCCCAAAGACCCGTCGCGCGTCATCATGGAGATCGGACTGGAGCCCGGAATCCCCGTGAAGACCGACAGCCTGGCCAAGGTCTCCAGCCTGTCTGCGCTCGGCGAAAACTTTCTGGAGATTCTGCCCGGCAAGCCGGATTCGCCACTCGCCAAGTCGGGTTCGGTGCTGCCGTCAAAGGAATTCTTCGGCATCAACGACGTGGCAGATATCCTCAACGACCTTGGGCCCAAGGCCGAGGATTTGGTGAGCAACCTGAACGACCGGGTCCAAGAGCTGAAGGTGACCATCGATCGGGTGAACGATCTGATTAACGACCAGAACCGCGCCCACGTCTCTGCCTCGCTGGACAACCTCAACGGCATGCTTGCCGAGAACCGGCCGCATATCAAGAGCGCGCTCGGCAACGTGGACCAGATGTCCTCCAAGCTCGGCCCCACGGTGGACCAATTCAAGCAGACCGCCAAGCAGGCCGACGACACGCTCAAGAAGATCGACGACCTGCTGGGTGAGAACCGCAAGGATCTGCACGAATCCATCGCGCAATTGCACAAGGCGCTCAACGACGCCACCACGCTGGTGGACCAACTCAACCACACGCTCAACACCAACGGTGAGAGCATCGACGAGACGCTCGACAACATACGCCTGGCCACTGAAAACCTGCGCGAATTTACCGACACGATCCGCACGCGGCCCTACACCCTCATCCGCACCGCGGAGCCGCCGGAACACAAGCCGGGGGAGGGTTCCAAACCGTGAGAGAGGTCCTGGCATGAGCCTTCGTATATGCGCCGGAGCGGCCGCCCTGGCCGCGGCAATCGTTCTGCTGCTGGCGGGGTGCGGCGCGGCGCGGCCCATCAAGTTTTATTCGCTCGATCCGCCGGAGGTCAGCGCAGCGCCGCAGCGCACCGACGTGACGCTGTTGATCGCCCACTTCCATGCCCCGACGCTCTACCGCGACACGCGCATCGCGTACCGTACCGGCGCGAACGAAATGGGGCTGTACGATGAGCACCGCTGGGTGGAAGCGCCGGCGCTGATGGTGGAGGAAATGGTGCTGCAATACCTGCGTCGCAGCGGCGGCTACAAGAGCGTTCAGAACATCTCCTCCAGCGCGCAGGGGGACTATATCGTGCAGGGTCGCATCGAGCGGTTCGAACAGGTCGAAGGAAAGCCGCTCTCGGCCCGGGTCTGGCTGCGGCTGAGCCTCTACGACCCCAAGGCCGGCGCTACCGTCTGGGCCGGCAGCTATGAGCGCGATGAACCCGCCTCCGGAGACGACTTTTCCTCGATTGTCGCTGCGCTCGACAAGAATCTGCAGCAGGGCGTGATCCAGCTTGCCAGCGAAATCAATCAGTACGCCGTGGCGCACCCACGTCCGGCCGAAGCGGGCAAGTAGCCCAAGATTCCGTCCTGCTGAACCGCAAAAGGAGCCTTCTCAACATTCCAGGGCGGAGCGGCGCAGTCGGAAGCCGTTGAGGTTTCCGAGCACGGCCACTGCAATCCTTTCGGGGCGAAGCAGTTCCCGCGCCAGTTCCTGGATTTCCTCGCGAGTCACGCGTTCGATCGCTCGCGTGATTTCCTCCGTCGAGCAGTAGCGGCCGAAGTAGATTTCCTGCCGGGCCAGATTGGACATGCGCGCCGTCGATGACTCGAGCGAAAGGACGAGCGACCCGATCAGGTGGTCCTTCGCCCGCCGCAACTCCTCTTCGGTAATGCGCTCGGCCTTCATATTCCGGAATTCTTCGATCACGCAGCGGATCACCCGGTCCGTCTTCTCGCGAGCCGTGCCCGCATAGACGCACAACATTCCCACGTCCCGATACGGATTCAGATCGCTGAAGATGGTATACGCCAGTCCCTGCTGCTCACGGATGTTCTGGAACAATCGCGACGACATGCCCCCGCCGAGCACGTAATTGAGCACCGAAAGCTGGTAACGGCGCTCGCTGGCCGCCGCATAAGAGGGCACACCGAGGCAGAGTTGCACCTGCTCCAGTCCCTTCTTGGTGCGCGTGGTGAGGTGCGCGTGCGGATTCGGCGGCGCCTGCGCTTTCCGGTGGCTGCGCGCGCGTTCCCCCGGCGAGGCGCCGAATTCGCCGATCACCAGCTCGCGCATTTCCGTGTGCTTCAAGTTGCCGGCCGCGGTGATCAGCAGGTTGTCGGGCGCGAACAGTTCGCGGTAGCTCGCCAGCGCCTTCCGGCTCGAGAACCGGCTCACGGACTGGCGCGTGCCGAGGATGGGACGGCCCAGGGGGTGTTTCCCCCAGAAACGGTGCGAGAAAATCTCGTGGATCAAATATTCCGGATTGTCCTGCTCCATCTTGAGCTCTTCGAGGATCACGTTCTTTTCCTTCGCCACGTCCTCGTCCGCGCATCGCGAGCGCAGCACCATGTCCGCCATGATCCCGAAGGCAATGGGCACGTGCTCGTCGAGCACCTTCGTATTCAGGCAGATCATTTCCTTCGCCGTGAATGCGTCCAGGTAGCCACCGATGCGCTCGATTTCCCGCGCAATGTCTTCCGCCGTGCGGCGCTCGGTGCCCTTGAAGAGCATGTGCTCGATGAAATGGGCGATTCCGGAGAGTTCGTCAGACTCGCTCCGCGAACCCGACCGCGCCCAGATTCCCATGGCCACGGAACGCACCTGGGGCATGGCCTCGGTGATGAGCATCAGGCCGTTGGGCAGCACTTCGCGTTCGATTTGGCGCTCCCTCTCCATGGCTGTTTCGATGCGTTTCCTGCGCCCGCTACGAGCTTCGCGCGGGCGCACCCCAAGTGCGGTTGGTTCGCGAAAGAGAACCGTCCCGGCTGGAAGACCTATTCTATCCCAGGTGTAGCGGACAAGGCAGCGCGCCCGAACCGCATCCGGAGCGGCCGCCCGTGATTGCGCCCTCGTCAGGAGCTCTTCGCCGTCGACAGAACCTTGCCGTACTCACTCGTGTAGTACAGCGGCACGTCCATGTAGGTCCCTTTGTCCGCGGAATACACCTCGCAGCTATCGTAAGGCAGCGAATAGATGTGAATGCTCACCGCGCGCGCCTTGTATTCCGGCAGGTTGAGCACCTGATGCACCGGCTCGACGGGATTCACCGCCGCGGGGTGCAGCGCGTCCATGATGCAGGTATCGGTGGCCATCATCCGGCAGGTCTGCTTCGCGCTGTCAGTCACCTCCACGCGGAAGTTCTGCACCTTCAGTTTGCCGATCGGCACCGACATCCAGCAGTTCTGCCCACGGTGATTGTGAATGCGGCTGATCTGGCCGATCTCCCAGCAGATGGCCATCACCTCAAATAGCGGACACTTGTAAATCAGGTTGCGCGTGTAGCAGCACGGGTCCCATTGCAAAAAAGGCTCCAGCGTGCCCGCTTCGATGCCGTAATGCCGGCAGAATTCCAGCACGTTTTCCACCGTGAATCTCCGCTCTTCGATCCCGCTTAGCTCGCGGACCCATTCGCCGACCGGAATTTGCTCCATCACTACCTCCCACGCTCGCCCTGGATGCACTCAGTATAACGGAAAGCCGCGGCCCCGGCTGCGGATTCGGCGCGTGATACCATGAAACTGAAAACAGGCGAAGGCGCATGCCCGCGGAACTCCTGGGAAAATCGCTCAACGAATTGCGCGAGTGGATGGCCTCGCTCGGCGAGCCTGCCTACCGCGGCGCGCAGGTGTATCACGCCATCTACGCCGAGCGCCGGCGGGAATTCGCGGCCATGACGAATCTGCCCGCGGTGCTCCGCGAGCGGCTGGGACGCGAGGCGGCGATCACGCTGCCCATGATCGCGCGGAAATATCACTCCGCGGACGGCTCTGTACGGTATCTCCTGCCGCTCGGAATCGGGTCCGCGGCCGACGCGGCGCGCCCGGCAGCCGTAGAAGCGGTGTTCATGCCCTCCGATGCGCGGCAAACCGTCTGCATCTCGACGCAGGCCGGATGCGCCGTGGATTGCAAATTTTGCCTCACTGCCACGCTCGGGCTCGTGCGCAACCTTACCGCGGGCGAGATTCTGGGCCAGGTGCTCGTCGCGCTCGACGACAACCGGGAGCGTCTGGCGCCGCGCACCAACGTGGTGCTGATGGGCCAGGGCGAGCCACTCCTGAATTTCGAGCCGACCATGGCCGCCGTGCGCATCCTGATCGATCCCAACGCCCTCGCGCTTTCTCCACGCCACGTAACGCTCTCCACCAGCGGGATTGTGCCGGGCATCGACCGCCTAGCGCAGGAAAAAGTGCGGCCGAAGCTGGCTGTCTCGATCAATGCCTCCAGCGACGCCCAGCGCGACGTTATCATGCCCATCAACCGCAAGTATCCGCTCGCCGCCCTGCTCGATGCCTGTCGCCGCTATCCCCTGCGTCCCTGGGAACGCCTCACTTTCGAATATGTGCTGCTGGGGGGCCTGAACGATTCGGCGAACGACGCGCGGCGCGTCGTGCGCCTCCTGGCCGGCCTTCGCTGCAAGGTCAACCTAATTCCGTGGAATCCCGGTGAGCTGCCCTATCGCCCGCCCGCTCCGACCGCCGTCGAGGAATTTCGCCGCATTCTCGCGGATAAAGATGTGCCCGTGTTCGTCCGCTACTCCCGCGGCCAGGATATTTTCGCGGCCTGCGGCCAGCTCGCCGTCATCGAAACGGGCATCGAAGCCCGCGCGTGAGCCGTCGCCATTGGCCGTAACGGCTACTTCAGCGGCTCGGCGCGGTATAGTTGCGCTGTATGCCTCAACGTAGCCGCAACCGCCATCAGCAGCATCCCCGCCGTCGCAATCGTTCCTCCCACATCGAATAGCAGGTAGTGCGTCTCGAGCACGTCCACTCGCGGCACGGCCGGATAATAGAAATACAGCGCCAGATTGCCGATCGACAGCAGGATGCGCAGCTCCGTCGGCCCGAACCCGCCGAACGACATGTGAAACGTCCCGATCGTGTATGTGGCCAGGTACACCTCGATGGAAAGGATGTAGTAGGCGATCAGCAGTCCTGCGGCCACCAGAACGCTCATGTAGCCCGAAAGCGCCAGCCCGCCCAGCAGGAAGAGCGCGCCGAACGTGTCCACCACGTGGTCCACATAGAATCCGTATCGCGGCCGCGGCTGATTCCGGAATCGCGCCAGCGTCCCATCCAGGCTGTCTCCAAACCAGTTCACCGCCAGGCACACAATCACCAGCAGCAATCCCGCGCGCTCCCATCGCGCGAGCCAGTACGAAAGACCGGCGGCGAGCATCGAAAGCAGTCCCAGCGCGGTCAGCCCGTCGGAGCTGACCCAGCGCGGCAGCCTGGCCGCCAACCACAGCAGGCACATTTTTTCCACACGCGCCAGCACGCTGCCCTGCGCCCGCTCCGCGGACCGAAACTCCTTAGATTCCATCGTGGATTTCCCTTCTGTGCCGAGGGATTCCGGGCGACCGGAGGCGGGCTGGCGCCTACGCAGTCGGCGCTAGGCGCGGATCCCTATGACCGCCATCATCCGGCCCGTGCGCCCGCGCTCGCGCCGGTGGCTGAACAGCAAATCCGTCCGGCACGCCGTGCACAGCGCGCTCGCCGTGATCTGCGTCGCAGGCACTCCGGCAACTTCGAGCTGGCTCCGGTTCGCCGCGCGCAGGTCCAGCCGCACGCGCGGTGCGGGCGCCGCATGCCCCGGCGGCGTCATTGAGAGCCAGGGAAACGGAGCGGGATCATCCCCGCTCGCCAGCCGGTCAAACGGCCCTTCGAACCAATTCCGCGCCTCCGCAAACTGCGCCGCAAACGCCTGCGCCACCTCCGGCCCCACTTCGTAGCAGCAGGCGCCAATCGCCGGACCGAGCGAGGCAAACACGTCCTCGGCGCGCGTATCGAATTCCATCCGCATCCGCCCCAGCATTTTCTCCGCGATGCGCGCCAGCGTGCCGCGCCAGCCCGCGTGCACTGCGGCCACCGCACGATGCCTCGTGTCCGCCAGCAGGATGGGCACGCAATCCGCCGTCTGCACCGCCAGCAGAAGCCCCGGCGTGCGCGTCGCCAGCGCGTCCCCGCGCAATTCGTGTGCCGTCGGCGAGTTCACCACATGCATCACGTCGCCGTGGCATTGCTTCAGCGTCACGAGCCACATTCGCCCGCCGCCGAGCGCGTGTAGAAATGCGGCGCGGTTCGCTTCCACCGCCTCGCGCGTGTCCCACTCCGTCCAGCCGAGATTCAGCACGCGCTCATCGCCCAACAGGCTGAGTCCTCCAGTGCGCGTGCTGAATCCGTGGACAACCCACGGCAGACGATCGAGCGGCGAAGCGCGCACCAACGTAAGGCGGCCAGTACGCGACGCGTGCCAGCCCGCGCGCGCGGCACCATCCCCGGCGCGGTCCGCGGAACGCCGCCGGCGCACTCCCGTAAACGGTTTGCGAAGTTTCCTCACCGGCGGCTCATCAGGCTTTCGCGCAGTTCCGCACTCGTGGCCAGATCGATGCACGTCCACGCCATGGCCATGGCGCCGTCTTCGAGCGCCTTGTCCGCCTCCGCCGTCACGCAGTGTGCCGTAAATTCCGGCTGATGATTCACCGCCGGCAGCGAGTTGATTCCGATCATGGGATGGATCGACGGAACCGCCAGCGACACATTGCCCATGTCCGTCGAGCCGCTCGGCCGCGTTTCCCATTCGCCCAGGTTCGGAAATGAACGCCCCAGCGCTTCCGAGTTCTTGCGGTAAATTGCCGCGATGGCCTCGTCGTGTTTCATTTCCGCGTAGGGTTTGTCCCCGCCGGTGATTTCCAGCTTCGCGCCCGTGGCCAGCGCTCCGGCCTCAAAGCAGCGGTACACGCGCGGCCGCAGCTCCGCGAGCTGCTCGAGCGTCTCCGAGCGGATGATGTAACGCGCCGAAGTGTGCGCCGGGATCACGTTCGGGGCTACGCCGCCCTTCGTCACGATCCCGTGAATCCGGTCCGTCCCGCGGATGTGCTGCCGCAGCAGCCCCAGCGCCGTCTGTGCAATGGTCAACGCGTCCGCCGCGTTCACGCCCAGTTCTGGGAACGCCGACGCGTGTGATTCCTTTCCCGTGCAGTGCACCTCAAACATCGAGGCGGCGATGATTCTCGCCTTCATCATGTCGAACGGCGCGGGATGCACCATCATCGCGGCGTGGATGCCGTCGAATCCGCCGCGCTCGAGCAGCAGAATTTTTCCGCTCGCGTTGCCCACCTCTTCTGCCGGCGTGCCCAGTACGCTCACCGTCAGGCCCACCTCGTCCGCCACTCGGGCGGCCGCCAGCGCCGCGCCCACCGCCGAGGCCGCAATGATGTTGTGCCCGCAGGCGTGCCCGATTCCCGGCAGCGAATCGTATTCGGCGCAGATGCCGACGTGCAGCGGGCCCGACCCCGCCCGCGCGCGAAACGCCGTGGGCACCTCGCAAACGCCCTTCTCCACTTCGAATCCCGCGTCTGCCAAGGCCTCGCACAGCCACGCCGAGGCCTGCTCCTCTTCGAATCCGACTTCGGGGTGCGCGTGAATCCGATGGCTCAGCGCCACCAGCGCGTCGCGTGCGCTGCTAAATCGCTCTTGCGCTCCGGTTTTCGCGTCCATAGGCTGCTTCTCCCTGGGATGGTCCTGCGCCGGTCAGAATAACACGGCGGTCCGCATGGAAACCGCTGGCGCCGCACCCCGCCGCCCAGAAGCTTCTGCACCGGAATGCCTGTCCCGCTCGGCACTGTGCTACTGTGGCGCCATGATTGTTGGCCTCGGAATCGACATCGCGGAAATCGACCGCATCGAAGCCGCCATCCGCCGATACGGGGACCATTTCGTCCAGCGCCTGTTCACGCCTTCCGAAATCGAATACTGCGAAGCCCACAGGAACCGCTACGAGCGCTATGCGGGAAGATTCGCCGTAAAAGAGGCGGCCATGAAAGCCCTCGGCACCGGATGGCGCCGCGGCGTTCGCTGGACGGACTTTGAAGTGGCTCGCGAGCCCTCCGGCAAACCCACGTTGCGCCTCGCCGGCCGCGCCGCAGAGTTCGCCACTCAGCTCGGCGTCCGCCACATTGCCGTCTCGATTACCCATTCCGGGAAGACAGCCCTAGCCGAAGTAGTATTTGAAAATTGAAGATCGGAAGCCGTCAGCGAGTGGCCCGCGTCCGTACACGGCTTTCGTTTGCCTTGTTGTAGGAAGGGCGCTCAGGCGGGCATTAGATTCGCAGCAACCTCTCCGCTCAGCTCCGCACCCTCGGCCGACAGTCTCACATCGAGCCAGGTATTTCGCGCCCAGCACCCCGGCACGCGCACATGCAAATAATTTCCCGTCAACGCGCTCGTCCAAATCCTCCCATCTGCGTCCCTTGCCTGCCGCTCCAGCGTCAGCGCGCGTTGCCGCGTTCCGATCTGTGCCGCTCGAAATTTCGCCGCCTTCCGCGCCGACAGCGCGCGCAGTTCGCGCGCGCGCTCGTGAATCGTCGCCGGCGGCACAGTGACCGCCATCGCCGCAGCCCCCGTTCCCGGCCGGCTCGAGTACGAAAAAACATGCAGATACGCGAACGGCAGCCCTTCGGTAAACTCCAGCGTACGTTTGTGATCTTCGGGAGTCTCCCCCGGAAAACCGCAGATCACGTCCGCGCCAATCCCCACACCATCAAGACGCTCGGCCGCCAGCCGGATTCTCTCCGCGTAGTGCGCGGCGCGATACCACCGATGCATCGCAGCCAGCATCCGGTCGGAGCCCGATTGCAGCGGCACGTGGAAATGCGGCGCGATTCGTCCCTCGTGGCCGGCCACCAACTCCACCAGATCGAGCGTCACGTCCATCGGCTCGATGGAACTGAGCCGCAGTCGTTCGACCGGCGTCTCATTCACCAGCCGCTCCAGCAAATCGCGCAAGCCTGCGCGCGGAGTCAGGTCGCGTCCGTACGCGCCCAGATTGATTCCGCTCAGCACCACTTCGCGCGCCCCCGCGGCCACGAGGGCGCACATTTCCTCGACGACGCGCTCCGGCGGCAGGCTCCGGCTGCGCCCGCGAACAAACGGAATCACGCAGTACGCGCAGCGGTTGTTGCATCCATCCTGAATCTTCAGCACCGGACGCGTCCGCGTCCCGTTTCTGGCGGCGGACGCAAGAACCACGTCTTCAGCCTCGAAAATATCGCCCGTCATAATCTTCGGGGCGCTATCGAAGGGCATATGATGAGCGCTTGAAAGTTCCCCTACAGGCACGAAACTGTTTTCACTTTCCGCGCCGCACAGCAACTCCCCAATCCGCCTCTGGTGCGAATTCCCCACGACCCACGCCACGCCGGGAAGCGCGGCCAGTTCTTCCGGCGCGCGCTGCGCATAGCATCCCGTGGCCAGAATCCGGGCCGAAGGATTCTCGCGCCGTGCGCGGCGAATCGCCTCGCGCGCCTGTGCGTCCGCCGCGGCCGTCACGGTGCACGTGTTGAACACCAGCACATCGGCCTCCGCAGACGAGGCCACTCGCTCGAGCCCGCGTTCCACGAGCTGCGCCTCGATTGCCGCGGCATCCGCCTGCGTCGCCCGGCACCCGAAGTTTTCCATCCAGTAGCTTCTCATGGGACGAGTAAAGAGTACCCGCCGCTCAGTATAGCAATCCCGCTCCCATCATTCTGCAGCCGCTCATTTACATGCGCGGGCCTTTGGGTGGAAGATGCACCCTCACTTCACCGCCGGGTTCGCTCGGCCGACACAGGAGGAGAGCATGCTGATCCGATTCGTTTCCAGCCGCTGGTGGATGGGCGCCGTTCTGGCCGCTCTAGTGGTCCCCATCACCGTGGCGCAGCCAGAAAGTTCATCGCGAAGCCTCGGGCCGAATCCCGCGGCGCAATCGCCCAACCTCAATCCCGCCGCCATTGCCTGGACGCTGCCCGACAAAATCCAGTGGCACGACGATCCCATGGGGCTGAAATCCGCGGTGATGTACGGCGATCCATCCAAGCCGGGACTGTACATCATGCTGGTCAAATGGCTGCCGGGCCACATGAGCCATCCCCACTTTCATCCCAACGACCGTTTTATCACCGTGCTTTCGGGCACATGGTGGGTCGGCACGGGCACCAAATTCGATCCAAATGCCACCGTTCCGCTTCCCGCCGGCACGTTTGTCACGCACTTCGGCAAACAGATTCACTACGACGGAGCGAAGGACGTGGAAGCCGTCCTCGAAATCGTGGGCGAAGGACCAGGAACCGCAACGCCCGCAGAGGTGAAGTAGTATCCGCTACAAGCAGTGAGATTGATTTGCAGTCCCGCGGTCCCGAGACTTCGGAGATCGAATGCACCGATCAGCGCTGGTTGGGTACCGAGGCTCAGTGCTGCGGAAACATCATCGCTTCCAACAGGTCCGCGCGCTCCTTGTGATCGTTGACGATTACGCGCAGCAAGTCCTGCACGGAAAGCATGCCGAGGAATTTGCCTTTGTCGTCCTGCACCACGAGGTGAAAGATCCCGTTCTTCTCCATCAGCCGCACGCACTCATCGAGCGGAGTGTCCAGGGGCACGGAGACTAGCTCCACCGTCATGATCTCCGTGATGCGCATCCACGCCGGGCATTTGTTTTCCGCGGCCACTTTGTCCGACATGTCCGCCTGGGAAACCACGCCCACCACGCACCCCTTCGCGTCCACGACGCCCACGGCGCGCACACCCTTCTCGCGAAGGTACCGCGCGACATCATGAACAGTGGCCTCTTGCGAAACGGAGTAAACGTCCTTGCGGGAGCCGAGCAGGTTACGCACGTTCATCGGGGCAACCTCCACGAGCCGTCACGCTTGCGAAAATAGTAAGCTGCGGACCGCTTCGCCGCAACCGCTTTCTCGAAGTGCTCCGGTTGAAATCGCCCTCAGTATGCCCAGCCCCGTGAGAGGCAGGGCTTTCATTCATTCCACTCGCGCTCGAAGGCACAAGCAGTGAACTCTTTCCACAGCCCGGGGCGCTCGCGGGTCGCGATCAGGTGGCCGCAGGCTCGGCGCGGATGATGTCGTACTTCTCGATCATCGCGGCGACCCCAATGCGCTCTTCCTCGTCGCCCGGCTTTCTCTCCACACGCACGACCTTACCCTGCGCATGAATGAAGACTTCGGTCCCGCGTGTAATTTCGGCGGGCAATGTGAGCATGAAATCGAGAGTCGAGCCGGGCTCGAGTTGCTGATCCACCAGAAAATAGACGCCGCGCGTGGAAATGTCGCGGGTCTTCCCGTTTCGAGAATCGGCCGCTTTGCGTTCGGCTACCGCTCTCACCACCACGGGCAGGTTGAGCTCATACCTACGTGCTATACGGCGGTCCGTCATGTCCCTTCCCCCTCAGAACCACGGATGCGAGCGACGGCCGGGCTAACTCGAGTGATTGCAATCACAGTGCCAGTTTCAGTCGCGACCTGCGGCTGACGCCGGCAAGGCTACTACAACTTGCCGTAGGAAGTGCTCCAAAATCATGCGCTCCCAACCAACGGAAAACGAAGAGGTTACATCGCGGGTCAGGTAAGGATGGCCGTGGAGCCGACCCCGCTTTTCCACACACCGCCCCCGGACGTGTGGCCTGGCCGCTCAGCCTCCTTCCCGTCCCCGTGCTGCCCTCTGCTATCTCAATTGCCGGGAATATGCAATGGTTTTCACGCCCCGCTACGGCTCCCAGGTCGCGGGCGTAGCCACCCCTGAACGAGGCGACCGCCCCGTGTCCAGCTTGAACTGGCGCATCTTGTACAGCAGCGCCTTATAACTGATGCCCAGCAGGCGCGCTGCCTCTTTGCGGCTCCAGTTCGTTTTATCCAGCGCGTCGGCGATCGCTTCCATCTCCGCCTCGGCCTTTAGGCTGCGCACCAACGCTTTCAAGCCCTGCTCCTTTGCGGGCGCGGGCTGCTGTCCGGGTGCGCTGTGTTGCCGGCCGGCCGCGATCTCTAGAAGCTCGCGGAAGCTGGCCTCGTTATCTTCCAGAATCACGTAGCGTTTCACGAAATTTTCCAGCTCGCGCAAATTCCCCGGCCAGGAATAGCGCATGGCCGCCTCCATCAGGTGCGAAGAGGGAGCGGGCGGCTGCTTCTGGAACTTTTCACTGTATTTATCCAGAAAATGCCGGAACAGCAGCGGAATCTCCGGCGTACGCTCCCGAAGCGGAGGCACGTGGATGGAGAATACGTTCAGCCGGTAATAGAGGTCCTCGCGGAAGCGTCCGGACTGGATGGCCTCGCGCACGTTCACGTTGGTGGCCGCCAGTACGCGGACGTCCACATGCACCAGGGCGCGCCCGCCTAGCCGGGAATATTGCTGGTCCTGCAAAACGTGCAGCAACTTGGCCTGGAGTTGAGGGCTCATCTCCGCGATCTCGTCCAGAAAGATTGTGCCTTTGCTGGCCAGTTCGAATTTGCCGGGCTTGGAGCGGAGCGCCCCGGTGAAGGCGCCCTGCTCGTAGCCGAACAGTTCCGATTCGAGCAGCTCACTCGGCAGCGCCGCGCAGTTCACTTTGAGGAAGGGCTGTGCCGCGCGCGCGGATCGCAGATGCACCATCCGCGCCACTACTTCCTTGCCCACTCCGCTCTCCCCGTAGATGAATATGGGCACGTCCACCGGCGCGATTTGAAGCACCTGCTGGCGAATCTTCACCATCTGCGGGCTGGCTGCCAGGAAGGTCAGATCCTCGGTCAGATTCTCCACGTATTCCCGCAACGCCGTATTCTCGGCGCGGAGTTCCCGCTTTTTGTGGCACTTCAGAATGGCGGCATCGAGCTCCGATTTTTCAAATGGCTTGGTCAGGTAGTCCTGGGCCCCCATGCGGATCGCCTCCACCACCGTAGCCACCTCGTTCGAACAGGAAAGCATCACCACGTTCAGGTTGGGGTCCATCTGCATGAGCTGCTTCAGCGTCTCCAGGCCGTCCATTTCCGGCATGAGCACATCCAGAATGATCAGGTCCGGCCGCGCCCCGCGGCCAATCAGCTCCAGCGCGCTTTTCCCGGAGCCGACGGCGTCCACGTCGTGGCCTTCGACTTCAAGCAGCGTCTGCAGGTATTTCCGGATGCTTGGCTCGTCGTCCACCACCAGAATCCGGTCTCTCGTTTCGGTTGCTGTGTTCATTCCCTCATCCTCGCTCACGCTAGTCCAGATTCGTGGGCAAAATCAATTTCACCGTGCATCCCCGCCCTACTTCGCTCTCCACCCAGATCTTTCCTCGATGGGCTTGCACCAAACGCTTGCTGATCGCCAGTCCCAGCCCCATCCCGGAAGACGACCGGTCCACACGCACGAAATCTTCGAAGATCTCCTGATGATGCTCCGCGGCGATTCCCGGCCCGGAATCCAAAACGGAGATCAGCACGCTGTTTACGGAGTTCTCCGGCCCACGACGGCGCTCCACGTGCGGCGCCACGCTGGCCGCGCGCCGTTCCCAGAAATGCGGCTCGGCCGCGAGGGCCACGTGCCCTCCCGGAGGCGTATGTTTCAGCGCGTTATCCAGAAGATTCGCCACAGTCTGCTGCACTTTCTGGTAGTCGAAACGGAAAGGCCTCAGCCGGCTCGATAGCTGCGTCTCCAGCCTCACCTGACGGCGCGCAAACGCATCGCTCCACAGCGTGGCCAGCTCGGTGAGGCACTCGCTCGCGTCGTTCTCCAGCAGATGCAACACCAGCTTGCCACTCTCCAGGGCGGAGTAATTCAGGAACATGGAAACCAGCCGCACCAGCCGGTCGCAACTCTCTTTGGATTCGCTGAGTATGTCCCTCTGTTTCTCACCCAGTTTTCCCAGCGAACCGGAGAGCAGCAAATCGTAGTAGCCCTTCATCACCGCCAAGGGCGTCTTCAACTCGTGCGCCGCAGAGGCCAGAAAGACCGTCTTTTGCCGATTCACTTCCTGAAGCCGAAGGTAGGCGGCGAGCAGATTGCGGTACGTTACTTCGCGTTCCTGCAACAGATCGCCGAGTGTCTGCTGCAGTGCTGCGTCCTCGCTCGCTGCGTTTTCAGGCGACGCTTCCAGCGTCACGGCCACCCAGCCGGCTTCAGCGATCCAGTGAATCCGCGCGTGTGCCGGCTTTCCTTTGGCGTCTGCCAACGGCAGATTCACCTCGCGCTCGCCACTCCGCATCTGTTCCAGCACAGCCCCCGGAGCCACGCGGAAAACCTCGGTGAAAAGGTTTGTTCCCTTCCGCGCTTTCAGGCCGCGCGCTTTGAGGAATCGTTCCACAGCAGCGTTCTTGGCGCACACCCTGCCGGATTCGTCTGCCAGGAGCAGCGGCTGTTCGACACAGTTCAAAATCGCGCAAACGATTGACAACGGCAGCGACATTCGTACTGGCTGGTCGAGTGTGGTCGTGCGTTCCATATCCGAGGAATGCCTTAAACACTAGTGACGCAGATCTTTCATTGATTTGCCATGCTGTCAGTGCCTTAGCTAGGGGTCAATAGGAAAGGAGTCCTAGCTTGCACATAATGGGAAATCCTGGGTAGCGGCGAGAAAATTGGCTTTCTCATAGCGGCGTCGTGTGACCCAGCTGTCGCTATAAATACATGATTGTAAATCAGTTAGCAAGTAGTGCCGAAGCCCTCCACCTCATCTCCCTTTCCCTCTTAATTGCGTGAATCCTGGTGTTGGGGGGTACTATCCCCTGGCCATGAGCCAGGGTACCAGTATCGGGCGTGAGCCGAAGCCTGCGGACAGAAGGCGGTCGCAGCGCTTGCCTTTGCAGGTCCCCATTTTTGTGCGCGGCCTGGACGACCTTGGCGACGAGTTTCTGGATTTGACGAAAACGCTGAATATCACCGCAATTGGTGCGTGCTTGGCAAGCCCGCGTTCCCTCCGTCTGAACCAGCTTTTATCCTTGAGGATCCCCGCACCCTCCCCGTCCTCTACGGGGGTTGATTCCCGTGGCCTCATCCTCCATCGGTGCCCGTGTGCTGCGCGAGCTTCCCGTCGGTGAGCTCCATGTGGTGGCGGTGGAGTTCCTTAGGCCGCTGACTTGAGGGAAAATCCCTTCCCTCGAGTCGCGCGAGCCGCAAGAGAAAGAAAGTTCACATTACGAGGGAATTCGTTTTCCACTACTAAACTGTGGAATCCATTGAGCATAGATTGACATGTGGTACGCGATTCTCTAGGATGCGCCTGCGGCTATGCTTTGGGCCGCTCGACGGTTGGAACGCCACGTGCTTTTATCCGGCTAGAGGGCCCTGGGCCGGAACACGGATATCTTAGGTGAGTGGAACCGCTCCTATTCCTAACAATTCGGAAAATCCGCGCCTGCAGCTCTCGGCTGAGGACGCATTCCTCGATCTGTTGATCGAGACTTTGCAGAATCTGGAGCGGCCGGTCCGCGCCCAATTTCTTCAAAAATTTCTGAAGGCCCTTGCGCAGGTGGAGCTGAGCGAAACCACCAGCCTCGAATTCTGGGACCAGATTCTCACGCGGCGCCGCGAACTTTCTGAGACTTTGTCGAAACCTGTCTCCTTGCAGACCGCGCTGGTGGACGTGCTGGCCTCTTCCAACTTCCTTCGGATGCCGATCCTCATGGAATATGAGGATCTCAAGAAACTCCAAATCAACGCGGCGACAGATGCGCTTACAGGCCTCTACAACCGCAGGTTGTTCGAGGAATATTTCGCCAAGGAACTGGTTCGCGCCAAGCGTCACAACCAGCACGTGGCCTTGATCATCATGGATCTGCACTGCTTTAAGGCGGTGAACGATCGTCATGGCCACCTTCAGGGAGATCACGTTCTGCAACTGGCCGCCAGCACCCTGAGAAAGACGCTTCGCACCTCCGATTACGCCTTTCGAATCGGAGGCGATGAGTTCGCGCTGTTGCTGACTCATTCCGATCCAATCCAGGCCGCGACGCTGGGCCGCCGCGTACGCGCGAATTACGCCGCAGCCATTGCACCTTTGGGCCTCGATGTGCCCCTAGCGCTGGATTTTGGCGTCGCCGTTTTTCCCGCTGACGGCGACAACAAGGACACATTGATTCGCCTGGCCGATGAGCGTCTGTACGAGCTCAAGAATGCGACGCGCGGCCAGCCGGCTCCGTCTCCAACTCCCACCGCGCGCGTCATTCCCATGGAACCGCCTTCCTCGCGCGAGGCTGCGCCTGCTCCGCACCCCCCACATCCCCCGGCGTTCACCGCTCCCGCTGTCCAGCCCGCCGCGTTTCCGCCGGCGCCGCGCGGCAGCGAACGCCGGAAGTGGGAACGCGTCTCGCTGGTCGGCACGCGCGCCCACGCCGTGATCGGCGAAGCAAATGAGCTGACCGCTCGTGTTGTGGACATGAGTTATGGCGGCGTGGCGTTGCTCGTCGATCACGCCGACAAACTACCGACTGTCTTTCCTGCAGTTCTGCACGTTCCCATTCTTCCACCGGTGAAAGTGAGTTTGCGAAAGTCGTATGTGGAGCCCGCCGAAGGCCAGAAGTTCCGCGTCGGTTGCGCCTTTCTTCCCTGAGCGCAGCGCTTGGAAATCCGCTAGCCGACTCTTCTCGAGACACACCAACGCAATCCGGCACGTTTCACGGAGTGGGTTTGGAAGGCTGGAATCGGAACAGTTCGTGTCTTGCGAGGTTCGCCAAACAAATTGAGAAGAGTGAAAATATTTTCCTATTCTCGACGAGCTGTCTCGTGCCGCCCGGTCCGCAGACTCAAAGATACCTCGGTTCCAGATCTCTCCTAGCCGCTTGGAAATCAAGGAGTTAAGAAATGCCGGATGGAAGCGGTCAGAATGCGATAGATGGTTCTCGGAGTGCATAGTGGTTGGGTAGCCCAAGGTCTATCCAGGCTTGAACGTGACAGACTTCGGGCAGCCGCACTGGAGGGTCGGAAGGTCGTGGCCAAGATTCAACCCCTTGCTGTCGTAGCCGAGTCGCACCGGAACGGGCACATCCCGGCCGAAGTGCTGTTCGGCGGGACGGAAGAAATGCAACGCATCCGCCGAACCATCGAGCGGGTGGCCAGCGTGCGCGTGCCCGTGCTAATCCGCGGAGAGAGCGGCAGCGGGAAGGAAGTGGTCGCCGCGTACCTGCATCACATGGCGCCCTGGCGCGACAAACCGCTGGTGAAGGTGAATTGCGCGGCCATCCCGGGGCAACTGCTGGAATCAGAGCTGTTCGGCTACGAAAAGGGATCGTTCACCGGGGCCTACAACAGCCGCCCAGGCAAATTCGAGGTGGCCCACGGTGGCACCGTCGTGCTCGACGAGATTGCCGAGATCGATTCCAATCTGCAAGCCAAGCTGCTGCAAGTGCTGCAGGACGGCTGCTTCAGCCGTATCGGAGACCTCGAAGAACGGCGGGTGGACGCGCGCATCGTTTCGATCTCGAACAAAGATGTCGAGAGCGAAATGACGCGCGGGGCCTTCCGCGAAGACCTGTTCTACCGGATTAATGTGGTCAACGTGCAGTTGCCGCCCCTGCGGCGCAGGCGCGAGGATATTCCTGCGCTGATCGAGCATTTTCTGGATTATTACTGCGAGCGGTACGAACGTCCCCGGCCGCAATTACCGGCCGCGGTGGTGACGCGGTTCGAGCAGCACCACTGGCCGGGCAACGTGCGCGAGCTGGAAAACTACGTGAAGCGCTTCGTCATCTTGGATTCGGCCGAATCGATCCTCGAGGAACTGGAGGAGCGGAGTCGCGGGGCGCAAAACGGCACGTTCCAGTTGCCGCCGATCCAGGACTTTTCACTCAAGAAGTTCGCCAAACGGGCCAGCCAACACGCCGAGCACGTGATGATCCTCGAAGCGCTAAAGCAGACGCGGTGGAACCGCAAACGAGCCGCGACGATGCTGGGCATCAGCTATCGGGCGCTGCTCTACAAAATCAAGGAAGCCGGAATCCCGCCCAAAAAGCGCCCGAGCGAAGCCTGATCCGTAGATTTTCCTCCGACCGCTCCACGCGTTCCGCGAACCGCGGTTGTGCCGCAGGAACCGTGAGCAGTCGAACTCTTCCTGCTCGGCCCCCGCCCGTGCTAGCTTTCTCGTTCAGTTTCCCGAAAGTGCCGCAGGTGAGCTGGAAAACGACGTGGCGGCTCCAACTGTCAGCGCGGAAAAGAACCGGGCGATGACTTTCGCCTTGGCCCCGGCCAAACTGTCGGTCGTGATTCCCGTTTACAACGAAAAGGACTTTATCCAGGAAATCCTGCGGCGCGTGCAGGAGACGCCTTACGAGAAAGAAATCGTGATCGTGGACGATTACTCGACCGACGGCACGCGCGAATGGCTCAAGCAGGTGGCCGGCTACCAGGCGCTGGGAAAACCGGAAATCGGCATCCTGGACGACAAGGCCCAACTGCCGATCGCCAACCTGCGCATCCTCTTTCAGGAGAAAAACCAGGGAAAGGGCGCGGCGCTGCGCCGCGGGTTTGCGGAAGCCACAGGGCAGGTGGTGATCGTGCAGGACGCCGACCTTGAATACGACCCGAAGGATTATCCCAAGCTGCTCGAACCTATTCTGGATGGCCGCGCGGACGTCGTGTTTGGCTCGCGATTCTTGGGCGGGCCGCAGCGGGTGCATTTCTTCTGGCACTTTGTGGCCAATAGCCTGCTCACGCTGCTTTCCAACATGCTCACCAACCTGAAGCTCAGCGACATGGAGACGGGTTACAAAGCTTTCAGTATCGAGGTAGTGCGCGGGATGAAGTTAAAGTCGAATCGCTTCGGCTTCGAGCCGGAAGTGACGGCGCGCGTGGCCAAAGGCAAATGGCGCGTGTTCGAGGTGCCCATCTCGTATTACGGCCGAACGTACGCCGAAGGGAAAAAGATTACATGGCGCGACGGAATCCTCGCGCTGTGGTTCGTGGTTCGCTACAACCTGTTCGGATGAGGCATAGTGAGCCGTGCGTCCGGCGAACTGGGCCAGAAACGGCAGGCTACACAGCGATCGCTGAATCTGCCCGCCGCGGCGCGCTCCCTTCACCAAAGACTGCAGGGTAGGCGGAACGGCAGCTTACGGGGACGAGCGTTTTCGGGCGATCACCATGATGTTGTCGCCGAAATCGATCGTCACGTAAAGCGATCCAAAAGGCAGGGCGAGCAGCCTGAACAGCGGCGCAACCGGCGTGAGCACCGCCGCAGCCTTCTCCAGAAAATAGCGAAGCGAAACAATGCGCTTGACGCGCTCGATCTCCATCACTTCGAACCCGGCCTTCTCAAGCATTTGCGCCAGAGTGCCGCGCGTAAAGTAATACAGGTGCATGCGCATGAACCACGGCCAGCGCCGGCCGCACATTTTGGCGTAGAGCGAACCGGTATCCATGGTGGTGAGAGCGAAAATGCCTCCGGGCTTGACGAGCGCGTGGATTTCGCGAAGCTGGCCGAGCGGACCGTGCAAATGCTCGATCACATCCCAGAGGGTGACAACCTCGAACGATTCGGGCGGAAGATTGCTGCGGCGCAGCGGTGCGTTGACCACCTCGTGCCCACGTTCTCGAGTGCGCGCCGCAGCCCAGGCGCTGGGTTCGACGCCGGCAGTCTGCCAGCCGCGGGCGCGCGCCACGTCGAGGAAAACGCCCAGGTAGCAGCCCACGTCGAGCACGCGGCCGGGCGGACGGCAATATTTCTCGATGGCGGGCATCATGGCCGTGTAAGTGCGGACGCGTCCTTCCCTCTCGCGCTCGTAAACGGCGTCTTCCACCTGCTCGTAGCGGGTCTCGATGACCTCTTCGGGCTCTCGCGGCGACTCGTAGAGCAGTCCGCACGCGCTGCATTGCACGATGTTTGTAAAATCGCCGTGCTGAAGGCTGGTGCAGCGGAAGGCCTGCTCGGAGAGGGCAGAGGCCGAGGTTGCGCGGCCGGCGTACAGCACCTTGAATTCCTTCGAACCGCAGAGATCACACGGCACGTACATCATGCCCGCCGCGCGTCCGACCGGAGTGGGCGGCTGCGCCACTTTCGAAAGCAGCCTGCGGTCCCACCACGCGGCCCAGGTAACGTTGGAATTCATCAGGAAATTCCACAGGCCGCCGGCGAGCACGCCGAACACGATGCTCCATCCAAAATCGAAATGCAGGCCGTAATGCAGCGCGCCAATCGCGGCGAGGTTGATGACCACGCCAGTGAAGGAGAATGCGCAGAACTTGAAAAACCGGATGAGCAGTTGCGGGACGCCGGGCTGGGCGCGATGCGCGTCGTGAAAGGTGAACATCTCGTTCCAGACGAAATTGTTGCCCATGGCGATGCCCGCGCCGCCGAGCGCAGCAGCGGGCAGCGGCCAATCGAGGCGCGAAAGAAACACGCCGAGGGTCATGGCCACGTTGATAACCGCGCCGCTCGTGCCTACGAGGGCATAACGCGCCAGGCGCGCCGCTTCACCCGAATCGATGGAGATGCGGATGAGGTGGGCGAGGTACTGCACGGCCGTTCGCGCGCTCATCTTGCTGCCGCCCAAAGCGCGCTCTTCGAATACGTAAGGTACTTCGGCCACTTGGGTGTAATCACCGCGAGCGAGAACCTCCAGCAGGATCTTGTAGCCGATGGGATTTAGCGCGGTGCGGCCGATCACCTGCGCGCGCAGCAGGAAAAAGCCCGACATGGGGTCAGAGACTTTTCCGAGCGTGCCCGGCAGTATCCCCGCGGCCATCAGCGTCGCGGTCCAAGAGACGAAGCGGCGCCAGAGGCTCCATTGGCTGACGCCGCCCCCGGCCACGTGACGGCTGCCCACTACCACGTCGGCAGGCACGCTGCGCAGCTCCGCGAGCATATGCGGGAGAAGCTCGGGCGTGTGTTGCAGGTCGGCATCCATGCAGCCGAGGACGTCGCCGCGCGCAATGCGCCATCCGGCGACAACGGCGGTGGAGAGATCGCGCTCGTATTTGCGGACAAGCAGGCGCAGCCAGGGACGGCCTTCCGCAGCGAGCCGCAGGACCTCGTCGCCGGTACCGTCCGGGCTGCCGTCGTCAACGATGATGAGCTCGTACTCCTCGCCGCACTGCGCCAGGGCCGCTCCCGTGCGCTCCACAAGGCGCGCGATGCTGGCACGCTCGTTGTACGTGGGAACGACGAGGGAAATCATGCCCGAATCCCAGAGCGCCACATGGCGGGTAGTATAAGGGACAGTGGCGAGTGGCGAATGGCCGGTGGCAACCGGAATGATTCGAATTGCGAAACTCGATATGCGGAATATCGAAGAACGGGTCGGAAAAAAGAAGACAACAAGCCGGCGCTACGAAGAGGCGGCGGAGGGTTCGGCGCGATTCAGCACGACGCCGAGCAAGTGCTTCTCGCGCAGTTCGCGGGTGACGCTCTGGGCGAGGTCGTAAGGCGTTTTTCCACCTTGCACGACGAGCAGAACGCCGTCGCACCATCCGGCGATTTCGAGAGCGTCGCAAACAGGCGCGGCCGCAGCCGAGTCCAGGAGAATCCAGTCGAACAGCGAAGCGGCCTGTGCTAACAGAGTTTTCAGTTTGCCAGCAGCCAGCAACTCGGCGGGGTCTTGTGCGGCTTTGCCCGCCGGAATCAGAAAAAGATTCTGATGCGGGCCGCGCTGCAAGACTTTTTCCAACTCAGTTTCGCCGCGGAGATAGGAAATGAGCCCGGGCTCGGAGGGCGCGCCGAGCAGGGAGTGTAGGCCCGGGGCGCGGAGTTGGGCGTCGATCAACAGGACGCGCCGGTCGCTCTGGCGGGCCAAGGCGTAGGCCAAATTGGCGCAGATGAAGGATTTTCCCTCGCCCGGCATGGCGCTGGTGACGAGCACGGACTTGAGTGGGCGCGCCTCGCGGAACTGGTAGAGGCGCGAGCACAGGGTCCGTAGCTGTTCCGTGGCGCCGGCATGGCCGACGCCGCTCAGAAAGAGGAGCTTCGAGACGTCCTCGTGCCAATGCGCGCGGCGGCAGGACGACAGCAGCGACCTTGCCGACGCGGGCGGGCAAGCAGCGTCAGCGACTGCGGCGGGAGCGGCCGGCCGCGGAGGAACGGCGACCGGGGCTGCACTAGCAACGGGAGGAGGAACGGGAGCGGTTGCCGCAGCGATGGCAGCGGCAACCGGCGTAATTGCAGCGGAGGAGGGAGGATGGGCCGTCGCCGGCGCTGCGGCCGCTGCGGTGGCGGCAGTTTCGCGCCCCGGACAGCGAGCCGCGTCAGGATGCGCGACGGGAGCGGAGGTGGGCGGCGCCTGCACCTCTTCCTGAACAGGGCGAACGGGCCTGCCCTTTTCGCGTTCGGCGCGCTTGAGCGCTTCGTGTATCCGGCTCATTGGCCGAAAGTGCTCACTCCTTCCCTAAGAATGCGGCAACCACCTTGGCGCCGCGAACACTCCAAGCCGGCACGACTGTGCCGTGTGCCCCCAGAGCCACCATCCTCAACTCGGCCGCCGCAACCGGTCCACAAGCGTCGCCAGATTCTGGAGCGCCTCCATCAGACTGGCGTTCTCGCCCGTGGGGCCGGGGGTTTCCACGGGCTGGGCGATGGGATCGATGCGGTGCAGATCGAACTCGCGGGCCACCTCGTCAATGGTGCCCACCTGGACGGGCCGCTTCTGGTCCACGAAGGCGCTGATAAGCGCGTGCTCGCACAGCAGATTGACCACGCGAGGAATCCCGCGCGCGTAGCGGTGCGCGGCCTCGACCGCCTCCGGCGAAAAAATGGGGGCACCGGCGGCGCCGGCCACGCGCAGGCGCTCCTGGATATAGCCCGCAGTCTCCTCCATGGTGAGCGGATAGGTGCGGCACCGCAGCGTGATGCGCTGCCGCAACTGGCGGAGGCCGGGCAGGTTGAGCTTGTGCTCGAGCTCGGGCTGGCCGGAGAGCACAATTTGGAGCAACTTCTCGGTGGAGGTCTCGAGATTGGTGAGCAGCCTGATTTCCTCGAGGACCTGCTCGGAAAGATTTTGCGCCTCGTCCACGATGAGCACGGCGGTTTCGCCGGCACGGTAGCGTTCGAGGAGCCACTGGTTGAGGCGGATGAGCACCTGGCTCTTGAGACGCGTGTCACAGGCAATGCCGAAGTCGGCCATCATGAAATCGAGAAATTGGGTCACGTTGAGGCGGGAGTTGAATACGAAGGCGGTGGCCAGACTCTGCTCGTGCAGCCAATCGAGCAATTTGTTGAGGAGCGTGGTCTTGCCGGTGCCCACTTCGCCAGTAAGCGTGATGAAGCCCTTGCGCGCCTGGATGCCGTAGGTGAGTACGGCAAAGGCCTCCTCCGTGTGCCGCGTCGAGAATAGATAGCGCGGGTCGGGGTTGACGTTGAAGGGATTTTCGCGAAGGCCGAAAAATTTCTTGTACATGAGTTCTCTGCGCCTCAATCAGGCGTCCGCCAGGACGCTCTCCTCTTTCTCCCCTCGTTGTCCCCTGTGTCCGCCCCCTGGCCCTCCGCTCTCGCCCGCAGCGGAGCTTCCTGCCGGAGGGATGACGGCGAGCGTCGGCAAGGCCAGGAAATGTTTAATGTCCAACTCGGTGCGCAGCATCTTGTCGCGCCATTCACGCAGAAAAGCCAAGAGCAGCCCCAGCGCCAAGCCGGCGGCGGCGCCGCCGAGAAGGAACCCGCGGCGATCCGGATAGATAAGCGCGACGCGCGGCTGATCCGCGGCACCCAGCGCCGCCTGCTGCGCGGACCGCTGGGCGCTCAGCTCCTTCTGGAGTTCCTGCTGCTTGTCGATCCATCGGCCGTAGGCCTCCCTGGCTGCATCGTCGGCGCTTTTCAGTTCCGCGTATTCGATTTGAAGAACTGGAGCGGCTGTCAATTTTGCCTGAGCAGCCAGAATCTGCTGTTGCAATCGGTCGCGGTCGCGCGTCTGTTCTTCGATCTGCGCGTCGAGGGCGCGGATCTGGGATTGGATCTGCGCGGGGTCCGGAAGGGAGGCGTCGGCGGGGGCAACTGGTTTGCCGGCAGGGCCGGTGGTTTGCGCCCGCTTGGAATCGTCAATTCGCCGCTGAATGTCAACAATGTCGGCCTTCAACTTGACCACGTCGGGATAGTCCGCGGTATAACGCGCCTGAAGAGAGACGAGCCGAGTTTGTTTGGCAGCGAGCTCCTGCTCGAGCGCTGCCGTGTCGGAGGATTCCTCGTGCGCGGCGGTTTTCGGCGCAGGGACCCCAGGCGCGAACAGAGCCTCCGTCAGGGCGGCGCGCTTCTCCTGCGCGGTCCTGAGGGCGGAATCGGCGGCCTGCAACTGCCGATTGTAGGCCGCAAGCAAGGCTGGCGTGCCCGAGGAATCACCCTCCCTGGCGGAGAGTTCGGCGGCATGGATGCGCCTGAACTCGGAAAGCCTGGAGTCCTGCTCTTCGCGCTGGCGCCTAGCCTCTTCGATCTGTCTTGCCAAGAACTGTTCGGAGGGGCCCCCGCGCAGGTTATCGCCGGCCGGCCCGGCGAGCGGAAGGGTGACCCCGGAGAATAAACGAGCCAGCTCGCCGGATGCGTCACGAGCAACTGCTTCGTCACTGGCAGAGAACGACAGGTCGATGCCGGCGCCGTTCGGCTCCAGAACGATGCTGCGGTTGACTTCGGCTGCCTGAGAATCCACAGGTAATTTCCGAGTGCCAGCACGGACCTCAAAGTGCGCGGCCAGGGCCTGCAGAGCCGCAGGCGTGAGAACTCGCTGGCGGATTTCAGCCACGCTGTCAGCGGTGACCTGCGGCGAGGGTCTGATGCCGTTGGCGTCACTCGTCACGACGTGAAGGGTGACCGTCGAGGTGTATTTCGCGGGCAGAACCAAGGTAAGGGCGCAGCCGGCAGCGGCGCCCAGCAAACAGCCAGTGAAGGCCCATGCGGCGGCGCGACGCCCGATTCTCCAATGCTCCGACGAAGAAAGTTTTCTGTGTCCCAGCATCGAGTTCTCTGTACCGCCTCCGAAAGGCTAATCGATCTTGTGAGGCCGCGTGGACCAATTGATCGTCATGCCCGCCACCTGAGTCAGGGCAATCGGGCCGCACGAGAGCATGTTGATGCACACCGTCGTATTCGAGGTCTGGCGAGCGGCGCTGTAGGTGAACGAAAGCGAAGAATAATGCCCGAGAGGCCAGGAAAGCGCCGCGCCGCCGGTCCAGTAATCGAATGCGGAGGAAGGATTCACCGCAGCGCCTGCCGTCTGCTGAAAGGCGCCATTGTGGGCGAAGCTTCCCGCGAAGGTCACCCTCACGGCGCGAGAAATCAGGTGCGAAAAGGTGCCGGAAAATTGGTCCACAAGGGAACCAAGCAAGAGACCCGAGCCACTTCCTACGCTATGCGTGTACTGGGCGCCCAGATTCCCTTTCCGCAGGGCATAGTTGAGCGACGACAGCACAGAGTAGCCAACCAAGTTGCGGCCGCCCGGCACCGTGGTCGTTCCGGCCAATGGAGAGAACTGAGTGAGCGAAGGTCCGCCTGCAATCGTTAATTGCAACCGGTTGGTAACGAGCCTGCGGTAGCCGAGCTGAACGGCATGGGAAGTCAAGCCCGGAATTCCCGACGGGTAGGCGATGATCGTAGCGGAATAACTCAGATTGAGGGTGTCACGGCGGGTGAAGGAATGGTCGTAACCAAGCCGGGCGAGTATGTCGCGGGAGTTCAGCATACTGCTGTTGAAAAAATGAAGGAACCCGACGTCGGCCGATGCCGTCAGCGAATTTTTCCCGTTGATGAGATACTGCGCCTGAAAGATGCTCGCGCTCGAGAACTCAGAGACATTGCTGGAACCGATCGTCTGTGTCGGTACTTGGTAAGGATTAAATCCCGTGACCACGCCGATGCCCGACGGTCCGGTAAGTCCCCCCCCCAGGTAGCCCAGACCTGCCAATCCGAAGTCTGAGTTCGGGAGATAGGAGAAGCTTTCGCCAAACAGCAAGTTCCAGTGGCGCGCGGAAATTTTCTCCGACACATTGAGCTGCTGCGCCGTGGCGTTGGACACGTATTTCGGGTTGTAGAACAAGCCTTCTGAGGAACAATCCAGGGACAGGGTTGAATTCCGGCTCATCAATTGCAATGAAAATCCACCCATCACTGAGGTGACCGAATCACCCTGGCTGGCGCCCGTTGAGGACACGAATCCGGGATTTGTGTCGTACACCTCCTGCACGCTGATGCGCGGGACGAAGAAGCTGTGGCCGCTAGTGACATCGGGGAAACGGTAGGATTCCACTCCTCCCACCGGACCCGGGGCGTTTTGTCCACCGGCCTCCTGAGTGGCGGCGCCTTGATCGCCGGTCTGGCCCGAGGCAGGAGGCGCGTCCTGCTGCGCGCGTAGAGGCCGCGGGGCGAGAAGAATCACGCCGCACGCGGCGAGCACTAGAAATCGAGCGGGGATGAGACGGGAGTTCATAGGCCGGTCAGCGTCACGGGACCACGATCGTGTCGCCGGATCTGAGTTCGAGATTCTGCTCGGGATTTTGTCCCTTGATCACCGCCTTGTAGTTGAAGGGATGTTTTACCTGTTTGCCGTCTTCCGTTCGCAGCACATAGATGCCTTTGATGTTGGCAAACTGAGTGAAACTGCCAGCGGTAGCCAGGGCCTGAAGCACGTTCATCCCCGGCAAGAGCGTAATGGCGCCGGGACGGCTCACTTCGCCCATCACATAAACGCGCCGGCTATTCACGGCCGTGACAATTACGGTCACCTCGGGATCAGAGATGAACTTCTTGAGGCCGTCCCGAATCGCGACGCCTAATTGAGTAGGGGTAAGCCCGGCGGCTTGCACGTCGTTTAAGAGTGGCAGCGAAATTTTGCCGTCAGGCCGCACCGGGACGATCTTGGTCAGTTCAGCCTCCTTCCAAACGTTGATGGAAAGCATGTCCTCCGGGCCGATGATGTAGCCCGGATCGTCAGTAGCCGCTTTGGGAGCAGATGGCTCCGGGGCCTGCTGCGCTGGCGGCTTCTGCCCGGCCTCGGAATCTTTGCGGGTCGTGTTGCCCTGTCGCGCCGCAGCGGGCGGCACGCAGAACAGCAGCGTAAGAGCCAGAAGCTTTGCCTGCTTCCGCATTCGATCCTCCCCCGACCCCTCAGTCGCCTAGGGCTTCTTCGGGCCCGATTTGCTTCAACTTGTAAAGCAGCGCCTTATAGCTGATGCGAAGCTCCATGGCCGCGCGCTTGCGGTTCCAGCGCGTCCGCGCCAGCGCCTTCAGGATCAGCTCGCGTTCGGCACGCCGCGATGCCGCACGCGCCGCGTCTTTCAGAGAGACGACGGGCGCCCCGGTTGCCGTGCTGAGCGCCGCGGGCGACGTAGCCCCCGCCTGAACAATTTGAAACGATTCCCCGCCGACCACCACAGCATTCTTCATTGCGTTTTCCAGTTCGCGAATATTCCCCGGCCAATCGTATTCCTGCAGGGAGCGCATCTCTTGCGCGCTGAACGCCGGCTTCGGCCTGCCGAACTGCGCAGCGAATCGCGCCAGAAAGTAGTCGGCGAGCAAGGAGATGTCTTCCTTTCGGTGGCGCAGGGGGGGAAGCCGCAAACACACACCGTTCAGGCGGAAGTACAGCTCCTCACGGAATCGACCGGAGCGCATGCACTCCTCCAGATTCCGCGTGGTTCCGCTGATCATGCGCGGCGCCGTCGCATTGCCGGTCCCTTCGCATTCCGCCAGAGACAGCAATAAGCGCATCTGCGCCGCGGAGGAGAGGTCGGCGATTTCGTCCAGAAACACCGTGCCCCGCTCCTGCCCAATGACTTCGAGCGAGAGTTGTTCCGGCGTGACACTGGAGGCCAAGATTTTTCGCAAGGAGTGGCCACTCCGGCGCGAGTGACGGTGCAGGTGCATGGCCACAGCATCCTTGCCGGTTCCACTCTCACCGATCAGCAGGACGGGTATCTCCGTGGGAGCGATGTCTCGCATGACTTGTTCGATCGAGCGCATGGCCGAGTTTTCGGACTCCAGATAAACAACGTGCGCCGGACTGCGCCCTGAATAACGGCTGTCCGCCGGGATCACTTGTGCCTGTCGACGGGCCATGCTGCCTCCGAATTGTGCGGGATGCCCTGAGGCGTAGAAACAGCTCCCTGCGCCTCGGGGCGGAGACGAGCAGTGCACCCCGAATGCCAGCGAGCGGCAATTCCGGGGATTCTGGACAAATGCTTTAACCCATTGACAGAACATCAGTTGAACGTCTCCCGGAGATCCGACACGGATGCGCGAGTTGCGTTCTATGAGCAACTCTTACCATAAAAAGACAAAAGTTTATCCATTCGCGAGCGGCTGGTGTACACTCCTTGGCACTCATTAGCGGAGATTCGTCTCTAACTTATTATAACTAAATGATTTATCCATCGACTTCGACGCACAGGGATTGGCGCGACGGCATGCCCGGGGTGAGGAAGAATCTTGCCAGTTTCCTCGTGAGCTTCAGAGCGAATGGGCCGAAGGAACAGCTACGTGCTTGAAGCCACGAGACTTGTTGGCCCCCATCTATCGAGTTGCGTGGAAGACGAATTGCACGCTCTGGCGGGTCCTCAGCACACGCCATGGGCAAGCTGGTGAAGCAGGATAACAAGCGGGCCCAGGGGTCGGCGGCCCACAGGATGTCAGAAACGCCGGCTGGAGTCTGGGTGCACAAAACGGGAATGAAAACGAAAGGTACGAACGAGAATCGTCCGCGGTGGATGAGGCTGATGATTGGCGGCACGCTATCGGCAGCACTTTTGCTGGCTAGCTCGGGTTGCACACGGGACCCCAATGTAAGGAAACAGCGGTTTGTCGAGAGCGGCGACAAGTACCTGGCCAAAGGCAAATACCGCGAGGCCGAGATCGAATATCAGAACGCGCTGCAGATTGACGCAGGGTTCCTACCGGCGCACACAGAGCTGGCCAAGGTGTACCTGCGGCTGGGGGCGTGGGGCGCGGCGGTGAAGGAACTCCGCGCCGTCCTGCACCTCGACCCCAAGAACGTGCAGGCCCACGTGGAGCTGGGAAACATCCTGCTGCTGGGCAGAGACGTTGCGGGAGGGGAGGAACACGCGCGCGCGGTTCTTGCCCTCGCACCGGACAATGTGGATGGACACATCCTGCTGGCCAATGCGCTCTCTGCGCGCGAGGATTCGGCCGGCGCGCTGGAAGAGATGCAGAAGGCCCTCGATCTCGATCCCAAGCGCACCACGAGTTACCTGAACCAAGCGGCCCTCCAGGCCAAGGCGGGCCATCCTGCCGACGCCGAGCAGAGCTACAGGAAAGCCCTGGAGCTGGATCCGAAGTCCGCGGCCGCGCTGCTGGCATTCGGAAATTTCTACCAGCAGCAGAAGCGTCATGCAGAGGCGGAAGCAGAGTACCGTGAGGCCATGCAACTCGAGCCCACAAACCCGCAGCCGGTGATTTCACTTTCCCGCATGCTGCTGGCAGAAGGGAAACGGGACCAGGCTGAGCAGACGATCAAGGATGCAAAGCCGAACTTGAGCAAAAACCCGATTGGGTACCGGCTGCTGGCTGAGTTCTATTCGGGGCTAGGGGACCTGGGGCGCGCTGCAGACGAGTACGCGTCGCTCGTGCAGGATCATCCCGATGACACCCGGCTGAAAAACGACTACGTGCAGGTACTTATCACTGCCAAGCGCGTTGACGAGGCCTCAAAGCTAAACGACGCCATTCTGAAAGCAGCACCCAAGGACCCCGGAGCCCTGATCGCAGAGGGCCAAATCCTGGTGCGGCAGGGCAAGCCTGGGGAGGCCGTGAAACTGCTCGAACCGGTGGTAGCGAGCGAGCCTGAGAACGCCACGGGACAATTTCAATTCGGTGTGGCCCTGGCGGCGGAGGGAAACCTGGCGCGCGCGGAACAAGCCTGGCGGCAGGCGGCAAAGTTGCGTCCCGATCTGCCCGCAGCGCAGGAAGCGCTGGCAGAACTGGCCATCCGCAAGGACGACGTGGAACTGCTGATGAACAGCGCCGAGGCTCTGATTCGGATCAATCCGAAACTGGCCAACGGATACACGCTGCGCGGGCTGGGGAAAATCGCCAAGGGCGACCGGGCGGGAGCAGAGATGGATCTGAACACCGCCATGTCCCTGGCTCCTGACGATCCAACGCCCTACACGCGGATGGGCGCGCTTCGCGACCGGGAGAAGCGCTTTTCCGAGGCGGAAAAATATGATGAGCAGGCGCTGGCCAAGAATCCGGACTTCATCGAGGCCTTGCGCGGTCTGGTGCGTGTGGATTTGGAGCAGAATCAAGGGGCCAAAGCCATCGCCCGGGTGCAGCAGCAGATCGTCAGATCGCCTTCGAATTCCGGATTCCAGGTTTTGCTCGCTCGACTGTATGCCGAACAGCATCAGTGGCCGGAAGCGGAAGAGGCGCTGGTGAAAGCCACCACGATGGACTCCAATAACCTCGACGCGTTTCTGCTACTCGCCCAGGTGCAGGCGCAGCGCGGTGCGCTGGATCGCGCGGTCCAGAACTACCAGCAGAGCATCCAGCAGCACCCGACGGACGTGCGGCCATACGTCCTGCTGGGGATGCTGGAGGAGTCCAGGCGCGACCTGGCGCAAGCGCGGCGACTCTATGAAAAGGCCTTGCAGGTCCAGCCCAACAATCCGCTGGCGGCGAACAATCTCGCCTACCTGCTCCTGGAGACGGGCGGTGACACGAATAGCGCGCTGACGCTGGCCCAAACGGCGCGCCAGGCTCTGCCACAGAATCCCAATGTCGCGGACACGTTGGCCTGGGTGTACTACCAGAAAGGGGTATACGGCTCCGCGGCGGACCTGCTGAAAGAGGCGGTGCACGCCAAGCCGGATGACGCGACGTTTCATTACCACCTAGGGATGACGTATGACAAACTGAACGACAAGGCGCACGCACGCGAAGAGCTGGAGCGCGCGCTCAAACTGAATCCGAATTTCGAGCATGCGGCGGAAATTAAGCAGGTTCTCAGTACGCTCGGCGGCTGAACCCTCTCGCCTGCGACCGGCATCCTCCCGATGGCAGTCAGAGAGCCATTCCTCTCCAACCACAAACGCTTTGCAACACGTGCGATTTCCTGCTGAGGAGCAATTCGACACCGGTTGACGCGCGAAAAAGGGTTTGCCATTATCGCTAGGTCACCTCTGGGGGCGGCTATTTCGCTGCGCGTTCTGATCCTGGGCTCGGGAAGTTCGGGCAACGCGACGCTGGTCGAGACTTCGACCACGCGCCTGCTGGTGGATGCGGGCTTCAACCGCAGAGAAACTCTGCGGCGGCTGGCGGCACTGGGCGCCTCGGTAGACGGAGTGAACGGGATCTTCGTTTCGCACGAACACTCCGATCACGTCTCCGGGCTGGCCAACCTGAGCCGTCTGTGGAACGCCCCGGTGTTCATCACTGCGGGAACGTACGCGGAATACCGGCGGCTGGCGCCGCAGGACGAGGCGCAGAAGCTGCGCGCGGTCGAGACGCTGCAAGCCTCGCGGCGATTCCAGGTGGGCGATATCGAAGTAACCGCGTTCTCGATTCCCCATGACGCGGCGGATCCTGTGGCGTTCAGCTTGCGGGCGGAGGGCTTCAAGATATCCATTGTCACGGATCTGGGCTACCTGCCGGCGCACGTTCGTGAGCACGTGCGCGGGTCGGACCTGCTGGTGCTGGAATCAAACCACGACCTCGAGATGCTGAAAGTGGGACCGTACCCGTGGCACGTGAAACAGCGGGTGATGAGCCGCACCGGGCATCTCTCCAACCACGCAGTGAGCGAATTTCTGGCCGATGGAGAGGGATTCGACGCGCGGGCGCGATGGCTGGTGCTGGCGCACCTTTCCGAAAACAACAACAACCCGGACCTTGCGCGGCTCTCCGCGGAAGAGGCGCTGGGCCGGCGGCCGGAATCGACCGCGTTTGTGGGCGAGCTGCACATCGCGTCGCAGCGAACGCCGCTCGGGCCGTTTGTGTTCTGACGGAATGAGCGGGATCCGCATTCTGGAAATTTCGACGGAGCCACAGTGATTCCACGTTACACGCGCGCGGAGATGGGGCGGCTGTGGAGCGACGAAAACCGCTTTGCGAAATGGCTGGAGGTGGAGCTGGCCGCCACAAGCACGCTGGCCGAGGCGGGAATCGTGCCTGCGGCGGCGGCGGAAACGCTGCGGGGGCGCGCTCGCGTGGATGTGAAACGCATTCAGGAAGTCGAAGCGCGCGTGAAGCACGACGTGATCGCGTTCACTGTGGTGGTGGGCGAATCCGTGGGGGACGCGGAAGCTGCGCGCTGGCTGCATTACGGGCTGACTTCGAACGACGTGGTGGACACGGCGCAGGCGCTGGTACTGCGGGAGGCCTCGGCGCAGATCGAGGCCGGACTCAGAGCATTGGGCGACGTGCTGCGGCGGCGTGCGTTTGAGTTCAAGAACACGCCTCAGATCGGTCGAACGCATGGGATCCACGCGGAGCCGATCACGTTCGGGCTCAAACTGGCCATCTGGTATTCGGAAAACCAGCGCAATCTCGAACGCTTTCTGGCGGCGGCGCGGCAGCTCGCGGTGGGAAAAATCTCTGGCGCGGTAGGAACGTGCGCGCACCTGGGGCCGGAGATCGAGCAGAAAATCTGCGCGCGGCTGGGACTCGAGACCGCTCCGGTGACCTCGCAGGTATTGCAGCGCGACCGGCACGCGCAGTACCTGGCTGCGCTGGCCATCATTGCCGCCTCGCTGGAAACCGTGGCGCTCGAAATCCGCCACCTGCAGCGTACGGAAGTGCGCGAGGCGGAGGAGCCGTTCGCCACGGGCCAGCGCGGCAGCTCGGCGATGCCGCACAAACGGAATCCGGTGAGCTGCGAGCAGGTGTGCGGGCTGGCGCGGCTGGTGCGCACGAACGCGCTGGCGGCAGTGGAGAACATGGCACTCTGGCACGAGCGCGACATTTCGCACAGCTCGGTAGAACGCGTGATCCTGCCGGACTCGACCACGCTGGTGGATTACCTGCTGCAGCGCATGACCGGGATCGTGGGCGAGATGCGGGTGTTCCCGGATAGGATGCGCCGCAACCTGGAGCTGACGCACGGGCTGGTATTTTCCGGTCAGCTCCTGCAAGACCTGGTGGAAGCCGGCGCGCCGCGCGAGGACGCCTACAAGTGGGTGCAGGAAAACGCCATGGCCGCGTGGGAACTGGAAGGGAATTTCCGGGAACGAGTAGCGGCCGATGCGCGGATCACGCGGCATCTTTCTCCTCAGGCGCTCGAGCGGGCGTTTGACATCGAGCGGCAGCTCCGCTACGTGGACTCAATTTTCTCGCGCGTGTTTGGAGCGAGCTGAACCTGGCCCCCGGGTCTGCCGCCTGCGAAATCCGGCTAAACCTGGAAGTGCTTTCGGCCGAAGGAACTAGTGGTATGAAACTACGAGTGCTGATCGTGGATGCCGACCAAGCTTCGTGCGAATCGGTGCAAGCGGCCATGGCTGCATCGAATCTGGAGGCCGTGATGGAAACCAGCAGCAGCCGCGCAGCGGAATTCCTCCGCAATGAGAAGTACGACGCAATGTTTCTGGAGATGCAGATGCCGCCGCCCGACGGCGTGCAACTGGCAAAACTGGCGCGCGGCTCGGGCATGAACCGACGCACGCCGATCATCATGCTCTCCGGGCAGAACGCGCCGGAGGCAATGTCGAAGGCGTTTGAGGCAGGCGCCAACTTCTTCCTGTTCAAACCGTTTGACCGCGGCCGGCTGATGCGCGTCTGGCGCGCGGCGCACGGGCCGATCGAGCAGGAAAAACGCAGATTTCACCGCGTGGAAGTGGCCTGCCGCGTGACGATCCAGTGCGGAGAGGACAGAATCGAAGGCAAGACCGTGGACATGAGCTTACAGGGCTTGCTTGTGGAAACGGTGAAGACGTTTCCGGTCGGATCGCAGGTGCGACTTCGCGTGGAGCTTGGCGGCGTCCAAAAGACGGTGGCCAACGGGAACGGAAAGGTGGTACGCCTGGCGGGCCTGACCCGGATGGGAATCGAACTCGACGCGCTGACTGGGATCGATGCCGAACGTCTGCAAAACTTTCTGCTGCCCTTGATATTGAAATCGGTGGGGAATGAAGCGGTGGCGTAACGCGAAGGCCCCTGGCTCGGGGCAGGGCCCGCCAAAACAATCAGGACGGGGAAATTCCGGAGGTCGGGAACTTGCTACTGGGCCCGCTGGACGTAGCGGCCCTCGGATGTATCCACGCGAACGCGGTCGCCGTTGTTGATGAAGGGCGGAACGCTGATCACCAGGCCGGTTTCCAGCTTCGCGGGCTTCATCACGGCGCTGGCAGTGGCCTTCTGCACCGTAGGTTCGGTGTCGGTGACGGTGAGGTCCACGGTGTCGGGCAAAATTACGCCGATCGGATTTCCCTCGTGGAATTCCAGCTTCAAATGGATGCCGGGGAGCAGGTAGTCCACCGAGTCCCCCAGCACCTCGCGGCCCAGGTGGATCTGGTCGAAGGTTTCGGCGTTCATGAAATGCCAGCCGTCGCCGTCGGCGTAGAGAAATTCGTATTCAACTTCGTCCAGAATGGCGCGCTCGACAAATTCCTCGGCCCGGAACCGGTGATCGATGATCGCGCCGGTTTTCAGGCTGCGCAGGCGGGTGGCCATGGCGCCGCGTTTGTTGCCGGGGGTGCGGTGCTCGACGCTGAACACAGCGTAGAGATCTCCCTCGAATTGAATCACCATCCCGGGGCGCAATTGTGTTGCCTTTACCATTGCCGAACTCCTTGATTTCTCACGGGACCGCGGGCCCCAACCACCGGCCACAGTACGCAGTCACAGTCCATTTGCGGCGAGCCCTACCCGGTGGTGGTGCAACAGGCCATCCCGGATCCCAGGAGGGCGCGCGAGATGGAAGGCGCGGGCTGCCACGCGCCGCCCCCCCGACCGCGGGATACTGCGCGCTTCGCGATGCCCGGCCTCGATTTACTACTATAGCGTGGGCGAGAGGGCTTTTGCCAGCCCAGCGGGCCACTTCAGAATTTCACCACGGACTTTCCGGTCTTGTAGATGAGCACGTTTCTGCCGGGCACGCCGGCCTCGAGACGGCGCAGTCGGTAGCGGAAAGGACGCTCGGCGTCTTTCTCCACCCAGGATTGCTCCAGCCTGTAATAGGTCTCGTCCACGTGGGTCACTTTCGGAGGGTCCCAATTGTCTTTCATGCGTGAGGCCCAAATCTCCAGGATTTCGTCTCCCGCCTCGGTGGAATAATGCAGCTCGTCGCAGAGTCTGGGGCGTCGGGCGCCGAGAGCTTGATGGTGCACGCCCTCAACCAGGGAACTCAGGTTGCGCCGCAGGTCTTCGTCCGAGCGAATCCGCTCGCGGTGCCGGACGAGGAAAATTGCCCGCTCGAGAAGAAATAGGGGAAACGTGCCCAGCACGTCCTCGGTGAATGCGGCGCCGAACAGCCGCACGGCTCCTTCGCCGAAAGCGTAGGCAAAAATCCACGTTACGTGGTGGGTGGCGAACACGGCCAAGGCCGCGCCGCCGATTTGAAACTCGGTCGCCCCCTCCTTGAACTTTCCCAGCAATGCCGCTTCGGTGCCTGAGCTGATCATCGGCGTCATAATCTGGAAATACCAGTACCCCATGGCGATGGTTGCAGCAGTGAGTTCCAGAAGGCCACTGACGGCACCGGCGCGCTCCCAGTGGACGCGGTCGGAACCGGGCAAGGACCGGCGCCAGGCCTCCGGCAAGAGAGCCGCCACAGGACCCAGGAGAAAGGTCCAGAAGAATTGTCCCAGCATAGGGCGTATTGAGGCCCATTTTACTCACGCGGCGGCGGGAATCCCAATCCTCTCTGCAAGCTCGGAGCCAAAGAAGCCACCATGGGGCCGTCAGGCTGTGCTTGCTTCTTCGGCCCGCAGTGGAGTAGTTTGTGGCTCTCCCTCCCCGGTGTGGGGCGGGCCAGGAGGCGCTGTGTCGGAACACGCCCGCTTCAATGTTCGATTCGTCGATAAAGGCGTAATTTTGGATGTACAGGGTCCGGTGCGGCTCGGAGAGACCGAGCAGGCTCTGCGGGAAAAGGTGCAGGAACTCGTGGCCGCGGGAAATCGCAACATTGCGGTGAATCTGTCCGGAGTGACCATGCTGGACAGCTCCGGGATTGGCGCCATGGTGCGCTCATTCACTTCGGTAAATCGCGGCGGCGGAAAATTCGTGATTTTCTCGCCGACAAAAATGATCCGCCAGACACTGAAGATGGTTCGTCTGGATACCATCCTCGCCATTTACGACGACGAGGCGGCCGCTCTGGCCGCGTTCTAAAGGCGCTCGGAAAGCGTCCGGGCCGGACCTCCCGGTCGCGCCGTGGCGTCATTTCTTTAGCCGCATTGCGTGACCCTGCCAGCTCGGATACTGTTGCGGACCATTGACGCTGCGGAGGCCCCGTGCGCATCGCTAGGCCCTACAAACCGGAGGAAATTCGAAAGCGGCGGCAGAGGAGTGTGGAAGCTGCCGCGCTTGCCGCGCTCGCGCGGAATGCATTTGCCCCGACGCGGGCCCGCGGCCGGGAAGAGCGCTACTGAACCAGGGAGGAGCCGAACATGACGGACTCGCTCGAACAATGGAATGCATTTCGCGCGGAGATGAACGAAGAGATTCTCGGCTGCGGGCATCTGGGCGTGAAGCGGTTTTTCGCGCTGGATCACCAGGCGTACGAGCCGGGCGCTCTCGACACGAAAACCAAGGAGCTGCTGGGCCTGGTGGCGTCGTGCGTGCTGCGCTGCGACGATTGCATTACGTACCATGTGGTGCGCTGCGGCGAGGTGGGCTGGAAGCGGGAGGAGGTGATCGACGCGCTGAACGTGGCTCTGGTGGTCGGCGGATCGATCACGATTCCGCACATCCGGCGCGCGTTTGCAAGGATGGGAGAGGTAGAAGGGCTTGGGCGCTGAAAGAGCGCTTCCCCGATCCTTTTGACACTCCAAAGCAAACTGCGAGAGCTGCGCGAGCCGACGTCTAACCTTTGATTCCGCCGGGGCATCTAAAAAGTCGACGGATTCATAGCAGCAAATCTTTAACGCAGCAGTAATTCCTCCCCGAACTAAAATGGAGATTGGGAACCAATGAGCGAGACGGCAGTGAAAAACTATCTATTCGCGAGCGATTTCGACCAGACGTTGACGTTCAACGACTCGGGCTACGTGCTGAGCGAGATCGTGGGGATTCCGACTGGAGAGTTCAAACGCAAAGCCGAGGGCATGGCGAAACTGAACCTTGTGCAGCAGGGAGCGGAACTCGCCTACCTGCTGCTGCACGATCCGGAATTCAGATCGCGAGTGCGCCGGGAGCATCTGTACGAAGTGGGAAAGCGCATCCGGCTGAAGGAGAACATCGGGCTGCTCTACGCGATTCTTGACCACGGGATCCCGGGATATCACTTCGAGTTCGCAATTCTCTCGGCGGCGCCTCTGGAGGTAATCCAATCGGCGTTGGAAGGCATCGTGCCGAAAGAAAAAATCTACGGCACGGAGTTCCGTTATACCGAAAGAGGCGAAATCGACACGATCCTGCGCGCCACGGCCGGGTATGGCAAGGTGACGGTGCTGGACGAACTCCAAGAGAAGCTGCAAATAGGTGCGGACCACGTGGTGTATGCCGGCGACGGAAGCTCCGACATTCACGTGATGCTGCACGTGAAAGCGCGCGACGGCTTTTCGATATCGGTTTCGGAGAGCCGACGAGTGGCGCATATCGCGGAACGGACAGTGTTGGGCGATAACGCAGTGGTGGTGCTTGTTCCCATACTTGAGGAGATCGTGGGATGGCGCCGTCCGCAGATCCGCAGCTTCCTGGAGTCTTACGGCTTCCTGACACAGGAGTGGGAAAGCGTTCACACGGATTGGCTGACTCTGCGACCGGCCCTTACGGAGGTTCCACGGGCAAGCATGTAACACCTCTGATCGCCACAGAGGTGCGTGATAGTGCCCGGTGCCGGTGGCCCCGGGCTCCAAAGGAAGCCGGCTGCGTGCTCACGGGGCCGTGAAAATCGCGCCGGGCCGGAATGACTAGCCGCGGTCGGGCTCGACTTCTTCAGCGAACACGATGCCGACGGCGTTGCGGTTTTCGTCCTGTGCGGGCTCGCGGCGAACCACGTAGCCGCGGAGGGGAATGCGGCCGTCCGGGTGTAGTTCGTCTACCGGGGCTTCCATCATCACCTGCAACTCGGATTGGAGGCGGGGAGTGTTTTCCAGATAGAGCAAAGCCCCGTGCAAAGTGAGATCGCGGATGATGGTCTCTTCTTGGAAAGCGCGGCCTTCCTCGGAGTAGCCTACGATGGTGGCGCGGAAAAAGCCTTCGCGGCGTTGGCCGGCGCGGCTGTCGCGCATAACCACATCCATTTTCTTCTGATCGAGCGTCATCACCATGCCCTCGGAGGCAGCCCAGGCATTGGCGTATTGCTGGCGGGTCTGGCGGAGGATGGCATCGACGCCGCGATCGCTCGAATCCGGATCGTGATGGAAGAGGACGAGGTTCTTGGCGCCTGCGTCGCGAACCACGCTGATGCCCTCCAGCCAGGTGGAATGGCCCCAGCCCTTCTGCGTGGTGCGGAGCTGCTCAGGCGTGTACTGCGCGTCGTGAATGAAGATATCGGCGCCCTCAGCCAACTTCCGCAAATCGCGATCCAAATCGGGAACGCCGGGCTCGTTGTCCGTGGCATAAACGACGATGCCCGCGGGAGTTTCGAGACGGAAGCCAAGGCAGCCCTGGGGATGATTGAGCCATTTGGTGATGACGCGCGTCTCACCGAACTGGATCGTGTCGCCCCCGGCGATTTCCGTGTATTCGCGCTTGCAGTGGAAGATGCTGACGTCCACGGGGAAATAGGGCGTGGCCATCTGGGTCTGAAGTACGCGCTTCAGGCTGTCTTCGCCCAGATATTTGGATTGGAAGCTGAAGAAATGAAAGTGATTCTGCTCGGGGACGAAAGGGCTGAAAAACGGAAGGCCTTGGATATGATCCCAGTGATAATGGGTGACGAGCACAACGGCTTCCAATGGACCTTCAGACGGCATCTCCATGTAACGCCGGCCGAGGTGACGAAGCCCGGTGCCGCAATCGAGGATGAACCGTTTGCCGTCGGTGGCCACGAACTCGAGGCAGGGTGTGTTCCCGCCGTAGCGCCACGTGCTGCGGTCCACCGTAGGGGTCGAGCCGCGCACGCCCCAAAACGTCAATTTTGCGCTCTTCTGGGACATCCGACACCCGTCTCTAGCTCTCGGCGCTACCCTGACTTCGCCTGAACCCCGCCTATCCCGGCCCGCGCGTGGTGGAAGTCATACTAGGCGCGGGGACAGGGCGAAGTCAATTTTCTTCCGGGCCACGGGTTCCTATAGAGGAAGCACTCAGGAACAAACGACTCGCCAGAAACCGAGAGAGTGAAGGGCAAAGGCCGCAAATTATGCGGTTAGAGCTGCGCGACGCGCACTGGAGCCAGAGGTCTGCCAAGTCCGAATGCAGGGTAGACTATGGCCATGGCGTACCCGAGCGGCGCTGGAATCGAGGGGGGCATGCAGGCTCCGCCACCCGAAGGTGCGCACGGGCATACTCACGCGCATGCACATTTGCATCTTGAGCCGGGCGTCGCCGGAAAATGGAAAGGCGTGATGTTCTGGTCGGTGGCGGCGACGTTTGGGCTGGTGGTGGCCGAATTGGTGGGCGGCTCGCTGGCCCGGTCCATGGCGCTCATCAGCGACGGAATCCACAATCTCTCGGACCTGCCGACGCTGTTCATTTCCTGGATCGCGTTGCGGATGTCGGAGAGGCCGCCGGACGCGGAAAAGACGTACGGATACCACCGAGCGGGCATTTTGGCCGCCTTTACCAACGCCCTGTTGCTGGCAGGCGTAGCGGCTTTTCTGCTGTACGAAGGCGTCGAACGGCTCATCGCGCCGGTGCCCGTTGCGGGCGGCGTGATGTTTTGGATCTCTGCCGTGGCGCTCGTGGTGAATGGAGGAATCACGCTGGCGGTGGTCCGCGGGCGGAAGGACTTGAACCTCCAGGCCGTGCTGGTTCACAACGCCGGAGACGCGCTCTCCAACGTGGCCATCCTCGGCGGCGCCTGGGTGATTCAGCGTACGAATGCGTTCTGGCTCGATGCCGTGCTGGGAATCCTGATCGGGGCACTGGTGTTGTGGTCGAGCCTGACCATCCTGCGGGAGAGCAGCCACATTCTGCTGGAGGGCCTGCCGCGGCACGTGGCGTTGGCAGACGTGGCGCGCGCCTTGCTGGGCGTACCCGGCGTGCAGGAAGTTCACGATATCCACATCTGGACGCTGGGGACCGAGCTGTTCGCCATTTCCTGCCACGTGCGAATTCCAGACATGAACCTGGAAGCGAGCGAAAAGATTCTGGGGGAAATTCGCGGGCTGCTGGCCGGACGGTTCCACATCACGCATGCCACCATCCAATTTGAACGCGCGGGACTGGCAACAGATCCCGCATTTTACATGCCCCAGCCATTCAAAGCGCCGTAAAGGCGTGATGCGAGGGAACTGTGGGTCAGACTTTGGGCAGTTGGATCGAAGTGCCGCGCTCTTCGTTCATGCGCACCGTGGCGTCCGCATCGAGCTGATCGAGAGCGACACTGCGGCGCAGGCCTTCCCTGGTGATGTAAACCACGCGGCCTGTCTCGCAGGTAAATGCTACCGCGAACAGCAGCCGGCCGTCGCGCTGGACGAGCACAAACTCGCCCGGATCGGGCAAGGGCTGTTCATCCGCAACAGGCTCGGGAAGCGGGGCCGCCGCCGCCACTGGTGGAGGCACAATAATGATGGGGGCTTGTGGGGGCGGATCGGGCTGAGGCGCCGCGCTTGGCGTCTCCAAAACAATCGGAGCGCTAGCGAACGGGGAAAAATAGTAAGGGTAGGCGCCAAAGCCGGTGCCGCGAAGCCGCAAAGCCAGAGCGATCTCCTGCTGCGTGATGGGATCAATCAACGCACGAACGCCCAGGTTGCCGTTCACCGCGGCGAGCTGCTCGTAATCGAAGCCCAGACCGGGCACAGGGTAACCCAGCAAATCCTGGAAGTTCGCGATGGGAGAGTAGATGCTCGAAAGCGTCGAATTCACGGTCGCGCCCGCGGTTCGTGAGGTCAACGGCCCCTGCCTCACCAGCCCGGACATGCTCCGATCCGAATGCTTGGAGCTGGAAGAACGCGTAGCGGTGGAGCGGCCTGCTGCGGGCGGGCGCGATTGTGCAGACGCACAGATAGCCCAAAAACCAATCAGGGCGGCAATGGTGAAGACTTTCCTGCCCATAGGACCTTTCCCTGTTTCGTGGGATGCAGTCTACCCCCCTTTTGTTGCGGTGTCACCAGTAGTTTCTCGCGGCCCACACGGGAGAGGCCCGCGCCGGGAGGCCGGTCAGAGGGCTGTGCGACAGCATACCCAAGCGAGAGATGGTTGCGCTTCCCGATGGGGGCCGGTTGTGTTATAACCACGGGGCCTGATGGAAGACCTAGGGGTTTCCGGGAGCGAAACAAGCCCGGGAGAAGAAAAGGCGCTGCGGACACGAGACGCATCGCAGTACTGTCCGTCGTGCTCGGCGGCACTCGAGCAGCGCCAGTGCAAGTTGGTCTGCGCGCGCTGCGGTTATTTCATGTCGTGCTCGGACTATTACTGAGCGGGAGCAGCGCCGCGGAAGAGGCGGCGGGAGTGCTCCAAGTATTGCGGCAGGGGCGCGGCAAACCGAATCGCGGGGCCGCTGGCCGCAGCCGGGGAATTCAAGCCGAAGGGAGGTTCAAGACGTGCCACTGAAGATTGCGAGCAAAGATGCGGACGGCGTGGTCGTGCTGGAGCTCGAGGGCAAGATCATACTGGGGGAAGAGTCGAACTCGTTGCGCGAGCGCATGAAGAATCTTCTGGCCGAAGACCGGCGGAAGATCGTGATGAACATGGGAAACGTGACGTACATCGACAGCGCGGGCTTGGGCACTCTGGTGGCGGCTTTCCACAGCGCGCGAAACCACGGCGCGGTGCTCAAGCTCTCCAATCTGGGGCAGAAATTCCAGGAAGTTTTGCAGGTAACCAAGCTGCTGACCGTCTTTGAAGTGTTTGATTCGGAAGCGGCAGCAGTGCAGAGCTTTGCGAAATAGATTTGCGGGAATAATTCGTGCGCGTCGGTCCGGGAGCGGGCTGGCGCGCTTTCGTTTCTGCGCCACGCGCTAAACCGCTTCAGCCGTCCAGCCGGTAGATCGCCAGACCGCTCAGCAGTTTTGGATAAAAGTCGGTGGATTTTTGCGGCAGCACGTTTCCGGCGAGCGCGAGCTCGTATACCTGACGAGAAGATGCCGGATTGAGCAGAAAGGCGATTTGCGCCGCGCCGGAATCCACCGCGCCCAAGGCCTCGGCCGCATCGCGATGGTAGCGAATGTTCTGTTCGCGCTCAACGGCCTCCGCGGTCATTCCCAGATGGCGCGCCAGCAGCAGACGGTGCAAGAGCACCACATCGAGTGTCCGTTGGGCCGCCGGGACGCTTTCGAGCAGAGCGCCGAGGTCCGCGTCCTGCCGCAGCACGAATAGGTAGAACGCTCCCCCGCCGGCATACACGCCGATGGCGCGGCGGACGGCGTCGCCCTTCGCGCGAGCGGCGAGATCGCGGCGAAATTCCGCCAGGGCCGGGGCGCGCTGGCTTTCCTCAGCGAACGGATACGCATACCAATCGAAAATCCCGGCGACCGATTTTCGGAACGTGCCGAAATCGAACCCGGAAAGCCCGCCGACGGTGCGGTGGGTGGGAAGCACCGTGACCCCGGGGTCGCTCAGGGCGAACAGGGTAACGAGGGTCTTTTCGTGCGGCGCATCCGGCGTTGCGCCGGTGCCGAGGCTGCGGCACTCATTGCGATAGGCGAGCGAAGTCTCGTAGCGGTGATGTCCGTCGGCAATGAGCAATTTCTTGTCGGCCATGGCCGCGGCCAGCGATTGGACGGTTGCCGCATCGCGGATCGGCCAGAGACGGTGCACGACGCCGTACTCGTCCTTCAGTTCATTTTCGGGAGCTGCGCGCAGCGCGGGCTCCAAGAGCGAGCCAACGCGCGATCCGGCATCGTCGTAGAGGAGCATGAGCTGGCCGGTGTGTGCGCGCGTATGGCGAAGCAACTCGAGCCGGTCCGCTCGCGCGGCGCTGTGCGTCTGTTCGTGCGGGAAGACAACACCTGCGGAATAATCCTCCAGGCCCAGCAGCGCAAGAAAACCGCGGCGCACGCGGCGCTGCTCGGTGCCCGGCACGGTGAATTCCTGTGAGCAGGCGTAGAACGAGGGTTCGGCGTCCCGCCGCAAGACGCCTTCGCGGATCCAGGCGTCGAGCGTCTGGGCGGCGCGCGTATAGATATTGGACTGCGGGGAATCGCCCGGCTCTTCGCGTCCCTTTTCGATGCGCACCAGATTGTGCGCGTCGAGCGCGTAGTAGCGCTCCTGCATAGCTGGCGTGATCTTGTCGTAGGGTTGCGTAAGCACGCGCGCTAAGTCGAAACGGGATGCATCGTAGCGGTAGGCGGGGAACGGAAAAATGCGGGCCATGAACGAGTCTCACTCTCCGCGGGCAACAGAATGGACGGAAACAGCCATTCTAGCAGCGCAAAAGATTTCCAGGTCGGAAAGGCGCTCGCTGTGGCTACCGCTGCTCCGATTTGTACCAATCCCAGGTGCGGCGGAGGCCTTCCTCGAAATCCACGGTGGGCACATAACCGAGCATCTGGCGGGTCAGCGAAATATCGGCCTGGGAGTCGCGGATGTCGCCGGCGCGGGGCGGATCGTATTTCGGGTTCGCGGGCTTTCCCGAGATTTTCGCCAGCAGCGCCAGCGTGTGATTCAGGGTAAATCGTCCGCCCGTGCCGCCGTTGAAGACCAATCCCGAAACTCCGGGGGTTTCCGCGGCACGAAGCGTGGCGTCCACGACGTTCGAGACGTAAGTGAAGTCGCGCGACTGCTCGCCGTCGCCGAAGACGACAGGTTGCCGGCCCTCGAGCAGCGCGGTGATGAACTGCGAGAGCACGCCGGAATACGGCGAGCTTGGATCCTGGCGCGGGCCGAACACGTTGAAGTAGCGGATGGAAGCGTTCTCCAGGCCGTAACAGCGGCCGAACACCTGGCAGTACAGCTCGCCCACATACTTCGTCACGCCGTAGGGCGAAATCGGATCAGGGCGCATCGCCTCCGTCTTCGGAAGCGTAGGAGTCTCGCCATAGGCGGAGGAAGAGGCGGCGTAAACAATGCGCCGCACCTTGGCGTCGCGGGCGGCCACCAGCACGTTGACCGTCCCGTCGATATTCACGCAGTTCGTTTCCACCGGATCGGCCACCGAACGCGGGACAGAAGTGCGCGCGGCCAGATGGAACAAGAATTCGGCGCCGCGGAACGCCCGGTGGAGCCCGTCGAGGTCTGTGATGCTCTGGCGGAGGACTTCGAGGGGGCCCTTCAGGGCCGCAAGGTTTGCTTCTTTCCCGGCGGAAAAATCGTCCACCACGGCAACTGCGGCGCCGCGGCGCAGCAGTTCTTCCGTTACGTGGGAACCGATAAATCCTGCACCGCCGGTAACGATTGCGCGCATGGTGGTTTGCTCGAATCCTGTGTGGGAGAATACCCTGTGAACGCGGGCGCAACAAGGTGCGGGGAACATGTCTGTTCGCGCCACGCCCGGGGGAGAACGTGACTGCGCCGGGCTGCTCTTTCCTGCCTATGGACCACTTCTCCACGCGAATTCAATTGAACCGAAGTTTGAGCGAGTGGACGCGGCGCGCCGCCGTTCTCTTGGTCCTGGCGCTCGCCGCCAGCCCCTCAGACCTGGGCGCGCAAAGGCAGGGGCGCGGGAAGAAGCCGGCGCCGCCTCTCGCCGCGGTTCCGTTCGTTGCTGGAGAACGGCTCAGGTTCGCCGCGCAATGGAACAAGTTCGTCACCGCGGCCACGCTCGATGTGAATGTGGTGGAGCGGCGCGACTTTTTTGGAAAGCCGGCATGGCACTTCCAGGCGCTGGCCCACACGATCGACCCCGTGCGCATGCTCTACACCATCGACGACCAGTTCGACTCGTACACGGATGCGGTGACGCTCGAGTGCCGGCAATATGAGTCGTATCTCCGCGAGCAGTCCAAGAACGAAGACATGGTGGTGCCCATGTCCACCAAGCCCGACACCAGCCGCGGCAATCTGCACGTGTACCTGGTGCTGGCGGGAACGCAGGACCCTATCGGCATCCTCTACTTGCTGCGGGCGCACGATTGGACAAAGGAGCCGGCGGTGCGCTTTCCTGTATTTGACGGCAGGAGATTCTACGAGGTGCAGGCTCAACGCGAGTCCTCGGGAATGCCGGTGACGGTGGCGGCCGGAAGTTTCCTGGCGACGCGTGTCGCGCTCCACGTCTTAACCGGCGGGCAGGAACTCACGGATCTGAAGGTGTGGCTGAGCCTGGCTCAGGATGCGGCCCGCACGCCGGTGCTGATCGAGGCGGAGGCCCCTTTCGGCACCGTGCGGGCCGAGCTGACGGCACGGGGACCTTAGCGGGAGGGGAGTGCTTTCCTTCTCACCATGCCGCATTCCCGCGAGCGGCCGTTCCGTGACGGCTAATCTTCGAAGGGTCTCCAGTCGGCGGGCGGAAAATCGATTCTCCAGAACTTCGGCGACGGCTTGAGGAATTCGACTCCGACGGCGCGCACATTTCCGGTCATGGGCTTGGCATACACGACGCGGCAGGCCTGCTGCTCGGAGGTAACGGCGTTGGTTATCACGATCTCCTGGTTTGGGCGCACATCCTGCGAGAGATGAATCAGAGCCCCATGCGCGTTCACAGCCAGGGTTTTGGTCTTCTCTCGGAAGGCGTGGCCCTCAGAGTCGATGCCCTGGACAAAGATACCGACCTGCAGGAAGACGCGTTCGCTGCGCCGGCGTTCGGCTCCGGATGGTTTGGCGACGGGCTCTGTCATGTGCGTGTGCCGGGTTCCCTAGGTGATGCTGGAATCATCTCGTAATCCTATCGGCAGGCTCACAGATTCCCTGCGCCACTGTGCGGCATGTGTCACCCGGCAGCGTGACCGAAGGGCTGCCCGAGCGGCTCTTCGAGACTACCGTTAGATTTTTCAGCATGGCCTGCTGCGAAATTCTACATGCCCTTTGCCCTTCTATCTAACGAAGTTACCGGATTCTGCGCGGAAAACCTCTGCCGGCACTGAGGCGATTTGCAGCTAAGCAAAATTCGCCGCTGGCCTGCCGCGCCATACTTTTCACGGCGGCCTGTTGGATTTGCTCGACTTGCCCGCGTTCTGGCGGTCAACCCCGCGGTGGTAAATGAATTGCTCTATGTCAAAGCGAAGACTTAGGAAGCGCGGTTCAAGAGCACAGAGCGAAGCGTAGGAGGTGGGTTATGACCGTGATTCTGATTCTCGTGACGTTTGCGATTTTCCTCACCATCGACTATCTGCGTCAGGAGAAGCGCGTGGAAGCGCCCGCCAATGCACAACTGGCCAAGACTCCGGCGCCCCGCATGCTTCCAAAATTCATTTCCGGATTCGAGTTGCCCGAAAATCGCCGCTACCACCCGGGACACACTTGGGCGGTTGAGGAAACACCGAATCTGGTGCGGGTGGGTCTCGATGATTTTGCCGCCCGCTTGCTGGGCAAAATTGACCACATCGAGCTGCCAAAGCGCGGCCAGTGGATCCGGCAAGGACAGCGCTTGGCGACCGTATTCCGCGATGGCATCAAAGCTGAGTTGCTGTCGCCCGTCGAAGGAGAAGTGACGCAAATCAACGAAGCGGCTCTTGGCGACACTTCCCTGCCCGGCCGCGATCCGTATGGCCAGGGCTGGCTCGTTTCGGTTTACTCCCCGGATGCCAGGACGAGCTTCCGCAACCTGCTGGGCGGAAGTCTGGCTCGTTCCTGGATGGCAGAGGCGGCCACGCGGCTTTTCGGAAAGATGCCGGCGCTGGCAGGCGCCGTCGCGCAGGATGGCGGCCTCGCGGTGCACGATCTTACTGCCCAACTCCCCGACCAGAAGTGGGGCGACCTTACGCAAGAATTCTTCCTCTCCTGACCTCCCGTCTCGAGAGGCAGGAATCCGGCCGGCCGCCTCAAGAGTGCGCCGGCCGGGTGCTTTTTTGTCGCGCCGCTTCGTCAAGCTCTTGTGGTGAGCGTGCACGGCATCACGGCGAGCGGTGACGAGAGTCACCACAATCCTCCCCCACAACGACTAACCTTTTCTCGACGCGAGGCGGTTCTCGTGCGTGTTGAAATAGTCCTCGGGTTCAGTCCAGAAGGCCTCCGGAACGAGCCTCACCCGCTGAGTTGTGCATCATCCACACCCGCAATCTGCCGCCGTATCCCGCGACAAAGTCCTCGCGGGGCCGCCGATTCCCTGCAACTGATGATTTCTTTTACTCGCCTGTGTGCGGCGCGGACGGGCCGGAGAGCCGTTGGGGGATTTTATGAGCAAAGGAATCTTGTATGACGCCACGCTTTGCATCGACTGCAAATTATGCGAAAGGGCGTGCGCAGAAAAGCACGGCCTGCCCTATAACGAGGCCATTGCCGCGGAAGAAAAGCAATCCGCCCACAAACTCACCGTGGTGATGGACAAGGGCGACAAGTACATGCGGCGGCTGTGCATGAATTGCCAGGATCCGACGTGCGCCTCCGTCTGCCCGGTGGCCGCCCTTCGCAAGACCGCCGAGGGGCCGGTGACCTACGATGCCTCGCGGTGCATCGGCTGCCGGTACTGCATGCTGGCCTGCCCATTTTCCGTGCCGAAGTATCAGTGGAACACGGCGCTGCCTCTGGTGCAGAAGTGCGACATGTGCGCGGACCGCGTGGCCCAGGGCTTGCCCACCGCGTGCGCCGCGGCGTGCCCGACGGGCGCGACCAAGTTTGGCGATCGGGACGCCCTGATCGCGGAAGCCCAAGACCGCATCGCCAAGAATCCAGAGCAGTACGTGCACCACATCTATGGCCTTACCGAAGTTGGCGGCACGTCGGTGCTGCTGCTCTCAAGCGTTCCCTTCGAGGAATTCGGTTATCCCGTCCACGTGGACAATCAACCTCTGCCCATGCTGACCTGGCACGTCCTTTCCGAGCTTCCCCAGGTGGTGACTTTCGGAGCGGCACTGCTGGGAGGCATCTGGTGGATCACCAGCCGGCGCCAGGCGGTGGCGGCTGCGGAAGCCAAGTCCGGGGACTGAGGAGCGAAGATATGGCCACATTTAGATGGACGTTCTGGAAGGTGGTTCTTGCCTTCGTGCTGCTCGCGGGGGCCGTTGCGACCGTGCTGCGCTTCTCGGAAGGCCTGGGAGCCACAACGAACCTCAGCGACGCATTCCCCTGGGGCCTGTGGATCGGCTTCGACGTGATGTGCGGAGTAATGCTGGCCGCCGGCGGATTTACGCTCACCGCCACTGTGTACATCTTCAACCTGAAAAAGTTCAAGCCGATTGTGCGGCCAACCGTGCTGACCGCCTTTTTGGGCTACTTGCTGGTGGTGATCGCTCTGCTCTTCGACCTCGGCCGGGGCTACCGCATCTGGCATCCGCTGGTGATGTGGAACCCGCGGTCGGTAATGTTCGAGGTGGCCTGGTGCGTCACGCTTTACACCATGGTCCTGGCGCTCGAATTCGCTCCCATAATTTTCGAGCGTCTGAGGTTGGAAAAGCTCCTGCGCATCCAGCGGGCCATTTCAATCCCGCTGGTCATCGCGGGGGTGATGCTCTCTACTCTCCACCAGTCGTCGCTGGGCAGCCTGTATCTGATTGTGCCCGGCAAGCTGCATCCCTTTTGGTACACGCCACTGCTGCCGCTGCTGTTCTTTGTTTCGGCGATTTGCGTCGGACTGGCCATGACCATCTTTGAATCGAGCATGAGCGCACGCCACTTCGGCAAGCAGCTCGAGATGCCGTTGCTGATTCGGCTGGGCCGCGCGCTTTTGGTTGGATTGATCGTTTATTCCGTGCTGCGGTTCCAGGACGTATTCGATCGCGGGGCGCTCAAGCTGATCACTCGCGGTGGTTGGGAATCCGGGCTGTTTCTGCTGGAGATTGCAATGGGGCTGGTTGCGCCCATTGTCCTGCTGATCTTTCCCAAAGTACGCGAGTCTTCGGGAGGGCTCTATATCTCCTCGGTGCTGGTAGTTCTCGGATTCGTGACCAACCGCATGAATGTGGCGATTACAGGGATGGAAGCATCCGCGGGGGTGCACTACTTCCCGAAATGGACGGAACTCGCCGTCACCGCGAGCATCATTGGTGCCGGCTTTGGTATTTTTGCCGCGGCCGTGAAGTACCTGCCGATTTTTGTCGCGGAAGAAGCGCATCCGGCAAGCGCCGAAAGGCGGGAACCGGAATTGGCGGTCTTGTCCCATGCCCGGCTCTGACCGAGCTTCGCCCCTGGGAAAAGGCTCGGGAGGCGTTTGGGCGAGCGTCAGCACCCGCCTGGTAATTCTGCTGGTCGTTTCCATGACCTGCGTCTTCGGTCTCCTCGGTTACCTGAACATCCGCTTGCACCGGCAGCATCTGGAGCAAACCACGCTGGCGAGTGCGGAGCGGCTAAGCGATGTGATCAAGCGGAACGCCACTTACTCCATGCTTCATAACGAGCGCGACGGCCTCCATCAGATGATTTCCGACATGGCCAACGAGCGCGGCATCGTGCGCGTGCGCATTATCAATGCGGAGGGCCGCATCAGCTTCAGCTCTGATCCAAGCGAAGTCAGCCAGCTCGCCGGCGGGCGCGGGATCGCTCCACTCGGCACCGGAAGTACATCCGCCCCTCTGGACCTTCGCGAGCGCTTCCGGACCTACCAACTCGCTTCGGGCGAGCGCGCGCTTGGCGTGATGAATCCCATCGAGAACTCGGCGCAGTGCGCATCGGCGCAATGTCACGCGCATCCGCCGGACCAGCGAGTGCTCGGCGTCCTGGAGACCAATATCTCTCTCAAGGCCGCCGATGCCAGCCTGGCTGAAAACACCCGTCAGGTGCTGCTCTCCACGCTTCTGGCAGTTGTGGCCATCGCGGCGCTGAGCGCGGTGTTCGTGTGGCGCGTCGTCCACGACCCGCTGGCGGCCCTCCAGGCGGGAACGGAACGGCTCGGGTCCGGCGAGTTGGGTTTCCAGGTGGAAGTGGGCCAGGCCGGGGAGCTGGCCGACGTCGCCCAAGCGTTCAACACCATGAGCCGGCAGCTCCGGGAGGCGCACGAAGAAATCAACGCCTGGGCGCGCACGCTGGAGGCCCGCGTGGAGCAGAAAACCAGGGAATTAAGCAGCGCGCAGGAAGAAATGCTCCGTGTGGAACGCATGGCCTCCATCGGCAAACTCGCCGCCGTCGTGGCGCATGAAATCAATAATCCCCTGGCTGGAATCCTCACGTATGCGAAGTTGCTGAAGAAGCGGTTTGCTGGAAAGGACGACGAGCTCTACAGCACGCTGGATCTGATGGAATCGGAAAGCCGGAGATGCGGCGAGATAGTGAAGAATCTGATGACCTTTGCGCGAAAGACCTCGATGAACTACGAGGAGTCGGACCTGAACGACGTGATTGCACGTTGCGTGCGTCTCGTGCAGCACAAGCTGGAGCTGGCCAATATCGGCTTGCGGCGCGAGCTGTTGCCGGACCTGCCGAAGGTCTGGTGCGACGCGGGCCAGGTCGAACAGGTGGTGCTCGCCTTGGTGGTGAACGCAATCGACGCAATGCCCAACGGGGGCACCCTGACGCTGCGGACGCGGCGAAAGGGTGACGCGCAGGTACAGATCGAAGTCCGCGACGACGGCATCGGAATGCCACCCGAGGTGCTGGCCAACCTTTTCGAGCCCTTTTTCACCACCAAGGAACGGGGCCGCGGCCTTGGGCTCGGCCTGGCCACCAGCCGCAGCATTATCGAGCGCCATGAAGGAATCATTGAAGCATCGTCGGCGCCGGGAAGTGGAACCGTGCTGACGGTCACTCTGCCGATCCGCGCGCGCTCGCTGGCGGAAGCGCGTCCGGAACGAGCGGCGTGAGAAAGAGGAACGGCCGTGCCAAACAAAGCGAATTTGTTGATTGTGGACGACGAGCTGATCGTCCGGGATTCGCTCTCCAAATGGTTTCATGAGGAAGGCTACGATGTGGCCGTGGCCGAGGGCGCTCAGGACGCGCTGCAGAAAATGGCCCAGCGGCAGTTCGATCTCGCCTTGGTGGACATCAAAATGCCGGGGACCGATGGAGTGGAATTGCAGCGCCGTATGCATGAAATCGATCCGGATCTTCTGGTGATCATGATGACCGGCTACGCGTCAGTGGAAACGGCGGTTGCTGCGCTCAAAAACGGCGCCTACGACTACGTCTCCAAGCCCTTTGATCCGGAGGAAATGGCGCATACCGTCCGCAATGCCCTCTCCCACCGGCAGGCCCAGCGCGAAAATACTCAGCTCCGCCAGACCCTGGCGGCCGTGGGCGGCCCAAGAGAGCTGACCGGACAGAGCCCGGAGATGATGCGGGTTTTGGAAGCCGTCCAGACCGTGGCGCCCACCGAAGCGACCGTGCTCATTGCCGGAGAGAGCGGCACCGGCAAGGAGCTGTGCGCGCGCGCTATTCACGCGGCCAGCAACAGAAGGTTCAATCCCATGGTGGTAATCCATTGCGGCGCGCTGACGGAGACGCTGCTGGAAAGCGAACTCTTCGGGCACGAGAAGGGAGCCTTTACCGGCGCTCAGTACCGCAAAAAGGGCAGCTTTGAAATGGCCCAGGGCGGCACCATATTTCTGGACGAAATCGGCGACATCAGCCTCAAAACGCAGACGGACTTGCTGCGCGTGCTGCAGGAGCACGAAATCACGCGCGTGGGCAGCACGCAGCCCATCCACGTGGATTTCCGCTGCATCGCCGCGACCAACAAGGACCTCGGGTCTCTCATCCAGGAGGGCAAATTTCGTCCGGATCTCTATTACCGCCTGAACGTGTTCCAGATCCGCCTGCCGCCGTTGCGCGAACGGAAGAGCGACATCCCGCTGCTGGTGGACGTTTTCGTCCGCAGATTTTCCGCCTCGATGAACAAGCGAATCACGCGCGTCTCTCCCGAGGCTATGGAGCAGCTTGTGGCCTACCCGTGGCCGGGCAACGTGCGCGAGCTGGAAAACGCGGTGGAGCGGGCCATGGTGGTCGCGCAGGAGCCCGAATTGCGCGAGCAGGATTTTTCCCTCAAACTCGCGGCCCCCGCCGAAGCATCGCGCACGCTCGAAGACGCGGAGCGTGCTCATATTCTTTCCGTCCTCGACGAGTGCGACGGCAATCAGACACGCGCGGCTGCGGTGCTCGACATCGATCGGGTGACCCTGCACAACAAGCTCAAGAAATACGGCTGGAAGAAGGTAACGGCCGAGGTCACGTGAGCCGAATTCAAGTATTGCCTCTGGGAAACCTGCGGAACGATATGCTGGCCGGACTGTGCGGCGGCCTCGGCGCCGTGTTTGGCAGCCGCTGTCAGGTTCTGCGGACCGAGCCCCTTCCCCCGCGCGCCTTCCACGCCGGCAGGCAGCAGTACTCTTCGACGGAAATCCTTGCCGGACTGGCTGCGCGCGTGATTCCCGATTCCTCGCGCCTGGTCGCGGTCACGTCCTCCGACCTCTTCGTCCCCGTGCTCACCTTTGTGTTTGGCGAAGCGCAATTGGAAGGCCGCTGCGCCGTCGTTTCCACCTGCCGGCTGAGGCAGGAGTTCTACGGCCTGCCTGCGGATGCGAAATTGGAAAGCGCGCGGCTGTTGAAGGAGACGGTCCACGAACTCGGACACACGTTTCACCTCGCGCATTGCGAGAATTATGAATGCGTAATGGCCCCGTCGCATGCCGTGGAATGGATTGACCTGAAGAGCAGCACCTTCTGCGAGGCCTGCCGCCCGCGAGTTCCGTCCTGAGTTCGCAGCGGATTAGAGAGGCCGAGTGCGTGGCCATCAGACGAGCCCTCGCCGGCGGGATGTCAATCAATCTGAAGATCCTGGTCCGGCAGGTTGGCCGCGGTTTCCGTTCGTGCTATTAGGCGGAGGCCGCTCCGGCCTTCAGGTGTTGCTCGACGAGCGCGCACAGGATGTGCCCGATCGTGATGTGCGCCTCCTGAATCCGCTGGGAATCCTGGGAAGGCACGTTGATCAGTAGGTCTGTCCGTTTGCGCAGGCCGCCGCCCGATTCCCCGGTGAGCGCCGCGACCCAGGCGCCCTTCGCGCGACCTGCCTCCGCGCCCAGCAGCACATTGGCGCTCGCTCCGCTGGTCGAGAGCGCGATCAGCACGTCGCCGGGGCGCGCCAGGGCCTCCACCTGCCGAGAAAACACTTGTTCGTATCCGTAATCGTTTGCCGCCGCGGTCAAAACGGACGTGTTCACCGTGAGCGCCATCGCCGCGATCGGCCGGCGATGCTCCCGCAAACGCACCACGAACTCCGCGGCAATGTGCTGGGCGTCCGCGGCGCTGCCACCGTTCCCAAACAGGATGAGCTTGCCGCCCGCCTCGACCGCCTGCGTAATGCGCCGCGCCAGTGCGGCAATCTGCCCCAGCAGCTCGGGCGAGAAGCTGTGCTTCACATGGCAGCTTTCCTCGAGCTGCTCGCGGATGAACTGTTCCGGAGAGGGCATCGTAGAGCCGCTAGCAGCGCACAACCTTGGCGTGGTTGCGGGTGATGGATTTGGTGGCATTCCGTGTATCCACCACCAGGGGCGCCGCGTCCACAATCTCCTGGTAGTTGTAGGCGCTATGATCGGTGGCGATGACCACCGCGTCGTAGCCCGCCAGCGCATGCGGCGTCAGCTCCACGGAACGCATGTGCGCATAGTCGTAGTGGCGCATACGGTGCAGCGTGGCGAAGTAGGGATCGTTGTAGTCGAGCAGCGCGCCGCGTTCAAGCAGCAACTGCATGATTTTCAGCGACGGGGATTCGCGCAGGTCGTCCACGTCCTTCTTGTAGGCAACGCCCAGCAGCAGGATCCGCGAACCCTTCAGGCTCTTCTTCCGCTCGTTGAGCGCAGCCGCGATTTCGTTCACCACGTGGTAGGGCATCGAAGTGTTGATCTCGCCGGCCAGCTCGATAAAGCGCGTCGAAAAGTCATATTCGTGCGCCTTCCAGGAAAGATAGAAAGGGTCCACCGGAATGCAGTGGCCGCCCAGCCCGGGACCCGGATAAAACGGCATGAAACCGAAGGGCTTGGTCGATGCGCTCTCGATCACCTCCCAAATGTCGATGCCCATGCGCGCGCACAGCATTTTGAGCTCGTTTACCAGCGCGATGTTTACGCAGCGGAAGATGTTCTCCAGCAACTTGCACATCTCCGCGGCCTGCGTGGAGCTGACCTCCACCACACGCGCCACGATCTGGCCGTAAAGCGCGGCCGCAGCGCGCCGGCTCGGAGCGTTGATGCCCCCCACGACCTTCGGGATTTGCGCCAGCGAAAACCTCTTGTTTCCCGGGTCCTCCCGTTCGGGAGAAAAGGCCAGGTAAAAATCCGTGGCGGGATCGGCCGCGTGCTTGTCGCGCTGCACTGGGCATTTCAGCCCCGACTTTTCCAGAATGGGCAGCACCAGCTCCTCGGTCGTCCCGGGATACGTCGTGCTTTCCAGCACAACCAACTGCTCGCGCTGCAGGTGCGGCTGAATCGAACGCGCAGTCTGCTCCACGTAACTCAAGTCCGGCTGGTAGCGCTCGTCGAGCGGCGTGGGCACGCAGATGATTACCGCGTCGCGCCCGGCGATCTCGGCAAAATCGGAAGTGGCGGAGAAGACTCCGCTGCTGCGGAACGGCGCGATTCTGTCTGCCGGAATGTGCTGGATGTAGCTCTGGCCCGCGTTCAGCTTGGCGACCTTCCCGGGATCCGTGTCGAATCCCTTCACCTGGTGGCCCTGCTCGGCGAACCGCAACGCCAGCGGAAGGCCCACGTAGCCGAGGCCGATGATGCCCACCTGAATTTTTTTGCCGCCGAAATATTCGGGCGAACGGCGCGCGGACATGGAGACCGGAAATCCTCCTCGCAGGTTTCAAGAAGAAAGGCCCATAGAATATAGCAGGAATCACTCTATGACGACAGGAAGGCGCACGGTCAGAGCGCCTAAAATTTTCCTGCCGCGAGGCCGGGCATGATTCTCTATTGCCGCCCGACGGCCTATCGCGCAGACTAGCGCGTTCTGTGCTTGGCGGCGCGGAGTGAAGGGCAAATGGGGGCGGGCGCACTGGAAATCATTCTGTTCGGGCTGGCCGCGGGCGTTCTGGTGGGCCTGATGGGCGTGGGTGGCGGCGTCGTTGTGGTGCCCTTGCTGGTTCACCTCGCCGGTTTTCGCCAGCACCTCGCCCAGGGCACCTCGCTCTTTCTTCTTCTGCCTCCTATCGGCCTCGGCGCGTTGCGGGAATACTGGAAATCCGGGGACGCGGACCTGCGTGCCGGAGTCGTGTGCGCCTGCGGCGCCCTGGCCGGGGGATATGGAGGCAGCGTCATTGCGCTGCTGCTCTCCGCGCGCCATCTGAAGGCCATTTTCGGTCTGTTTTTCATCCTCACTTCCATTCTTCTCGTGCTCCAGACCCGGGCGGGAATGCCAGCCACCGGTAGCCTGCACGGCAGGGGGGAGAAATGAACCACTCCTTCGGGCAGACGGTCGCGCTCTTCTTGGCCGCCGCGGCGATTGGCGCCGTTGGCGGTTTGCTCGGAGTCGGCGGCGGAATCCTCTTTGTGCCTCTCCTGGTTCTTGTGTTCGGATTCGAGCAGCACCGCGCGCAGGGAACCACACTCATCGCCATGGTGCCGCCCACCGGCCTGCTCGCCTTCATGAATTACGCGCGCGCCGGCCAGGTGGATTGGCGCGTTGGCCTTCTGCTGATGCCCGGAGTTTTTCTGGGCGGCGTGGCGGGAGCCCGGTTGGCGCTGCGCCTGCCGCCCCAGCGGATGCGTGTTCTGTTTGCGGCCCTCGTTTTTCTGATGGGCGCCTTTGAGGTGTACGACTCGCTGGTCCGCTAATCCTGTTCGCCCTTCCGTCGACTCCTTCCCACACGGAACCTCTGACGGGCTTCGCGATTGTCTGCCACGGGAGCGGCGGGTATCCTCGTCGCCATGGTGGATATTCACTGTCATCTTTTGCCCGGCCTCGACGACGGGCCCGAATCGATGGAAGAATCGGTGGAAATGGCGGAGATGGCGCTGGCCGACGGCATCACACACATTGCCGCCACGCCCCACGCCAATGATACGTACTCGTTCGACGGCGGTCGCAGCCTGGCCCTCTGCGGTGAACTCGCCGCGCGCTTCGACGGCCGTCTCCATCTGGCCACCGGCTGCGATTTCCATCTCAGCTACGAAAATGTCGAGGCCGCCTGTGCTTCTCCCCAACTCTTCGCGCTCAATCAGAAACAGTACCTGCTGCTCGAGTTCGCGGACTTTGCCCTCCCGCCGTCTCTCGACCAGGCGCTCGTGCGGCTCCAGCAGGTGGGATTGAAGCTCATCGTCACGCATCCGGAACGCAACCCCCTGTTGCGCAACGCGCCGGAGCGCCTGCGCCGCTGGCTCGACGCCGGATGCTATCTGCAAATCACCGCCCTCTCGCTCACTGGCCGGTTTGGCCCTCAGGCCGAACGCGCTGCACTCGAGTATCTGGATCGTGGCTGGGCTCATTTTGTGGCCAGCGATGCGCACAACGTGGACCGCAGGCCGCCACGCCTCCGGCAGGCCTACGACCTGGTGGCGGCGCGAAGGGGCCCGCAGGTGGCAAAAGCCCTCTTCAACGACAATCCTCTGGGGGCTTGGCAAGGCGTCCCGCTTCCCTGGGTTCCCGAACCTGCGGATGCGGCCGCTCCGAGCACCACTCGCCGCCGCTTTTTCTTCTTCTGAACCGTGGCCGTCAAAGCACTTCCCCGGCTGATGCTCGTCGTGGGCGCGCGCCCCAATTTCGTCAAGGCCGCCCCGCTCCTGCCTGCGGTTGCGGGGAGCGCGGTGGTGCATCTGGTTCACACCGGCCAGCACTACGACGAGGCCATGTCGCGGATGTTCTTCGATCAGCTTGGCCTGCCGCGGCCGGACACGAATCTGGAGGTAGGCTCCGCCGCCCATGGCGCGCAGACTGGCTTGATTTTGCAGCGGCTCGAGCCGGTGATGATCGAGTGGCGGCCCGACGCCGTTGTCGTCGTCGGCGACGTCAACTCGACTCTCGCTGGAGCCCTCGTCGCCGGGAAACTCAATATTCCCGTGGCTCACGTCGAGGCGGGACTGCGCAGTTTCGATCCCACCATGCCGGAAGAAATCAATCGTGCGCTCACGGACCGTATTTCGCACTGGCTGTTCGTCACCGAGCCGGGCGGAGTTGAAAACCTGCGCCGCGAAGGAATCGCCACCCAACGCGTCCATCTAGTCGGAAACGTGATGATCGATTCCCTCCGCAGATTTCTGCCCGCCGCGGAAAAGACCGCAGCGTTGCACGACCTGGGCCTCGAAGCGAGTGGCGGCCGCGCCCGGCCATTCGTGCTGGTCACGCTGCACCGTCCTTCCAATGTGGATGCGGTCGAGTCCTTGCTCCCGCTCGTGGATGCGCTCTCGGAGATAGCACGCGAGGCCCCCGTGTTGTTCCCGGCACATCCTCGGACTGCGGAGCGGCTCGAGCAGTTTAGGATGGCGCCTTTCTTTGTTCAGGAATGGAACGAGCGCGGCGCCGGCCTGCGAATCACGCCGCCACTCGGCTATCTCGAATTTCTGCGACTCGAGAGCTGCGCCGCAGCCGTGATCACCGATTCGGGCGGAATCCAGGAAGAGACCACGGTGCTCGCTGTGCCCTGCTTCACGCTCCGCGGCTCAACCGAGCGGCCCATCACCATCGAGCAGGGCACGAACACGCTTTTGGGGAGCGACGTAGCGGCACTTGTACGCGGTGTGCGCGAGGCGCTCGCCGGCCGCGGAAAACGCGGGCGCGTGCCCGACCTGTGGGACGGCCGCGCAGCCGAGCGCATCACCAGGCAATTGCTGCAGGACCTCGCGTCTTGACGTCCGGGAAGCTTTCCGGCCTACGCGTTCAATTGAAGATTTCGAGGATTTCCTCGTAGCGTTTGAATGGCGCGATCAGGTAGGCGCCGGCCACTTCCGTGCGAGCCCAATCGAGCACGCGGCGGGCGATGGCAAATCCACGCTCCCGCGCCGCCGTCCCTGCCGATTCCAAAGCCTTCAGCACTTCGTCGGGTATGACGATCCCGGGCACCTCGTTGCTGAGCCGCAGCGCCTGTTTGTAGCTCGTCAGCGGCCAAACTCCAGCTATGACCGGAATTGGACACTTTCCGCCCAGCCGCTTCTCGAAGGCGTGCCACTGCTCGGGATCGAACAACGGCTGGGTCATGGCCAGATGGGCGCCGGCTTCGATCTTCTGCCGGAAGCGGGCGATTTCGTAGTCGAGATCATCGGCCACCGGATTGACGGCCACGCCGATGGTAAAGTTCGTCGCGCCGCCTAGCGTCTTTCCCGCCCAGTCCATGCCCTGATTCAGCCGCGCCAGGATTTTCACCAGCCCGATGGAATCTACCTCGTAAACGCCGCTCGTTTCCGGATGGTCGCCGAGCGATGGCGGGTCTCCGGTGATGGCCAGTATGTTGCGCACGCCGCCCACCGACCACGCGCCCAGCAGCATCGCTTGCAGCCCGATGATGTTCAGGTCCCGGGTGGTGAGATGGGGGATGGTCTCCACTCCGCGCGCTTCGAGCGCCCCCGCCAGCACCAGAGCGTCCATTCCCACCCGCGCCAGCGTCCCGCTGTTGATGTCGATCGAATGCACCTTCCCTGAATCCACCAGCCGCGCCACCTGTTCGAACACCCGCTCACAGGAGATCCCTTTCGGCGGATCGATTTCTACGCTTACCACGAATTCGCCGTTTTTGATTCGCCGCCAGATCCCGCTCTCCGGGTCGCGCGCGGGTATGGGATGGGTGTCCGTGCGCGGCTCGGCGCGCAGGGAGAGGCTCTGCGGCGCCGCTCCGGGCTGAATCCCCGCCACCGCCTCAGCAATCGCGCGGATATGATCCGGCGTCGTGCCGCAGCACCCGCCGAGCACGCGCACCCCCAGCGCCGCCGCCTCGCGCGCGAACTGGGCAAAATATTCTGGAGACGACTTCGGATACGTGATCCGATCGCCCACGCGTTTCGGGAATCCCACGTTGGGCATCGCCGAAAGGGGGATCGAGCCCAGTCCTGAATACTCCTCGATTACTCCTAGAAGGAGCTGCGGGCCGACCGTGCAATTCGCGCCAATCGCCTGCACGTCCTTCTCTCTCACCTTTTCCCAAACGTCTCGCGGCCGCAGGCCCCCGAACGTGCGGTTTTCCTCCGAAAAGGTCATCTCCGCGATGATCGGCAGCCGCGAAAACGAGCGGATGGCTTCGATGGCCAGCAGCAGTTCGTCCGCGTCTCCAAAGGTCTCCAGCAAAAACAGGTCCGCGCCCCTCTCCTCGAGCGCCGTGGCCTGCTCGCGGAAGATCCCGCTGACCTCGGCAGCCGGCAGCGGGGTCACCTGGCGGGCAGAGCCCAGAGGGCCGATGGAACCGGCAATCAGCACCTCGCGCGCGGCTGCTTCCCGCGCCTCCCGCGCCACCTTCACCCCCGCTTGGTTGATGCGCGTGGTGCTCTCACCCAGCCCGTGCGGCGAGAGTTTGTGACGGTTCGCACCGAACGTATTCGTTTTGATCAGTTGCGCGCCCGCCGCGATGTACGCTTGGTGAATCCGAAAGACCGCTTCCGGCGCGCTCAGATTGGCCTCTTCGAAGCAGCGCTGCGGCCCGAGCGCTTCATAGAGCATCGAACCCGTCGCCCCGTCCGCCACGACAATCGAGTCGCGCAGCCGCGTTTTGAAATCTTCAATCCGCATGTGGGCTCTCTGCTGCCTTCGCCTGGAGAAACCGAATACTCCAGTATAACATTCGCATCACGGGCCACAGGGTCGGGGGCCCAGGCGGACCGCGTAAGCTCAACGCCCGTGCTTCCGGAATTTCGGCGCGCGGCCGGATGGCCCTGGTCGCCGTTTCCCACGGGAACCGGACCCGCCCCCAAGACTCGCGCCCGGGACATTTGTGAGCACCGATACCGATAGAACCGGCACTATCGTCGGCCACTACCGCATTGTCGAACGGATGGGCGGAGGCGGCATGGGGGTCGTCTATCGCGCCGAGGACCTGAAGCTCGGCCGGACCGTGGCCCTCAAGTTCCTATCCGCCGAACTCGCCCACGACCCCGCCGCGCTCGAGCGTTTTTATCGCGAAGCTCGCGCGGCTTCTGCCCTCGATCATCCCGGCATCTGCGCCATCCACGACATCAGCGAGGCGGATGGCGTCCCCTTTCTGGTGATGGAATATCTCGAAGGCCGGTCTCTCAAGTCCATCATCGAGGAGCATCCGCTCGACCTCGATTCGCTGCTCGACTTGGGAATTCAGATCGGCGACGCGCTCGACGCCGCCCACGCAAAGGGAATTCTCCACCGCGACGTCAAGCCGGGAAACATCTTTGTCACCAACCGCGGCCAGGCGAAACTTCTCGACTTTGGCCTCGCCAAGTTGCGCCCCGGGGGCGACGGAGCGAAGTCCGAAGCCGTTGCTGTCTCCGCACTCGAAGATGGACGTCCGGCCGAACGGCAGCCTTCGGATCCTTCGTCCGCCGCCGGCGCCAGGCGGCGCAAGGACACCCTCACCGGAATGATCGCCGGCACCGCCGAATACATGTCTCCCGAGCAGGCGCGCGGCGAAGAGCTGGACGTTCGTTCGGACATCTACTCCTTCTGCGTCGTGCTCTACGAAATGGCTGCCGGCCGCGAGCCTTTTTCCGGCGACACTTCGTCCATTGTCCGGTATGCCGTCCTTCACCGCGAGCCCCGCCCGCTTCGCCGCGAGAACCCCGCGCTGCCGCCTGAACTGGAGTGGGTAATCGCGCGCGGGATGGAAAAAGATCGCGAGCAGCGTTACCCCTCGATGGCCGAACTGCTCGCCGACTTGCGCCGTGTGAGGTTCTACCGGGAATCGGCGGAACTTGCCGAGGCCGTTCCCCCTCTCCACGCGCCCTCGCCTCCGAAATCAAAGGGGCGCGCCGCACGCGGCTGGCTCGTTGTCACTTCGGTGGCTCTGCTTCTGGCCGCAGCGGCCCTCATGTGGGACCTGCGCAGCCGCACCGAAGCCCGGCTCGCCGTCCGGTCGCTGGCTGTGCTCCCTCTCGAGGACGATCCCGCCGCTCCCCCCGCGCCTTATCTCAGCCGGGGAATGGCCGAGGAAATCGCCGGGAGTCTCGCCCGGATTCGTGGCATCGGAGTCGTCTCCCGCGATTCAGCGTTCCAGCTCGGACCTGCTCGCATGTCCACGCAGGAGATTGCGAGGTCGCTCGGAGCCGAAAGCCTGCTCGCCGGGCGCTTCCTCGCTCGCGACGACGATCTCGAACTTCATCTCGATCTTTTGCTGGCCCGCGATTCCAGCGTTCTCTGGTCGGGCGAATATCACAGCCGCCGCTCCGATCTTCCCGGCCTGGCTCGCCAGATTGCGTCCGCCATCGCTCAGAGCGTTCGCCTGCCGCTTTCCTCGGAGGCCGGCCGGTGGCTCGCGCGTCCGCCCACCGCCAACGGGCTCGCGTACGATTTCTATCTGCGCGGATGTTTCGCCCGCCGCGAACCGGGGTTTGCCAGTCTGCGGCAGGCGGACGAAGCCTTCCGCAAAGCCACGGAAATGGATGGCAACTTCGCTCCCGCCTTCTTGGCGCGTGCTGGGATCTGGCTCGAGGCGCACGATCGCGAGTTCGTCACTGCCGCAGCCGCTCTCCAGGAGGCCCAGCCGAATGTCCAGCGGGCCCTGTCCCTCGATCCCTCCCTGGCACGCGCCCATCTCGCCCTCGCCAATCTGAAGTCCCGAGTTGCCTGGGACTGGTCGTCGGCCGGCGAAGAATTCCATCAGGCCGTGATTCTCGATCCCAATGATTCGGCCGTGCATCGCTGGTACGCGGTCTACCTGGGTTTCCTGGGCATCTACGACGACTCCATGGCTGAGAGCGCGCAAGCCCTGCGCCTTGACCCCCTCGACTCGGACACTCATCTGGCTCGCGGTCTGCTATTTCTTGGAAACCGGGAATTCGCCCATGCCGCGCCTGAAATCCGCGCCGCTCTCGAACTCAACCCGGCATCCGCTGCAGCTCACCTGGCGAATGCCGAACTCTTCGACGAAAAGCTCGATTGTCGCGAAGCCGCGGCAGAACGCATTCGCGGCTATCGTGCCGCGGGGCTCGGCGAATTGGCGGAGGCCGCACGCAACGGATTGGAAGCCGGCGGATGCCGCGGAGCCTCCCAAAAGACCCTGGAGTTTCTGTTGCGCTCGCCGGAATTGCAGTCTCTGCGGCCTATGATCCTTGCCGGCGAGTATGCGCGCCTCGGCGAACGCGAAAGGGCCCTCGATTGGCTCGAGCGCGCCTTCCGCCTCCGCGATACTCCGCTGTTGGGACTCCGCGGCGAGACCGTGTTCGACTCCCTGCGCTCCGACCCGGCTTTCCAAAATCTCCTTCGGCGATTGAATCCTCCGGAGTAGCCTTTACGTCTCTATTGCGAGCGAGGAGAGGCGATGAACCCAGTTTCCAGCAAGCGCATCTCGGCCGGAGCCATTCTGGCGGCCACAGCCGGAATCACCCTGGTTTCTCTGTTTATTGCGGCGCGTGTGCGCGCACAGGCTGCTGGCGCCCCGCCAGCGCAATCGAACGCCCCCGCCCAGCTCATTACTGTGCCGCCGGAAGTGCCGCCGCAGGCGACCCGCTACAATTTCCTCATCGCCGGAAATAAAGCTGGCTTGATGGCCGTTTGGACCACGCCGGATGGCGCGCGCCACAATTTTTTCGCCTTCAATGACCGCGGCCGTGGCCCCTCCATTCTCACCCGCATGGTGCTGGGCCCCGCGGGGATCCCTACCGCGCTCGAGGCCGCCGGAAATGATTATTACAAGGGCCCGGTGGAAGAGCGCTTCCGCATCGAGGGTCAACCATCGCATGCTTCGTGGAGCAACAAGGCCGAGACAGGCGAGAAGCAGCTTTCCGCCCCCGCCTTCTACGTTCCCGTGGACGCCACGATTGGCGGCGAATTGGCCGCTGCTCTGCTTGCGGCTCCCGCCGGGCGTCTGCCGCTCCTGCCGGAGGGCGAAGCGCGCATCGAGCGCGTGCTCGATCGCCCGGTCGAGGCCGGAGGCCAGAAATACACCGCGACGCTTTACGAAATTTCAGGGCTCGGCTTCACCCCCGAGTCCGTGTGGCTCGACGAGCGCCGCGACTTTCTTGCCGGCGGCAGCGACTGGGCAGCGCTCATCCGCGAAGGCGCCGAGGCCGCTTGGCCGGCGATGCTCGCAGCGCAAAAGGCGCGCGCCTCCGCCCGCGGCGAGGAAGTGGCGCGGAAGCTTGCCCACCACCCGGCCGGGAAAGTGCTCATTGAACATGCCCGCCTGTTCGACAGCGAGACCATGAAGGTTGCCGACGGCATGTCCGTGCTCGTTTCCGGCAATCACATCGAGGCCGTCGCGGCGGATGGAAAAATTCCCCGCGGTTCCGGCCTCGAAATCATCGACGCGAGAGGCAAAATGCTTCTCCCCGGCCTGTGGGACATGCACGTCCACCTCGGCGACTGGGACGACGGGCTGCTGCACATCGCTGCCGGCGTCACCACCGTCCGCGACATGGCCAACGACATCGACCACCTCAACGACCTGCGCGTCAAATTCGACCGCGGTACGCTCGTCGGCCCGCGCATCATCATGGCCGGCTTCATCGACGGCCGCGGGCCCTATCAGGGCCCCTCGAAAGTGTTTGCCGACACGCGGGAAGAGGCGCTGGCCGACATTGAACGCTACAAGTCGCTCGGCTATGAGCAAATCAAGGTCTATAGCTCGCTCAAGCCCGAACTCGTTTCCTACATCGCCGAGCAGGCCCACGCGCGCGGCCTGCGTCTTTCCGGCCATGTCCCGGCGTTCATGACGGCCGAGCAGTTCGTCCGCGCCGGCGCCGACGAAATCCAGCACATGAATTTCATTTTTCTCAATTTCTTCTTCGACAAGGTGCAGGACACGCGCAC
>JASHSV010000240.1 GCA_030038535.1 Candidatus Acidiferrales bacterium
GCTCGCTGGTGCTCTTCGATTCCGGCGACGAGCTCACCGTGCAGGCTGGCGACGACGGCATCCGCTTTTTGCTCGTCTCCGGCAAGCCCCTTGAAGAGCCCGTAGCGTGGTACGGCCCCATCGTTATGAATACGCAGGAGGAGCTGCGTCAGGCTTTTCAGGAGCTGGACCGCGGCACATTCCTCAAAAAGAAGTAGCGCAGATTCCGGACAGCCCCTCGACCCGATCCGCTTTGTCGCCGCAGGGCAAAAGCGGCTATACTAGTGCGGATTCTGGGACAAAGCCCAAGGACGGAGACCTGCTCTCCGGGTGTCCCCGAATGGAAGGCTGGGGGAATGGGCACGATTACGAACCACGTCAACAATCATGCCGCGGGCAGCGCCCCCGCACCGGCGCCCGATCCGGAGCTGCGCGAGTGGGTGGAATCGTTTGAAGCGCTCGTGGAAGAGAGCGGCCCGGAACGCGCGGCGCAAATCCTCGAGCAGTTGCGCGCTCATGCCGAGCGCACCGGCATCCCGCTGCGCTTCTCCGCCAACACGCCCTACGTCAACACAATTCCTTACGACAAGCAGCCGCCCTTCCCCGGCGACCAGGAAATCGAGCGGCGCATCAAGAGCATCATCCGCTGGAACGCGCTGGCCATGGTGGTTCGCGCAAACCGCGTGGAGCACAACATCGGCGGGCACATTTCCACCTACGCTTCGCAGGCCACGCTCTTCGAGGTCGGCTTCAATCATTTCTTCCGCGCGCGGAGCAAAGACTTCGAAGGCGATTTCATCTACTTCCAGGGCCACGCCGCGCCCGGCATCTACGCGCGCGCGTTTCTGGAAGGCCGGCTCGACGTCCAGCAGATGGAAAATTTCCGGCGCGAGCTGAATCCCCAGGGCGGACTTTCCTCATACCCGCACCCCTGGCTCATGCCCGAGTTCTGGCAATTTCCCACGGTGTCGATGGGCCTCAGCCCCATCATGTCCATCTACCAGGCGCGCTTTAACCGCTATCTGGAAGACCGCGGGCTCAAGCCACGCTCGGACGCGAAGGTCTGGGCGTTCCTGGGCGACGGCGAGACGGACGAGCCGGAAGCGCTCGGCGCCATCACACTGGCCTCGCGCGAGCAGCTCGACAACCTGATTTTCGTGGTCAATTGCAACCTGCAGCGTCTGGACGGCCCCGTGCGCGGCAACGGAAAAGTCATCGCTGAACTCGAAGCCATCTTCCGCGGCGCCGGCTGGAACGTCATCAAAGTCATTTGGGGCTCGGATTGGGATTCGCTGCTCGAGCACGACGGCGACGGCGTGCTCGTCCGACGCATGGGCGAAGTGGTGGACGGCGAGTCGCAGAAATACGTTGTCGAACCCGGCTCCTACACGCGCCAGCATTTTTTCGGCACCGATCCGCGCCTGCTGAAGCTGGTCGAGCATCTCTCCGACGAGCAGATTCGCCGCCTGCGCCTCGGCGGCCACGACCCGCGCAAAGTCCATGCTGCTTACAAGGCCGCTGTGGAGCATCAGGGCTCGCCCACGGTGATTTTGGCTCGAACGATCAAAGGCTACGGACTGGGCGAGGCCGGCGAGGGACGCAACATCACGCATCAGCAGAAAAAACTCAACGAAGACGAGCTGCGCGAATTTCGCTCGCGCTTCGGCATTCCCATCCGCGACGAAGATGTGGCCGACGCGCCCTTCTACCGCCCGGCGGAAAACAGTCCGGAGATGCAGTATCTTCGCGCCCGCCGCCAGGAGTTGGGTGGATTCGTTCCGCAACGCTCCGTGCTCGCCCCGCCGGTGAATGCCGACCTGGCGGAATTGTTCAGAGAGTTCGAGCTGGGCAGCGAGGGCCGCGAAGTTTCCACCACCATGGCCTTCGTCGGCATGCTGCGCAAGATGATGCGCGATCCGGAGATCGGTAAGCTCGTCGTCCCCATCGTTCCAGACGAGGCCCGCACCTTCGGCATGGAGTCGCTCTTCCGCCAAGTGGGCATCTACGCGCATGGCGGCCAGAAGTACGAGCCGGTGGACGTCCACACCCTGCTCTATTACAAGGAAGCCGTCGACGGACAGATTCTGGAAGAAGGCATCACCGAAGCGGGCTCGGTCTGTTCCTTCACGGCTGCGGGCACCGCATACGCCACGCACGGAATCAACACCATTCCATTTTTCATTTTCTACTCGATGTTCGGCCTCCAGCGCATCGGCGACCTGGTGTGGGCTGCGGCAGACATGAGCGCGCGCGGCTTCCTGCTCGGCGGCACTTCGGGTCGCACCACTCTCGCTGGCGAGGGCCTGCAGCACCAGGACGGCAACAGCCACGTCCTCGCGCTCCCGGTGCCCAACCTCCGGGCCTACGATCCCGCCTTCGCTTACGAAATCGCCACCATTCTTCAGGACGGCATCCGCCGCATGTACCACGATGGCGAACGCATCTTCTACTACATCACCGTGATGAACGAGCCCTACATCATGCCCGCCATGCCTGTGGGCGCACGCGAGGGAATTCTGCGCGGGTTGTACCGCATGGCCCCCGCGCCCGGCAAGAAAACCAAAATGCGCGTGCAGTTGCTGGGCAGCGGCGCCATTCTTACGGAAACGCTCAGGGCGCAGGAATTGCTCGCCGAACGCTTCGGTGTGGCCGCCGATGTGTGGAGCGTTACCAGCTACAAGGAACTCTACCGCGACGCCATGGACGCCGACCGCGAAAACCTGCTCCACCCCGGCGTCAAGCCGCGCGTGCCCTTCGTTGCCTCAGCGCTCGCCGGCGCTCCCGGGCCGATCATTGCGGCGAGCGATTACTTGAAAGCTCTGCCCCTCATGGTCGCAAAATGGATGCCGCGGCATCCGGTCTGCCTGGGCACCGACGGATTCGGCCGCAGCGACACGCGCGCCGCCCTGCGCCACTTCTTTGAAGTGGATGCCCCGTCCATCGCCCTCGCGGCTCTTGTCGAACTCCACCGCGAGGGCCAGTTGGACGCCGCCACGATCCAGCGCGCGTTCAAAGAGCTTTCGATCGATCCCTCAAAACCCAATCCCGTAACAGTCTGAGGTCCCGCCTCATTTTGTACTGCCGGCTTTCCGCCGGCGGCTCAGCGCGTCTCCACGCCCGGTGCGATCTCCACATGCACGGTCTGTGTGCCTGTGGCTTTTCCGTAGGCGAGCGACACCGTGTAGTCGCCCGCCCGCACAAACTTCGCTCCTTCGCCGCCGTACTCGTTGAGCATGTCGTGCGAGGGCTTCAGGTCCCAGTTGAACCGGTTCAGGCCCGGCGACGGCGTGAATTTCATCTTCGCCACCGTCTGGCCCTCGCTGTTCGTAATTTTCACGCGCACCTGCTCCCCGTTCACTTCCTTCACGTAGTAAGTGAGCAGGGTTCCCTCGGGCGGATTTTCGCCCTGGAAATAGGCTTTGCCGGCCCAATCTGCAAAACCCGGCACCAGATGGCGGCCGAACCCGGTACGCGCCGGAAAGAGATACAGATCTTTCGCTTCCACTTCCGCATTCATTTCTTCGAGCGGCCGGATATCATCCACGATGTACAGGCTGCGGCCATGCGTGGCCAGCACCAGGTCGCGCTCCCGCGAGTGCACCAGGATGTCGTCCACGGCTACCGTCGGAACTCCCGCAAATTTCACCCAGTGCCCGCCGCGGTTGAAGCTCACAAACAGGCCGAATTCCGTGCCTGCGAACAACAGGTTCGGATTCTTTGGGTCCTCGCGAACCAGCTTCACCGGCCCAGTGGGCGGCAAATCGGACGAAATCTTTTCCCAGGTCTTGCCTCCGTCTGCCGTCCGATAAGCCAGCGGCGCGAAGTTGCCGGTACGGTGCGCGTCCACGGCCAGATAGGCGACACCCGCATCCTGCCAGCCCGCCTCGATGCGGCTCATCCACTGCCCGTGTGTTTCCGCCGGCAGGTTCGTCGTCAGATCGGTCCAGTGCGCTCCTTCGTCCTCCGTCATCCACACTTTTCCGTCGTCTGTTGCCGCCCATAGCATCCCTGCCTTCACCGGCGACTCCGCAAGCGAGTACACCACGCCGTAATTTTCCGCCCCGCTTCCCGCGGCCTGCATTTTCGCAAGCTCCTGCGTGGATAGATCGGGGCTGATGACCTGCCACTGCTCGCCGCGCAGCGTCAGCTTGAACACCCGATTCCCGGCCAGATAAAGCACGTCCTTCGCGTGACGGCTGGGGATGAGTGGCGTGTTCCAATGGAAACGGAACGCGGCCTGGCCCTCCGCCGGCTCCGGACGCAGCACCTTCAGTTGTCCGTTCGAGAGATCGATGCGGTGGATGAAGCCCTGCTGCGATTCCGTGTAGAGCACCCTCGGGTTTTCCGAATCGAACGCGCACGAGAAGCCGTCGCCGCCGCCCAGCGGCTCCCAGTCCGTGTTTCCGATTCCTGCATCCTTGTACGTCCGGCTCGGCCCCACCCAGTTTTCGTTGTCCTGCAGCCCGCCGCAGATGCGGTAGGGCGTGCTCATGTCCACGTTGATGCGGTAGTACTCGCCCGCGGCCATTCGGTTCAGGTGCTCCCACACCTGGCCGCTGTTGAAGCTCTGATAGGCTCCGCCGTCGGTGCCCAGCAGCAGCCGTTTCGGATTGCGCGGGTCGATGGCCAGCGCGTGCAGGTCCGGATGCAGTTTCTGTCCCAGATCCTCACGCCACGTTTTTCCCCCGTCATCGGAAACGAGCAGCGCGAAACCCAGCACGTACACCCGTTGGTCGTTCGCCGGGTCCACGCGGATCTGGCTGAAGTAGAACGGCCGCGGGTCCACTTCGCTCTGCCGCGCCCACGTCTCGCCGCCGTCCTCCGAGCGGAACACGCCGCCGCGCTTGCTGGTGATGTCGCGGATGTCGGCCGTGCCGGCTTCGTCGCTGCCCACCACCGCGTAGATGATCTTTGGGTTCTTCGCATACAGCGAAAGGCCGATGCGCCCGGTGCGTCCCGGCAGCCCCTTTTCCAGTTTTTTCCAGGTTGCGCCGCCGTCCGTGCTCTTGTAGATCCCGCCGATGTTTTTGCCGTCCGTCAGGTCCGGGCCGCTTACGAACGACCAGGGCGTGCGCTGGCGCGCATAGAGAACCGCGTAAATCGTGTTCGGATCGGAGGGATCCACAGCCACGTCGCCGCATCCGGTGCGATCGTCGTAGGGCGACGGCGCGGCCAGCAGGCGCGTCCATGATTTTCCGCCGTCAGTGGTTTTATAGAGGCCGCGTTCACCCCCGAACGTCCACATGTCGCCCATCGCTGCCACCCACGCGATGTTTGGGTCCGTGGGGTGCGCCACGATGCGCGGAATCATGAAGCTCTTCTCCAGCCCCACGTGCGTCCACGTGTCCCCGCCGTCCGCCGAACGGTACACGCCGTCGCCCCAGCTTTCGCTGTTTCGATCGTTGGCTTCGCCCGTCCCCACCCACACCACTTTTGAGTCGGATGGCGCCACAGCCACACTGCCAATCGCCGCCACTGACTCTTTCTCGAATACGCCGTCGAACGTCGAGCCGTTGTCGGTCGTTTTCATCAGCCCGCCCGTGCCCAGCCCGATGTAGTAGGTAGCTGTCTCTTTCGGGTCATACGCGATGTCGGAGACCCGGCCGCTCATGATCGCCGGCCCGATCGAGCGCGGCTTCAGAGCGCGCATCTTCACGCCGTCGAGCTGCGGCCCCGCCGGAAATTCCGCCGTCTTCGATTCCGCGGCAGGCGCCGCTGCGGCCTTCGGCGGCCGGCCGCGCCGTTTCGGCGCGGGTTGCTGTTCCTGGGCGGAGATGCCGCTGACGAGCAGCAAACCAGTCGTGGCGAATAGCGCGAATTTGCGAATCATGGCCTTTTCTCCAGGATGAGGCCGCGAATCTTAGGACGGGCGCGCGAACGCGTCAATCTTGCTCCCTGGCGCGGCGACTCTTTGATGCGCTCTCCAGCGAACTCAACGCGCGGCCAGTTCGCTGAGCGCCGCGAGCAGCCGGTCCACCTCTTCCGCGGTGTTGTAATGCACCAGCCCGATGCGCAGCAGTCCGCCGTCGCTCTCCACTCCCAGCCGTTCGGTCAGATTTAGGGCGTAGTAGTTGCCGTCCCAGGTGAATATTCCGCGGTCGCCCAGATACGAAGCGATTCTCGACGGCTTCGCTCGTGCCAGCCGGATCGCGACCGTCGGAACCCGCCAATCAAATCGCGCCGGGTCGGAAATGCCGTAAAAGGTCAGCCCCGGAATTTCAAGCAGGCCTGCGACCATCTTGCGCGTCAGCGCGCCTTCGTATTCCCGGATCACGCGGTACGCCGCCAGGATCGCCTCGCGCCGTCCGGCTCCCGGAGTCTCCGGCAGACTCGGCACCGCATGCCGCCCAATGCTGGCGATGTAGTCCACAGCCGCGGCCGCTCCCGCGATTCCTTCGTGGCTAAGCGTGCCCGTCTCCCATCGGTCCGGCAGATATTCCGGCGCGGGACGCACTTTGTACGCGTGCAGACGCTTCAAGTGCTCGCGCTTTCCGTACATCACGCCCTGATGCGGCCCGAAAAATTTGTAGGGCGAGCAGGCCAGAAAATCGCAGTCCAGCCCCCGCACGTCAATCGGCCCGTGCGGCGCGTAGTGCACCGCGTCGATAAAGCTCATCGCGCCCGCATGTCGCGCCAGCCGCACGATTTCCGCCACATTGTTGATTGTCCCCACCGCATTCGCGGCATAGCCCGCGGCCACCAGTTTGGTTCGCGCGGTGATTTTCCGCTCCAGGTCGTCCATGTCCAGCGTGCAATCCTCCAGCCGGATGTCCGCCTGTTGCACCACGATCCCGTTCTCCTCCAGCGCGCGCCATGGCGCCACGTTGGCGTCGTGATCGAGCGTCGTGGTGACAATTTCATCGCCGGGCTTCAGCTCGCGCCCGATCGCGCGCGCGAACGCAAACGTCAGCGTGGTCATGTTCTGGCCGAAGAACACCTCGTCGCGCTCGCACCCCAGAAAATCCGCCATGGCCTGGTGCGCTGCGGCCAGCATCGTGTCCGTCCTCCGGCTGGTGAGGAATGAGCCCGCGGTGTTCGCGTTGTCGTTCAGCAGGTAGTCGCGCACCGCGTCGATCACCTGCTGCGGCACCTGCGTGCCCGCGGGCGCGTCCAGAAACGCGGCGGGATGGCCGTTCACTGTCAGCCGCAGCGAGGGGAATTGCGCGCGCACCCAGCCGACATCCAGCGGGGCATGCGTGCGTACGGCGGAACTGGTGGACATTCGTCTCCTGGAGGTGCCGCGCCCTCCCGAACCTAGGGGAGTCGCCCCGTGATGCGCACGATCCGCCCTATCCCGGCTTGGGGCGTTTGTGCTTCAGCAGGCTGGGTTTCTGCGGGCGAGAACGCTGCTTGGCTCCTGCGCGGCCCTTCTCTGGGCGAAGGGCCCTAGCGAAAGGACTTCTTGATCTTCTTCTGCAGCTTTTTCAGGTCCTTTTCGAGCGCGCTCACCGTTTTATTGAGTTGGGTGATGCCCTGCTTCGCCCGTTCGATGCCATCCTGCGCCGCCTCGGCGGCAGTGCGTGCGGCTTTTTCCGCGGCATCCGCGGCGGAGCGCGCAGTGCTCTCTGCGCTGCCGAATACGGCGCCAATCACCTTCGCGCCCTCGGTCAACGGATTCTTCTTTGCCATCCTCTCCTCCCCGTTGCCTGCCCCGCCTGGCCAACACAGCCGCCAGCAGGTCCAACGATGCGCCATCCTAACCGCGATGGGCGCAGCCGTCAACGGATGCCCTCGGTTGGATTCGCGCTCCCGCTCCGTTACCATGGCCCCTCCGCAATGCGTGCTCTTCTCTTGCTATCCCCGCTCATTTGCCTGCTGGCAATCACCCGGGCCGGGCCCAGTGACCCGCGTCTGTCCGTGCGCTATCGGCTGATTTATTTCGCCCCACGCAGCGCGAGCGTGCACGTCCGCATCGACCTCCCCGGCAGCACCGCAGTGCCCCGCACTCTGCTCATTCCCCGCGCCGTCCCCATGGGCTATTCGGAAGAGCCTTACGACCAGTTCGTTTCCAATGTGGCCGCTTTCGACGCTACTGGCAAACCCCTCGCCGTCACCCGTGCCGAGGGCCCGCGCTGGCGCGTGGGTACCGCCGCTCGCGTGGAATACGACGTAGACCTCGCCCGCATGGAACAGGCCATCCAGAGTGCGACCGACACCTCTCGCGTCCGTGCAAATTACGTGAGCCTGCTCGGCTATTCCGTATTCGGTTTCCTCGAAGGCACGGAAGATCTCCCTGTCGATCTCGCAGTGGAGGCGCCCAGCGGCTGGTCGGCGTTCTCCACGCTCGCGCCTGCGGGTGGCGCGCTCCGCGCGGAAAATTTCTATGCCCTGGCCGATTCGCAAACGATCCTGGGGCCCGGATTGCGTCTTGTACACGTGCATTACCCGCGGGAGAGCGACACGCCCCTCACGCTGGCCCTTTACTCGGAAGCTCCCATCGACCAGACGCGCCTCGAACGGTTCGCGGGTCAAGCCATGGTCGCGATGGCCGAATATTTCGACGGACCGCGTCCCGCTCCCTTTCCCCACTTCACGGTATTTCTCGAATTCTTAAAGCCGCTCTCAGAGCACCACAGCTACGGCTTCGGGATGGAGCATCTGGAGAGTTTCCACGCCGCGATGGACGCCGCAGACGCCGATCCCGCCTCGTTGTCCGACGCCCGCCTGCGCTATCACATCGCGCATCACATCGCGCACGCCTGGATTCCCAAACGCTGCTACGGCGAAGGCTATTTTCCCTTTACCTGGGACCGCGCCCCGCGGATTGACACCATCTGGTTCAGCGAAGGCTTCGCGCAATACGCCGCCATCGCCGCGCTTGCCCCCGACCAGGGGCAGCGGGAGGAGATGCTCGACCGCCGTTTTCGCAGCGTCCTCCGCGAGTCACCGCCAGACCTCCGCCGCATGCCCCTCCGCGAACTCTCCCTCCTCGCCTCCACGCAGTACGCCGCTGATTTCCGTATCGGTCGGCTCACCTTCTCCCGCGGCGGACTGATGGCTGCCGATATGGACGATCGCATTCGCGCCGAAACCCATGGCGAAAAAAGTCTTCGCGATGCCCTCCGCCAGCTGATCGCCTGGAGCGCGCAAAATCGCCGCGCATTTCGCATCGAAGATTTGCCGGTGCGGTTCCGCGAAGCTACCGGCGTGGACACGCGCGACATCCTCGACCGGTGGCTCGCCCCGCTCGACTAGTCCGCCTCTTCGTCGTCGGGGCATCCGCCGCGGCGGATCGTGCCCCGGCCGCCCGGACCTCAGCCCGGCCTTCCTCTTCCCGCCGCCTATTCCAACTTCCGTCTCTACTGCGCCAGCCTTCCCGGCGCGATTCCTTTGTCCAGCGTGAACACCGCTCCCACCGCCCCCACCAGGCACTGCTGTCGCGGCAATCCCAGCTTGTCCTTCAGGTAATACACCGTGTGCAGCCCGGTGCAGTGCGCCCCCAGAATGTTTTGGATTCCCATGTCGTGCAGCTTCGCCGCCGTCCAATCCAGTTTCGCGTCGTCCGCCGCGAACAGATGGAAGCCGCCAATCGCCGCATAAATCGGCGCGGGCCGCACAATGTGCCGCGCGTAATCCAGGATATTCACGATTCCCGCGTGCCCGCAGCCGGAAAGCATCACCAGCCCGCGGTCGGTGTCGAAGATCAGCGCCTGGTCCTCTGGAATCGTGTCTTCCACCAGCCCCGCCGGCGTGGCCACCTGCCCCGTCACGCTCCAGTTGCGCTCCGGATAAACGCGCGGAACCGGGCCCGTCAGCCAAACGCCGGGGAACAGCTCTGCCGGTCCCGTGTGCTCGATGATCGTGCCGCCCAGCGCTTCATAGTCGCGCCGCACCGCGATCGTGGTATTCGCCTCGCCGCCATGGCCGTCCGGTCGGCTGTAAAAAATCCCGGGTGCCACGTGCGCACGCGAAAGTGCCGCAGGATTCTGGCGCGCAAGCTCGCGCCGCAGGGTCACCAGTCCGCCCGTGTGATCCGCGTGGTTGTGGCTCAGGATCACGTCGCGCACGTTCGAGAGATCGATTTTCAACTCGCGCGCGTTCTCGAGCACCGTGGTCGGCCGCGCTCCGGTGTCGTAAAGGATTCGATTGCCGTCGGCTTCCACCAGCGCCGCAAATCCCCATTCGCCGATCCCCTCATCGGCCACCATCGTGGAAAGGATGGTAATCTTCAGCGATCGGACGATCGGCGTCGTGGCCTGGGCGGTGGAACCTCCGGTGCGCAGTCCCGTCGCAGGCGTTGGGGGAGGCGGAGTCTGCGCCGCGGCCAGGCCCGCGGCCAGCGAAACCACGCAAAGGGACACGAGCAACGGCTGTCGGTTCATAGGCGACTCCCGGTGAATAGCGAATCGATTCGCCAGCATTGTCTCTCTCTGCCCCACACCACGGAACAAATTCAGTGGGGCGCCGACCTCGTCTTCAAAGTCGGCGGAAAAATCTACGCCTCCGTGGTCTTAGGTGACCGCCACCTCGGCAGCCTGTCCTTCAAGTCCACTCCGGAAGGATTTGCCGAGCTCATCGAGCGCGATGGCATCGAGCCGGCAGCCTATGTCGCGCGCTATCACTGGGTGACGGTGTTGCCCCCGCACACGCTGCGCGACGACGAGCTTCGCAACCTTATCCGCGCCTCTTACGACCTGGTCCTCGCCGGGTTGCCGAAGAAGCTACAGCAGGAACTCTCGGCCACATCGGCCCGCGGACGAAAAACCAGTCGGCCCTCACGCCGCCGCTTGCCGCGCCGCACCCCTCACTGAAACTCCACCACTACGTCGCCGTTCTCCACGCGAACCTCGCGGATGCCCGGAGTGTGAAAATTTTCGCGCATCAGGGGGTTGTCCATAAGTAGCGAGATAACCAGTCCGGTGGTCATTCGCGACAGCGGCAGCCTTCCCAGGCTCCCTCCGCTAGGCTCAAAGCGCAGGTAACCGTCAACGATGCGCAGTCGGCCCTCCATCTCGAAGCTCATGTTCTTTCCTGCCATATCAAACAGAGCCCAGACTTGTGCACGGTCTGCCGAAAACGTCACCTTCGCGTCGCGCACCATCCCGGTTCCCTGGCCCTGGGCATTCGCCGCTCGCAGCCGCATGCTCAGCAGCGAATTGACCTCTTCCTCCGTCAGTGTGACTGATTGCGGTTCGGTCCGTGGATGAGATTGGTCAGCCAGCGAGGCGATGCCCCACAGCTTCTCCGCCGCGCTGCGGGCCGCCGCGGGGCTTACCGTCGCCTGCGGCCCCGGCACAACGCGCAGCATCTGGATGATTCCCCAGGCTCCCGCGAGGATTGTGCCCCAGTAGATTACCCGCCAGATTTTTCGCAGCAGGCTGGCTGGCTTCTCAGGTGGCGTTCCAGCCGGGCTCGTTGCGGGCGTGTGTCCTGCACTCATGTTTCAAATGACCGGATTTCAAGTTTCGAATTTCGCCCTTTCTCTATTCCGCCTTCGTTTCTAGGGGCCTGCCCGTTCCCTCGCCCTTCAGATATTTCGCATACCAGGCCAGGTAGCGCTCGTAGCGGTCTTTCAGGTGCGTCGGCTTCGTGAATCCGTGCGATTCGCCGGGATAGACCACCAGTTCCGTCGTCCGTCCCAACACCCTCAGCGCCTGGTAGAGTTGCTCCGAGTTGATGATGGGCACGTTCCAGTCGATATCGCCGCCCATGATGAGCGTCGGCGTCTCGATTTTCTCCACCGAGTTGAACGGCGAAAGCCGCTCGTAAATTTCCCGGTTTTTCCACGGCGGCCCGAATTCCAGGTTCCAGTCGCGCTGATAATGATCGTGGCCATAGTCGGCAATATAGAGCACCTCGCTCGCTCCCGAAATGGCCGCTTTGAAGCGCGTCGTTTTGACGATGCAGTAATTCGTCATGATTCCGCCGTACGACCAGCCGCCCACCCCCAGCCGGTTCGGGTCGGCGATGCCGCGCGCGATCGTGGAATCGAGAAATGTCATCAGGTCCGTGTACTCCTTGTTCCCCCAGTCCGCGTAGATTGCCTGCGAGAATGGCTGCCCGTAGCCCGCTGAACCCCGGTAGTTCGGCTGCACTACCACGTACCCGTTCGCCGCGAACAACTGCGCGGTGAAGTCGAAGGATGCGTCCGTCTGACTCACTGGCCCGCCGTGCGGCCGCAAAATGGTGGGATAGCGCAGTTCCGGGTTGTAGGCTGGCGGATACGTGATGTTCCCGGCCACCTCCACGCCGTCGCTGCCTTTCGCCTTTGCATACTCCACTTTGCCCAGTCGCACCTGCGCGAGAAATGCATCGTTCACGTGGGATACGCGCGCGGTCTGCCCCTTACCCAGCGCGAAAACTTCGACCGGCATCTGCGGCTCGCCGATGGCCAGCGCCACCGCGCCGTCGCGGTTCATCGAATACTCCCTCACCACCAGCCGCCCAGGCGTCAGCCGCGTTACCTCGCCCGTGCTCACGGAGATTCGCGCCAGCGGCTCGACGCCGTCTTCTTGCACGGTCGCCAGGATGCTTTGCCCATCCGGCGAAAACCGCGGGTGGCTGATGTTCCGGTCGAGCTTCTGCGTCAGCACGCGCGCCTCGCCGCCCATCGCTGGCGCTACAGCAAGATGGTGCGTGGCATAATCAAGCGCCTTCCCATCCGTTTGGCTCACGTAGGCGATCCATTTCCCATCCGGCGACCACGCTGGCGAGTGGTCCGCGCCAGGATTCGTGGTCACTTGCACCAGATTCTTTCCTTTGTCCGGATTGTCCGCGGCCACCACCCAGATGTCTGTGTTGTAATTGGCGTCGGCATCGGGCGTGCGGTTGCTCGTAAACGCCAGGAACCGTCCATCGGCTGACCACGCCGGCTGAGAATCGTCGTAGTCGCCCGATGTCACCTCCGTGACGGTCTTCGTCGCTGTATCGAACACGTAGAGATGGCGGCGCAGATGCTCCAGGTAACCCACCGTGTCGAATTTGAATTGCTGCCGGTCAATCACCCAGGGGCGCGCCGCGTGCCGCTCCGGCCTTTTGCCTTCTTTGGCCCGCTGTGCGGCCTCCAGGTCTTCGGGCGACGGGTCCTCGAGCACCAGCACCATTCTCCCGCCCGCTGGCGACCATTCGAACCCGCCCACGCCTTGAATCGTCTCTGTTAATTGCTGCGCCTCGCCCCCGCCCAGGTAGAGCTCCCACACCTGGGTTTTCGCGCCTTCGCCGCGCGCGCTGAGAAACGCCAGATATTTCCCGTCCGGGCTCCAGCGCGGCGATGACGAATTCTCGCTCTTTGCCGTCAGCGGGATGGCCTCGCCCCCCGCGGCGGGCGCCATCCAAATCTGCTGAGTGGATTTGTCTTCTTTCAGGCTCAGCGTCCGCACGGTGTAAGCCACCCATTTGCCGTCAGGGCTCATCTGCGGGTTGCCTACATCCTTGATGGCCAGAAAATCGTCCACCACCAGGCTCCGCGGCTCGGATGCCGCCTTGGACTGTGCCCGCGCCCCGGTCGGGATCGCCACCAGCGCTGCCGCCAAACCGATCGTTCGAGCTGCTCTCAGAGGATTCATTGCGGATTCTCCTTCGCGCCATTTATTCGCGCAGCGCTTCAAACCTCTTCCGTGCTTCCCGTACCTGCTCCAGCACGCGTTCGCGTTCCGCCTCTGAATTCCAGTCCGGATAGTGTTCCACGTCTTCCCGCAGCCGGTCGAGCCAGGCGAGGAAGTACGCGGCATCCTCCGGCGAACGCGCTGGATGGCCTGCCACGGTCACGTACACTGGGCTCGTCGTTGCATACGGATAGATGTCCAGCACGGGATGCTCCGCGCGTTCGGCCCATGCGCGCAGCACGCACCAGCCGCTCTTTTCCATCGGCACCGTGCCGCTCGCTCGCGAGGAGGTTTGGCTCGCGTCCATCTCCAGCGCGCGCGCCACTCGTCCGTTGCACACTACTTCCAGGCGGTCCACCGGCACGATCGACGTCATTGCCGCCGTGAACCTGACGTCGCCGGGTCTATCGAGCTTCAGCTCTGCACCGATCGGCGCCCCGCCCAGCGTGAATCGCAGTAACGGGCCGTTTGTGGCAAACG
>JASHSV010000019.1 GCA_030038535.1 Candidatus Acidiferrales bacterium
AGGATGCGCGCCTGCTCGACTTCTCCCGGCAACTCCACCCTCACTCCCAGCCACCGCGGATCGCCCGAGGCAAACAGGTCCAAGGGCATCCCTTCGCTCTGCGTGCTGCCCAGCAGCACGGAGTAGCGCCCCTCGCCATCCAGTTCCACGTTCTGGGTCTCCATCCACAGCGTGGCTCCGCCTTCCTGCTCCTGGTAAATGGAAAAGGTGAGGCCGACGGTGCCGGTGCGTGGAGCGCCTGCAGCATCTTTCACCACGCCCGAGAATTTAACGAGGCGCGGCACGGGCAGAGCAGGGACCACCTGCGGCGGCGCAGCCAGAGGCTGGCCTCCGGCCTGCGGCTCGGCAGTAGCGGCCGCAGCAGCCGCCACAGCAGTCTTCGTCGCGACGCTCTGCTGCGCCCACACTGCCTGCGCCGAGCCAAAGCAGACTAGAGACCCGAGCGCGAGAATTGCCCTCGGGGAAGATAACTGGATTTTCATTGTGACCTCCTAGAGAAGAAGGCGGAAGGTGCCACGCACGCTAATGGAGCTGGAAAGTAATGTCAAGCAGCCGGGCGCGGCGCTGCCGGTTGAGTTTGCCTGCTAGCACAGGCTTTTCGCCTGTGCGCCGCCCAACTAGCGCAAGACACGTCACCCGCGTCTTTGTTGGCCAGCCCCAGGGCCCATCGCCGCAGGGGCACCCGCTACCCTTTCCGTGTTAGCGCCCTAGTTGTGCCCGCCGGCGGGCGTCGCCTTCGTATTTGGGCTTGCGGATTCTGGCTGGCTCGCCACGGGCTGCTTTGCCCCGGCGTCGGAGCGATGCACCGCGGCTACGCTCTCGCCCAGGATTATCTCGCTCGCGGCGATCGCGAAAAGGCCCGGCAGACGCTGGCGGCGTTCTTGAATCTGTGGAAAGACGCGGATGCGAATCTGCGGCTGCGCAAGAAGGCTCTCGAACTGCAGGCGCAGCTCTCCCGATAATCTACTGTAGAAAAGAATGCAGGGGATTTACTGGCCGAGGAAGTCGCGCTCGTAAATCCGGCGCGTGTGCGCGATGCGCGCGTCCAGCGCAACGGCCGCGTAATACGCGCACCCCGAGCGCTCGTTCGTCGCCCACGCTGCCGCTGCCGGAATCATCGGTCCAAACAGCATTTGAACCATGCCCAGGAACGCGTGGTAGGCCCGGACTGCCCCGAGCTTGTAGGCATCTCCGTTCGTCTCCGGGCAAAGATCCACCAGCTTGCGAAGCCGCTGGAATTCCTCGCCGCTCACGCCCTGTCCTTCAATCCCCGCGGCCTCGCGAGCGGAATCAGAAAGATCCACGCGCCGTCCCGCCGCCACCTGCAAGCGGCAGTAGGAGACAAAGAAGAGCGTCAGAAGGTACAGCGAAACCACAAGAATGACTCCGGCCATGATCATCGTGCGTGCGACGCGGCCAGCTGCGCAGTCGCCAGTCGCGTCTCCTCCGGAACTCTCCATAGCGTGTAGGCCCAGGCCAGCGGCAGCCAGGTGCCGACAAGCGGCGGCAGAATCGTCCGCACCAGCACCAGCCCCGGGAATAAATTGCGTAGCGCGTATGTCGCTGAATATGCGCTGAAATAAATTCCCAACGCCAGCACCAGTTGAATCACCCGCATGCGCGTCTCACGCAGTTTCATCACTGCGCCCCACAGAATGTAGATCAGCACCAACCCCACGAAGTAAAGGTTCTGCGATAGTTCGACCACAAACCGGCCCGTAAGGTGGTCCTGGCTCTGCCGCACGATCACAAAACTCACCAGCGCCGTACCCACCAGCAGCATCAGCGATGCGGCACGAACGTACTTGCTCGCCTCCATCTCCTCAAACACATGCTGATAGAGCCCCAAGACACAGAAGTACAGAAGAATTGTCAGCAGCGAGTCGCCGTAATAGTAAAAATAGCGGTAAGCCAGAGATTGCAGCCCGTAATGCATCACAAAGTAGAAGCTGCCCACTGTAAACATGGCGTCCGCTAGCATGTAGAGGTTTAGAGGCAGGTAACGCAGGAACTGCCGGCGGGTGACCGAAAACACCACCACGAATACTTCTAACGCAAGCCCCAGTATCCAAACGAAATAGTCCAGCGGCCCGAGCATCGCGATTCCTGCCGGGCCTGGCCTGCTATCGGAACGACCTCAGAGCGTTATCGCCTCCAAGGCGTCGGGGGTACGGGTGCGCTGCTGTTCGCGATCAACCACGGCGTCGGTGGCACTGGCGCGCTGCTATTCGCTACCTGTGTTCCAGCCTGAACCGTGATCTGCCGCACGGCTACTGCGGCTATCAGCACTAGGAGGACTAGAACTACCAACTTGGTCCACTTGAGCATACAGGGTCTCCCGGGCGCATACGCGCCGGAGACCAGAATATGCCCAAACAGTTAGTTCTAGTACTCCGATCCCGTCTTGTGTCTAAACGGTCAACACCCCTCCCTGTCGCAGTGCCAGGCTGACTACCTCCCTAAATCCCGGTGATTCTGCTCCTGCTTATGCCTCCGGTCAACGGTACGTTCGTACTATCGGCCAGCCCGGCCAGACCCTCAGCCATCGCCCGGAAGCGCCATTCCGAGCCTGGGAGCAAGACCCAAGCTGCCTGACCAGCCTTCGGCGATGGCGGAAACCCGCCTCGGAAGCACGCCCTGGCAGGGACTCCGAGCCCCAGATCGCCATTCCTGGAATCCGGGAGCCATGCCATAAGCTTGACACTGCTCCGCCCCCCTCCCTAACATGAAGTCCAGCGTGCCGGCGTAGCTCAGTGGCAGAGCGAGGGTCTCATAATCCCTAGGCCGTGGGTTCGATTCCCCCCGCCGGCACCACTCTGGTTCGGCTCACCGGAAACCCACCCCTGATTCGCTGGCGATAGACGAACCGCCAAGTTGTAGGTATCGTCTCCGCGACCCCTGCGCTGGCTGGGCCGGATGAACCCCCTCGATCACGTCCTGGTTCTCGTCAATCCCTCGGCCGCACACGGTCGGGCCGCAAGCCTGCGCGATGCTGTCTCATCGTATTGGCGCCAGCAGGGGATACCTGCCGAGTTCCTCACGGCAGGCTCGCGCGACGAAATTCGTCAGCGTGCCCGCGCCGTCGCGGAAGCGGGTTACTCCGGCGTGATCTCGCTTGGCGGGGATGGAACTGTCCACGAAGTGATCAACGGACTAGCGGGCACGGACGTGCCAGTGGGCGTCCTACCCGCAGGTGGCGGCAACGACCTGGCCCGCGCGCTTGGCATGCCCGGCGACGTGTTGGAGGCGGCGCATGCGTTGCTTTCCGCCCGGGTCAAGCGCATTGATCTCCTTCGGCTCACCGACGCTGGAGGCCGCGCCTGCCTCTACGCGGGCGCGGGCGGCGCCGGAATTGACGCTCAAGCCGCGCTGCTCGCCAACTCCCGCTTCCGGCGAATCCCCGGAGCGGCGCGGTACGTGGCAGCGGCTATCGCCGCATTCCTCGAAGCGCATCCTCTCCAAGTGACTGTCACGGCCGACGGAGCCACACGGGTTTTCGCCGCGCACCTAGTGGCCGTGGCCAATACGCCGAGCTACGGAGGCGGGATCCTTATCGCGCCCGAGGCCCGGATTGACGACGGATGGTTGGACCTCGCGATGGTAGCGCCGCTGCGATGGGGTCAGCTTCTCGATGGCCTGCTCTTGGCTCTCCGCTCCGGCGACATTCGATGGCCGGAGATGCAGCGCATCCGTGCGCGCCGATTGCGACTGGAGACGGACCGGCCCGTGATGTTCCATGGCGACGGCGAAGTGTTGGGGCAGACCCCGGTGGAAATCGAAGTGCTGCCCGGAGCTTTGAAAGTGCTTGCGCCCCAGTAAAGCCCCGGGTGCGAAGAAAGACGAACCCCCTGCTACTTTTTCCGCGGTATGACGAGATTCACGTAGATGTCCTTGCGGTCGTCCAGCGCCGAAAGACGGCGCGTAGGGGAGACGTCGCCCTTGAACTCGGCGTGGAGTTCGTAATCCGTGTTGGGGTCCAGGCCGCTGAAGCGGAAATTTCCGTCGTCATCGGCAAACGACGACCGGACTGTCTTGTTCTGCAGGTTCTTCAGGAAAACAATGGCGCCCGCGATGGGTTTCTCAGCCTTGTCCTCCACAACGCCGTGAACGGTCTTGAGCAGCGGCTGCTTTTTGTCCTGCGCGGCGACGGGCAGGATAGCCGCAACAGCCACGAGCGCCACAAGCGTAGAGACGGAAAGCACGCGCGCACGCAAGAAAATCAACGAAGCCGGGCGGTCTCGATTCATACGTTGGATCGGATGGTGGAACCAATGGGAAGGATGCAAGCGGCGGAGGAAGCAGAAGACCACTTCAGTTGTCTTCTTCTTCCTCTTCCTCCTCTTCCTCGGCCTGTTCGTCTTCTTCCTCTAAATCTTCCGCGTCGCCGTTGGAGGATTCCTCGTCCTCGTCGGAGAGGACGTTGACCTGGACGGGAGAAACGGACACCACTTCCAGCTCAACCTCGCATTCCGGGCAGCTCAGGATTTCGCCTTCTTCGACCTCGTCCTCTTCCAGGTCGAGAACGCCGCCGCACTCAGGGCACCTGACCACGGGAAACCTCCCCAGCGAATCCAGCCATAAACGATGCCGTATTATATACCCCGGTTGTCAAGGGGAACTCTCGCGCGGGCATCCTGAAGATTTGGAGCCCGCCGCCAAATGCCAATGGCCGATAGCAGAGAATATCCGGAACGCCCCGTGGTCGGCGTGGGCGGCGTTGTTATCGAAAACGGGCGCGCGCTGCTGATCCGCCGCGGAGGCGAACCGCTCAAAGGCCAATGGTCCATTCCGGGAGGCACGCTCGAAACCGGCGAGACACTGGAAGAAGGCACGCGGCGCGAAATGGAAGAGGAGACCGGGCTGCGCGTTCGCATCGTCGAACTGATCGAAGTCTTTGAAAGAATATTTCGCGAACCGGACGATCCCAGCGTCCGCCCGCGCTACCACTTCGTGATTATGGATTACCTTTGCGAGCGCATTTCCGGCGAAGCCCGCTCCGGCGGCGACGTGACCGAGGTGGCCTGGGTGGCCGAATCCGATCTCGGCGCGTACGACCTGACGCCCACGGCCACGCGCATCCTGAAGAAGGCGTTCGCCATGACCGCGGGCCGCGATGCCCGCTCGCGTTCCTGAGCGCATCCGGCCGGTTCCCCGGCGCGTCATGCCGCGCTCGCTTTCTGCCGCGGATACCGGCCGCACAGGGCATTCCAACGCACCGCGAGCAGGTCCACGAGCATCAGGAAGCTGTCGCGATACACATGCACCTTCGTTTCCGGGTGATGCGCCCAGCGCACGGGGATTTCCACGGCGCGCAATCCGTGGCGCCGCGCCAGATAGAGCAGCTCGGGGTCGAAGCCGAAGCGTTCAATGCGTTGCTGCTCGAACAGAATCCGCGCGCGTTCCATGCGAAAGGCCTTGAAGCCGCATTGCGTGTCCACAAAGGGTATCCACAGCACGAGCTGCACCATCTTGTTGAACAAAATCCCGGCCAGCTCGCGCAGCCGCGACTGATGCACAAAGATCAGCCGGCGGTCGAGCGCGCGCGAGCCAAACGCCACGTCCGCCGATTCCAGCGCTGCCAGCAGTTTGTCGGCCTCCTCGATGGGCGCGGAGAGATCGGCATCGGTAAACAGCCCCATGCGGCCGCGCGCCTCGCGCATTCCATGCCGCACGCTGTAGCCTTTGCCGAAATTCCGGCCATTGCTTAATACGCGAATCGATGCAAACGAGCTCTTGTGGTCCTCGACTACCCGCGCCGTGCCGTCCGTCGAACCGTCGTCCACCACCAGCACTTCCGCCGCGATTCCCTTCTGCGCGATCCATGCCCGGATTTTCTCCAGCGTGGGCGGCAGCCGCCTCTCCTCGTTGTAGGCCGGAATCACGATGGTGAGCGCGGGCTCCGGCGCGCTCATGCCGCTCCGCTTTCATGCTGGCCGTGCCGGCCGAGCAGAGGAACGAACCGGCAATAGTGCAGCGCCTCGCGCGTGAATTCCGTTCCCTCGCGGCGGAAGCGCAGCAGTTCCTGGCTGTCGGCGGGTCCGACGGGAATCAGCAGCCTCCCGCCTTCCGCGAGTTGGTCGAGCAGGGGCTGCGGAACCGTGCGCGCCGCGGCCGAAACCACAATCGCGTCGTAGGGCGCCATCTCTGGATATCCCCCGGAGGCGTCTCCGGCCAGCACGCGTACATTGGCAAACCCGAGGCGTGCCAGTCGGGCAGCGGCGGACACCGCGAGGCTGGGCTCGAGTTCGAGCGCAATCACCTCGCGCGCGAGCCTGCCGAGAATCGCCGCCTGATAGCCCGAGCCTGCGCCTACTTCCAGCACGCGTTCGGTGCCTTCAAGCTCGAGCGCTTCCGTCATGGCCGCGACCATATACGGCTGGGAAATCGTCTGGCCGTGGCCGATGGGAAGCGGCTGGTCGGAATAGGCGCTCTCGACGATGTCGGGCGCGACGAAGAGGTGCCGCGGAATCTCGAGCATCACGTCCAGCACGCGGGCATCCCGAATCCCGCGCGCGCGAAGCTGGTGCTCGACCATGGCGCGCCTTTGGGCCGCGAATAAATCGATACCCGTCATAACTACACTTCGGCCGGATGCCGTTCCCAGGGGCGCGTGGCCAGGATTTCCGAAATGGCATCGAGCACCAGATCGAGCTCGTCCACGCGGTTGTAGAAGTGAGGCGAGATGCGCACACCGGCCTTGGGGCGATAGTCCACCAGGATGTTGCGTGCGATGAGCGCGTTCTTCACGTCTTCCGCGTGCGGGCAATCCACGGAGACGGTTCCGGCGCGTGCAGCGGGATCCGCAGGAGTGTTGACTCGCCAGCCGCGCTCGCTCGCGCCGCGAATCAGGTGCGCCGTCATCTCCATGGACTTGCGGCGGATGTTTTCGACGCCCGCGGCAGCGATGATTTCGAGCCCGGGACCCGCAGCGTAGAGCGAAGGGATCTGGGTCGTTCCGGTCAGGAAGCGGAATCCCGTGCCCGTGCGTTCGATGGGCCGCGGATCGAAGGCGAACGGATTTTTGTGCGCGAACCAGCCGGTGAGGGAGGGCTCGAGTTTGGGCGCGAGGTCGGGACGAACGTAGAGATAGCCGACGCCGGGCCCGCCGCACAGCCACTTGAGCACGCCGCCCACGGCAAAATCCACGCCGAGCGCGGTCACGTCCACGGGAAGTGTGCCCGCGGCCTGGAAAACGTCGAGCACCACGCGGGCGCCGACGCGATGCGCCTTCTCCACGATAGCGCGCGCATCCACGATGGCCGCGCTGCGGAACAGGACGAGAGAAATGGGCACGAGCAGGGTGCGTTCGTCAATCGCGTCCAGGATCTTCTGCATCGGCGGATGGATTCCGTCGTCGCTGGGGATCACTACGACGTCTGCGCCGCGGCGGCGCTGCTCGAGGTAGAAATAGAG
>JASHSV010000241.1 GCA_030038535.1 Candidatus Acidiferrales bacterium
CGGAGCCGCGAGTTGGACCGAACTGAAGCACGACACCATTTTGTATTCCGAGCAAGCCGCAGCGGAGCAGGGCGAAGGCGAGGAATTCGAAATTCCTCCCTACAGTCCCCCGCCTCCCAAAGGATACGTCGAACCCAATCCGGTGTTTTTCCAGCGGCAGGCCCAGGCGATCGGGCAGATGCTCGACCGCTTGAAGCCCGCCGGAATGATCACCGACGAATACGCGGATAAATTCGCCACACTGCGCAAACTCGCGCAGGAAGCGGGCTCCATTGCGCAAAAGGAAGTTTCCGGCGGCGCAATCAGCAGTAAAGAGTACGCCTGGATCGAGCATATCAACCGGCATTTCGACAGCAGTCTGGTGCTGCCCCGCGGTGCCGACCAAATTGCTGACCGATCACAACTGCAGATGGCCCTGATCGCTGATGTTGCCACCGACGCAGTCAGAGGCCGCGTATTGGAGGTGGCCACAGGCAAACCCCAGCGCATTATCGTGCTCGTCAAGGACGCCTACGGCGGCACTCGCCTCACTATCGGCTATGTCTACTCCTGGTACGAGTTCCCTTCCTCAAATCGCTGGGCAGACGGCGAATGGAAGCAGATCATCTACTCGGAAGATGCCGCGGCAATGAAAAAAAACGGTGTCACATCGCCGGCCTGGTATTCCCTGTTTTCCAAGGATTAGGGTAGCGAGCGATCATGTGGCGGCGCACCGAGGTTCTTCTGCTGGGCTCTCTGCTGGCCCTATCCGGCTCCTCGCCGCGCGACCGGCATTACTCCTTCTGGAGCGACGACCCGCAACCCTTCCTCACCGCAATTCAAAACTCGTCCAATCTCGCTCTCCCTCGCTTGCCTGGCGGGCACTCGATCCGCGGGGGTATCGTGACCCATCATTTCCTCGCCAGCGGCTTGATGGCCAGGTTCTTTGCCGGACTTGCCGGCCGCTCCTTCCCCAAGACCATCATCCTCCTCGGGCCGGACCACTATCATCATGGGCTCTCCCACATCAGCTTCTCCTCGTTGCCCTGGAAAACTCCCTTTGGAGAGCTTCACGCAGACGCGCAATTGGTTCACGACATCGCCTCGGCCACCGGATTGCCCGAGGACCAGGAAGCGTTCACCGGCGAACATTCCGTGGGCGTGCTGATTCCCTTCTTGAAGTATTACTTCCCTTCGAGTCGCGTCGTCCCGATTCTCATCGACGTGAATGTCCGGCCCGATCCGCTGCGCCGCCTGCGCGAGGTGCTCTCCTCCGCGCTTGAAGACCCGGACACGCTGCTCCTGCTCAGCATGGATTTTTCCCACGATTCCGTTTCTTCCCTCGCCGACTCGCGAGATGCCGAGGCGCAGAGCGTAATCGCGGCCATGGATACTTCCAAAACCGCGTCACTCCACGTCGATTGTCGGAAAGGTCTTTGGCTCTTCCTGGAAGTGATAAAGCAGGCCGGTTGCCACCTCGTCTTCTTCGGTGAGCACACAAATTCCGCGCAAATCACCCGGAATCCTGCTCAACCCGACGTCACCAGCTACTTCACGATCTATTTCCTCGACTGAGGCAACCCACGCCGCCGTCTTCGGTTCAAAACGACAAGCGCGTGATTCGGGGTGCCAGGGGGTGGGATGTGCGAACGGTTTTCGGCGCTCTCGTGCTCCTCGCGGCGTTCGTCTCTGGACAATCGGCCCGCGCCCAGGATTCCCCGCAATGGGCCGCTTCGCGCATGGAGGTTTACGCCGGCTACGACCTTCTGCACACCGACTTCAACGACGAGAACGGCGCCTACCATCAGTCCAGCTTCAATTTGAACGGCGGCGGCGGCCAGTTCGTCTATAACGTGAACAACTGGCTAGGCGCGGTCTCCGAGGTCGATGGCTACTCCCTGGTCTCCAACAGCCTCCGGCCCGTCCTGATGACCTACCTCACCGGCCCGCGGTTCACGCTGCATCGTGGCAGGCTTACACCCTACGTTCACACGCTGTTTGGCGGCGCCTACTCGAGAGACGCCGTCAATAACACGGGCTATACAAATGTGTTCGGCATGGCCGTGGGCGGCGGCGCCGACGTGCGCGTGAACCGTCACCTGGCCGTCCGTCCCCTGCAAGCCGAATACTTCCTGATGAAATTTCCCGATGGCGAATACAACCGGCAGAACGGTTTCCGCTACAGCACCGGCGTAATTTTCAGCCTCGGCCGATAACCGATAGCCGCGATCAGCGCTTTCCCAGCCGTGGGCTCCTGCGTCGCCTTTCCGTCCTGCCCACCACCCTGCGTGGACGTGTCCCCGGAGCCGGTGGTAAGCTTCCGGCCCCGCTTCTTCGTTGAAAGTTGTGGCCTTCATCTGAAGCGCGGCATTTTTCTGGCGACAGCAAGACAGAGGCCTATGGAACGCGGTCCAGGCAACGAACAACAGGCAGGAGCGGCCGTACCCGCCGTGCCGCAGCCCGTCGCTGCTCCGCTCACGCGCTCCGCCATCTTCCTGGTCTTGGAGCTCAAGTCGCGCGCGGAGAGCCGCGCAGCCGTCCGCTCGTTCTGCGGCGAGCTCGCCGCTCTCTTCCGGGCCGTTGAGTTTCGTGACCTGGAAGGTGGCCTTTCCTGCGTGATGGCCTTCGGCTCGAGTGTCTGGGACCAGCTTTTCGGCGCGCCCCGGCCGGCGGAACTGCACCCTTTCCGCGAATTCCGCTCCGGCGGACGCCACGCCCCGGCCACTCCCGGCGACATCCTGTTCCACATTCGGGCCAAGCGCGCGGATCTGTGCTTCGAGCTGGCCACACAAATCATGGAGCGCATCGGGAGCGCCCTTTCCGTGGCCGACGAAGTCTGCGGTTTTCGTTATTTCGACGACCGCGACCTGCTGGGCTTTGTGGATGGAACGGAAAATCCCCGCGGGCAAGCCGTTCTGGATGCCGTGCTCGTGCGCGACGAAGACCCCGTCTTCGCCGGCGGCAGCTACCTCATAGTCCAAAAATATCTGCACGATATGGCGGCTTGGAATGCGCTCCCTACCGAAGCCCAGGAGCGCATTATCGGCCGCACCAAGCTTTCCGATGTCGAGCTGGACGATTCCGTCAAGCCCACCTCGGCGCACAACGCCCTCACCGTGATTGTCGAGAATGGAAATGAAGTGAAGATTCTGCGCGACAATATGCCCTTCGGCCGCGCCGGTCACGGGGAATTCGGCACCTACTTCATCGGCTACAGCCGTTCGCCCACTACGATTGAGCAAATGC
>JASHSV010000242.1 GCA_030038535.1 Candidatus Acidiferrales bacterium
GCCAGCAAGGCGGTTGGACGCCGCTCCATGCCGCTGCGCTCCACGGCAATCTGCCGCTGGTGCGGTTGCTGCTTGAAGCCGGCGCAAATGCGGGCGTGAAAAACGACTCCGAGCAAACCCCCGCCGATCTCGCCAAGACCAAGAATCACAAGGAGGTCATCGCGCTGCTCGCCCATCGCGGCGGCGCTTGACGAGGACTATTGATGAGGCCTCTGATTCCAAAATTCGGCCGAGCTGACGACCGGGATGATCTCGAACTCCACCAGATCATCCCAGCGGCTGGTCCAGGTGGCCAGCGATTCTGCGCTCGGCGCTTCCATCACTTGGTAGCACCGCAGACGGGCCGCGTCCACCCAGCTCGCGTGATACCTCACGCCTTCGGGGAGCATACGGCCCTCGCGTGCGAACCGCTCGCCGATGGCTTCTACACGGCCCGGAAGAAAGCGTTCGATGACCAGAAATATCATGGCGATAGTCTAGCCCTCAAAGGGCGTTACGTTCCCGCACCTGCGTTGTCGCGCCCGGAACGAGCCGTTAGAATCGGAAAATCATGGCTACGATAACTTCAAATCCCGCGCCGATCACTCCCGAAGACGTCGCTCGCTCCACAGCGGAATTCGGCAACAGTTTCACCCTGCCCGGTGAGGCCTACCGCTCCGCAGAGGTTTTTGCCTGGGAACTGGAGCACTTCTTTGAGCGCGGATGGGTGTGTGCGGGCCGCGAAGAGGAGGCAGCGCGTCCCGGCGATTTTCGTGCTATCCGGCTCGGTCGCGAAGGAATCCTGCTCTCTCGCGATTCCGACGACCGCTTGCACGCCTTCTTTAATGTCTGCCGCCATCGCGGCCATGAATTGCTCGAGCCCGGAGCGTGCGCCAACGCGCGCGCCATCCGCTGTCCCTATCACGGCTGGGTGTACGAGCTCGATGGACGGCTGAAGACTGCCGCGCGCTTTGGCGAGGTGGCCTGCTTCGACCCGGCGGGTACCGGCCTCGTTCCCGTCCGCGCACAGACCTGGCACGGCTGGATATTCGTCAACGCCGACGGCCAGGCACCGCCGCTGGATGCCTGGACCGGAGACCTGACGCGCCTGCTCGCCGCGCACGCGCCCGGCGAGCTGCGCATAGCTGCGCGTTCCAGCTACGAAGTCGCTGCGAACTGGAAAATCCTTACCGAGAACTACCACGAGTGCTACCACTGCCCGCAGATTCATCCGCAACTCTGCCGGGTGAGCCCGCCCGACAGCGGATTGAATCCGCCGCAGAACGGAGCTTGGCTCGGCGGCTCGATGGAGCTGGCCGAACACGCCCAAACGATGTCGCTCGATGGCGTGCGCCACGGGGAATATCTGCCCGGCCTCGACGCCGGGCAGCGCCGGCTGGTCTATTACTTCGGCTTGTTTCCGAACATGCTGATCAGCCCCCATCCCGATTTCGTGCTCACGCACCGCCTCGAACCGCTGGCGCCGGACCGCACGCGCGTGGAATGCAATTGGCTGTTTCCTCCGAAGGAAATCGCTTGCGAAGGTTTTTCGCCCGCATACGCGGTGGATTTCTGGGACATGACCAACCGTCAGGACTGGCGCGCCTGCGAATCCGTGCAGCGCGGCGTGAGTTCGGCGGGCTATCGCCAGGGCCCGCTCTCGGAGCGCGAAGAAATGGTGTACCGCTTCGTTTCGCACGTCGCGAGAAGTTATCTCACAGGACGCTACGAGCCGGTTGTCGCTGCGTAATTGGGTGCAGGGGCACTCCCGGTCGCTTCGTGTCCCCGAGCCGTGCCCCTGCGATGGACTGAGAGTGATTTATGGAATTGCGAAATAAGAGTCGCGGCCTTGCACACGGATCTCTAGGATGCGTCCGCTCTCCTCGTATCGGACCCCCGTGTCTTCCACCTTCCGGTCCGCCCTCTTCCATTCTCCCGTGGCTTCGGCAATCAGTTTGCTGTCGCGAAGGAACGACACTTTGTTCCCGTCGAACACCACCTGGTAGGTGCCCGGCGCGAGGGAAGCGTTACCCACGTGACAGGTTCGGGAAAGAACGATTTCCGCGCGGTCCGGCCGGGCAAGCACCGGAATCGCCAGGGCCAGCACAGCCAGTACAGCCACGGCTACGGCAAAACTATTGCGTCGAAAGACACCCATACTCTCCTCCTTCTTTCTCGTTCTGGATTCACGCTCCCGAGACGCCGCTCGCGGCACCGGGGAGAACCGCGCTACTTCGCGTCGCTGGGGGCCTGCATCTTCTATGACGATGGCAGACGGATTTTTGTTTCGTGGTTACGGATAAAAAATTCGTGAATTATGAGGCCAAATTGTCATCTGTCCGTTTTCGGGACGCGTGGGACGCTGCGGACCTCTGTCCGCCGATGGCACGCGCGACGCCCGTGCTCGCGCGCGTTGACACTGGCGCGCAGCCTCCTCAATACTCAGGGTGAAATGATCGCCTTATTGCGCGGCACGCTGGTGGAAAAACGCCCCGGCCAGTTGATCGTTGACGCGGGCGGCGTGGGCTACGACGTTCACATTCCCCTTTCCACGTTTGCGGCCGTCGGCGCGCTGCGAACCGAAGTGACGCTGCTGATTTACACGCACGTGCGCGAGGACCAGCTCGCTCTCTACGGCTTCCTCACTGCGCGCGAGAAGCATTTGTTCGAGCTGCTCCTCTCCGTCAGCGGCGTGGGCCCCGCGCTGGCCCTGAGAATTCTTTCCGGCATGAGTGTGGACGAAATTATTCCCGCGGTGCGCCGCGGCGACGTCGCCGCGCTCACGCGCATCAACGGGGTTGGACGCAAGACGGCGGAACGTGTCATCGTCGAACTGAGAGACAAACTCGCCGCCGCCGAATCCGCCGTCGCGGAGCCGCGCGTGGCCCGCTCGCAGCTCGAGGAGGATCTCCATTCCGCGCTCCTGAATCTGAACTACGACCGCCGGGAAGTGGATCGCACCATGGAAAAGCTGCGGCGCGACGGAATGCCGGCGGCATTCGACGCGGCTCTCCGAGCGGCGCTGCAACAACTCAGCCCCGCCTCGTCCGCATCCGCGCACCGCGCCGCGGGGGAGTAGCGATACCCGCGGGTCGCTCAACGTGATCGAGATCCTCTGGGAATTCGTCGTGCCGGAAGAGAAGAAGGAAGAATTTGAGCGCCATTACTGCTCCGCAGGCACATGGGCCCGGTTTTTCGGCGCGAGTCCGGCTTACCGCGGCAGCACTCTGCTCGCTGGCGAGGGCAATCGCTACATCACCTGCGATTGCTGGGATTCGCGGCAGGACTACGAAGAGTTCCGGCGGACGCACGCAACGGAGTACGCTGTGCTCGACCGCCGCTTTGAAGCGCTCACCCGGTCCCAGCGCAGCCTCGGAATCTTTGAGTTGAAGTAGAATCGACGTCGCGAAGCTCGCGAATGACTAAATCCGCCCAACGAATCGTTTCCGGCGCGCTCACAGCGGAAGAGGCGCGCCTTGAAGCCAGCGTGCGCCCAAAGCGGCTTTCGGATTTCGTCGGCCAATCGCGCGTTAAGGAGCTGCTCTCCATCACCATCGAAGCCGCAAAGAGCCGCGGCGAAGCGCTCGACCATGTGCTGCTCTATGGCCCGCCCGGTTTGGGCAAGACCACGCTCGCGCAGATACTGGCCAACGAAATGGGAGTTTCCATTAAGACCAGTTCGGGCCCCTTGCTCGAGCGCAAGGGCGACCTGACCGCCGTGCTCACCGCGCTCGAGACGGGAGAAATGTTCTTTTTGGACGAGATTCATCGCCTGTTTCCGGAGATCGAGGAGATTCTCTACCCCGCTATGGAGGACTTTCAGATCGACCTCGTGATTGGGCAGGGACCGGGCGCCCGGATTCATCCGTACCGGCTCAACCGCTTCACGCTGATCGGCGCGACCACGCGCGCCGGGCTGCTCACCGCGCCGCTGCGTTCGCGATTTGGTCTTGTGCATCGCCTCGATTTCTATACGCCGGAGGAACTGCTTCGCATCGTGCTGCGATCGGCGAAAATCCTGGAAATCGGCATAGACGAGGCGGGCGCGCGCGAAATTGCGCGCCGCAGCCGGGGCACACCGCGCGTGGCCAACCGCCTGCTGCGCCGCGTCCGCGACTTCGCGCAGGTGCGCGCCAAAGGCCACATTTCGCTCGAAGTCGCGCGGGAATCTCTCGGCCTGCTCGGCGTGGACGAGCAGGGCCTTGATGAAGTGGACCGCAGCCTGTTGCGCGCGCTCATCGATAAATATTCGGGAGGCCCGGTAGGACTTGGCACACTCGCCGCCACACTCAGCGAAGAGGAAGACGCGATCGAGGAGATCTGCGAGCCCTACCTGATGCAGCTCGGCATGCTCGATCGCACCCCGCGCGGGCGCGTGGCTACGGCGCTGGCCTACAAGCACTTCGGTCTCGAACCGGGCAGCCGTCAGCCGAATCTTTTCTGAATCGCGGAGCCGCTCATCACGTGATGAAGCGCACGATCTATCTCGGCTTGGGCTCGAACCTGGGCGACCGCGCCTCGAATCTGGAGCAGGCGCTGGCCGGGCTGGCTGCCGTGGGAGTGGAAACCGTAAAACGCTCGTCGCTGTACGCCACGGAGCCCCTTGGTTTCGGGCCGCAGCACTGGTTTCTAAATTGCGTTATCGAAGCGGTCACCGAGCTGATGCCACGACAGCTTTTGCGCGCGACGCAGCAGGTGGAGCGCGACATGGGCCGCCGCCGGTTGGTGCGCAATGGACCGCGCATCGTGGACATCGACATACTGTTCTACGGCGCGACGGTCGTCAGCATGTCCGACCTGGAAATTCCACATCCGCGGATCGCCGAGCGCCGTTTTGTGCTTGTTCCGCTTCGCGAGATTGCCCAGAGTTTGCGGCATCCGACCCTGCGCTCGACGATCGCAGAATTGCTCGCGGCAACTCCAGACCGCAGCGAGGTTCGACGGTGGCACTCACCTAACGCGGCTATGAGCCCTGCAATAAATGAGCTTGCGGGCGCTTCGGAAGAGCCGTCCGGAGATCACTCGCGGGAGCAGATCAGGTGACCGGGCCTGATTATCTACGTCGGGCCATTGCGGCGGCGCGCGAGGGGATCGCCGCCGGCCAGTCCCCGTTCGGCTCCGTAATCGTCCGCGAGGGCGCAGTGGTCGCTGTTGCTCATAACACGGTGTGGCGCGATACGGATCCGACCGCGCACGCCGAGGTTAACTGTATTCGCACCGCGAGCAGAACGCTCCACACCATCGATCTTTCCGGCTGCGCTCTCTACTCGACCTGTGAGCCTTGCCCCATGTGCCTTTCGGCCATCCACTGGGCGAGGATTGGCCGCGTGATTTACGGCGCCGAGATTGATGACGCAGCGGCTGTTGGTTTTTCCGAGCTGCACGTTCCTGCCCGCCAATTGGCGAAAATGGGCGGCAGCAGTGTGTTGGTTGAGGGCGGCCTGCTGATCGACGAGTGCCGGGCTCTGTTCGAAGAATTCCGCCGAGCAGGCGCTACGAAGACGTATTGAAAGCAGAGGCTAGGCGTCGCCCCGTGTTCCATAGTGGAACATCTGAGGACGCGAAGTCACAGAGTTCTTCCAAGTCAATTCTGCCCTTCGACAGAAGAAGGAACCTCCACTCAGCGAGAAAGAATGAAAATATCTTCCGCATCCGTCCCCTCGTATTCCATCAACGAGAGTATGTGACGGGCCCTATGTTTCGAAGTTCTTTATTTTGAGGCGCACCGGCAGGCAAGGTTTTGTAGTGCTTTGGAATTCGACGTGCTCTACCCATTGCGCTGCGGGATTTGTGTACCTGCGAGGACTGATGAAGGTTTTTCCGCGCGCGATTCCCGTCATCGTGTTGCTGCTGGCTATGGCCGGAACGGCGTCGGCGACCGGTGTAACGCTGACGCTGAACACTGGAGGCACGGACGTAATGGGTGGGGTGTACGTCGGGCCGTACAGCTTTACCGAGACTGGCAACGGAGCTCCCGTTTCTCTTAATCTGATCTGCGACGACTACAGCGACGAAGTGTGGCTCGGTGAATCGTGGACAGCCAGCACAACCAGCATGCCGCCCACTTCTTCTTCCCTGAGCAGTCTGCACTTCGGCAGCATGGCCGGGGCAGGGACCGCGTATCTGGAGGCTGCCTGGCTCGCACAGCAGATTTTCGCGCTTGGCCCTGCAAACCCATCGAACTCAGCGACGATCGGATATATGCAATATGCCATCTGGGATCTCTTCTCGCCCGGGGCATCGTCCGGCCTGAGCGCCTCGCAGCAGAGCATGGTGAGCTATTGGCTGGCGCAGGCTTCGGAGAACTACAACTGCGCCACGTGCAATTACTCCGATGTGGTCATCTACACCCCATCGTCCCTGGGCGCGCCGGAAGGAAGCCAGCCACAGGAATACATCGGGATCATTACGACTCCCGAGCCCAGTGCGCTGCAGCTCCTAGGGACGGGATTGTTCGCCCTGTTCGGATTCCGCCGCAAGTTTTCGTAATCAGACGAGAACAGCTTCTCTCCTCCTTGGGCCGGCGATTTTCACCGGCGCTCTTTATCTGCATCGAGTCCTGCGGCGCCTCGTTGACTCTCTGTCACGCCCCGCCTACACTCGCCCGCCAGAACTCCATGCCACCGAAGAAAATGTCCGCGCGCCGACCAACTGCACCGAGAGGGTCCCGGGCTACGACTCTATCGGGCCCCGACGGCGGGCATCCGATGCCGCTCGACGCGCTCGTTTACCCGCGCTTCGAAGGCATTCCCACGTTTATGCGGCTACCGAACATAACGGACGCGCACGCGCTGGATATTGCGCTGGTGGGTGTGCCGTTTGACGGAGGAACGACGTTCCGGACCGGCGCACGGTTTGGCCCGCGAAACATCCGCGTGCAGTCGGCGATGATCCGTCCGTACAATCCCGCGCTCAACGTGAACCCATTCGAAAGAAAACGGATTGGTGACTTTGGCGATCTGCCCGTCAATCCGCTGTCTCTGGAAGACTCGTACGCACGGATTGAGAAGGGCCTGTGGCCGATCCTCGCTGCGGGAGCAACGCCAGTGAGCGTCGGCGGCGACCACTCGATCACGCTTCCGCTGCTGCGCGCGGTGGCGCAAAAGCACGGCCCACTTGCGCTGGTACAGATTGACGCGCATTCCGATACGTGGAGCACCTATTTCGGATCGCATCATTCCCACGGCACTATCATCCGGCGGGGAATCGAGGAGGGGGTGCTTGTTCGAGGCGCGGTGCTGCAAGTCGGAATCCGTGGCCAGGTTTATGGCGACAACGATTTCGAATTCTCGCGGCGAAATCAAATCGCCTGGATCACGGCCGAAGAATTCCACCGCAAAGGCCTAGCCGCAGTCGAGCCGAAACTTGCGCCGCTCCGCGGCCGGCCCTGTTATCTGACATTCGACATCGATTCGGTGGACCCGGCATTCGCACCCGGCACAGGCACGCCGCAAGTGGGAGGACTTTCGAGCGCGCAGGCGCTCGAGCTGGTCCGGAGTCTGCGCGGATTGCGCCTGGTGGGCGCAGACCTTGTGGAAGTGTCGCCGCCCTACGACACATCGGAAATCACATCGCTACTCGCCGCCAATCTTCTGTTTGAAATCCTCTGCCTGCTGGCATGACCAATCTGGCCAGAAAGCTGCGGCTGGTCGATTACTTCACTCTGGGCTTCGGCACGATGGTGGGCGTGGGCTGGCTCGTGCTGATGGACGACTGGCTGTCGCGAGGCGGCCCGGCAGGCGCGATTCTGGGCTACGCGCTGGGAGGCATCGCACTGCTGCCGGTGGGGTATGTGTACGGACGGCTGATCAGCCAGCGGCCGGACGCCGCCGGAGAGGTGGCATACACCGCCGCTGTTTTTCCGCGTGCCGCGAGCTACTGGACCGGCTGGATCATGCTGCTCGCCTATGCCATCGTCTGTCCGTGGGAGGCGGTAGCGATCGGCCGAGTGGCCGCGTTCATTTTTCCTGCACTCGACTCGGTGGAGCTGTATCGCGTGGCGGGTTCGCCCGTGCATCTGCCGCACGTGGCGCTGGGTCTGGCGCTGACGGGGACGCTTGCGGCACTCAATTATCGAGGCATTCGCCAGAGCGCGATTTTTCAGAATCTCACCACATTCGGATTGCTTCTACTGTTTGGGGTGTTCGGCGCGGCGGGAATCGCGGGCGGCTCGGCGCGAAATTTTACGCCGCTCTGGAGCCATACGCCGGGAGTGTCCGTGCTCCTGGCGCTGCAAATCGTTCCCTATTTCATGACCGGCTTTGAGTCCACGGCGAAGGCGTCGGAAGAGGCGCATCCGGATTTTCCGGCGGAGCACCATTTGTACGCGCCGCTGATGGCCATTGCAGCCGCCATTGTGTTTTACTGCAGCGTGATTGCGGTGGTGGCCTGGGCGCAACCGTGGCAATCGGTGGCCGGCGAGAATTTTCCAACGGCGGTGGCGATAGAACGAGCGGCGGGCAGCCGTTGGGTAGTGAACGTGATACTTGCCGCGGCGCTGCTCTCGTTGGGGAAAGTGTTCAACGGAAATTTTGTCGCAGCCACGCGCCTGCTCTTTGCCATGGCCCGCCGGGGGCTGGTTCCCCACATGTTTGCGGCCGTGCATCCGCGGTTTCAGACGCCCTCGGCGGCGGTTGTGGCCATCGGAGCAGGAACGGCGGTCGCCAGCCTGGTGGGTTCGCAATTGCTCGTGCCCATTTCCGAGGTGGGCTCGTTTGCCGCAGGCTTCGGCTGGATGATGGCGTGTGCGGCGTATTTCGCGATGCGTCCGGCGGCGATGGACCGCGCACTGGCAATCATTGGAGTGCTGGTGGGCGCCAGTTTGATGCTGATGAAACTTGCTCCCGTGGTGCCCGGCCACTTTACGCGTTGGGAATTCTTCGCGCTGGGCTGCTGGCTCGCGCTCGGCGCAGCGATGCACCGAAATGGGACGGTTACGGAGACAAAAGCATGAGCGCGAGTCCTCAGGCGTCTGCCGGCGATTGGAACAAGCGCGCGCTACGTCTTTCGGAATGGGTGATGACGGGATGCATCGTCGCGGCCGCGGTGCTCACCGTGTGGCGGGCGGTGGCCGAGGCGCACCTGCCGTTCCAGTTGGACTATGAAGAGGGAAACATCCTGAACGCGGCGGTGAGGCTCGAAGCCGGCGAGACGGCATATCCCGATCCACACGCCTATCCCAACGCGCTCAATCCCTACGGTCCGATCGGGTACTGGATTGCGGCGGAATGTGTGCGGCTGGGCGGGCTCAGCTTTACGCTGCCGCGGCTGGCGATGCTGGCGTGCGGAGTGATTATCGCTCTGCTTCTCGTCCTGCTCACCCGGGAATGGAGCGGGTCGGCGCTGCTGGCCGCCGCGTTCGGCCTGTATTTTCTGACCAACGGAGTAACGCGAGCGTGGATGCCGCTGCTGCGCATCGACCTGCTCGCTATAGCGCTGAGCCTGGGCGGCCTGTGGCTGTGCATGAGGAGCGAAGGGCGATGGTGGCCGGCATCGGCTGTGCTGTTCTGGCTGGCGCTATTTGTGAAGTACACGGCGCTGGCCGCGCCCGCGGCGTGCGTGCTCTATCTGCTCGCGCGGCGCGAACTCCGGCGGGCGATTCTGCTTGCCGGAACTCTCGGTGGGCTGTGCCTGGCGGGATTCGCGGGAATGCAGGTGGCAACGGGCGGACAATTCTACTTTCACATGTTCCGGACGCACCCGGACCCGTACACGTTTCGCCGGCTGCTCGGAATCTTCATTCTCGTGGAGCCCAGCGTAGCGGCTCTGGCGCCATTCGTTCTGGCCTTTTTTCTGACAAAGGTGCGGCGCGCGCTGCCGGCGCTGCTCTATCTGCTGTGCTCCATGGGCGTGGTGCTGGTGACGGGAGGAAAGGCCGGATCGTTCATCAATCATTTCCTGGAACCGATTGCGGCCTGCACGATAGCTGCGGCGCTCGGATACCAGGCCTGGGCAGAGTCGCCACGGGCGCCGCGATTGCTGCCACTGCTGACGTGCCTGGCCGGTTTGGTGGCGCTCTATCTGGCAGACGGATTCACGCACGATGCGCGGGCGTTTCCTCTGAACGTGTCGGGCTGTTCGGACGTTTACCGGATGGTTCGAGAGTCGCGTGCGGGGCCGGTGCTCGCGGAAAACGTGGGAGCGGTAGTTCTGGCGGGACGCGTGCCGGAAGTGTCCAATCCGTTCGTGCTCGATCAACTCGTGCGGCATCACGAACTGCCCGGAGAGCCGCTCGAAAAGATGGTGGCAGAGCGAAGATTCGGGCTGATCGTTCTCTCCAGCGACCCGGAGACGCTGGGTATGTTGGGCAGCACGCGCTGGTGGCCCCATTTGTTGAGTCTGATGGACAAAAACTACCGCCTGGCGAGAATCAGCGACTGCTCGGAAGCCAACGCGGTGCTCGAGCAGCAGCCGGAAGCTCCGGCCGGCTCGGCGGCGACAGAATCATCGGGCTCGGGAAGCAAGAAACCATAGGGCGCTTGCCGGGTCAGTTCAGGCGTCATACACTGGATTTTTGCGGAATCGAGCATGGCCACGCCCTTCC
>JASHSV010000243.1 GCA_030038535.1 Candidatus Acidiferrales bacterium
AGGTCCTCACTCACTTCACTTACGACACGTCCCGATGCATGTTCTGCGGCCTGTGTGAGGATGCCTGCCCCACCGACGCGCTCGAACTAACCCAGGATTTCGAAATGGCCAGCTACTCCCGCGAGGGCGCTATCTGGGACCGCAACCGCCTCGAACAAGGCCCGACGCCCGCCCACTACACGCGCTGATCTGTGCACATCCTTTTGCGCTAGTCCTCGCGCTCAACCGCCTGCGCGGTAAAATCTCACCGGTCGTAGCGCCGGCAGCCTGCCCCGACCCTTCGGGGTCTTGCGCCGGCTCATTTTCTCGTCGCCGCGGTGGCATTCGGCTGATTGAGGACCCAGGCGCTACGCTTTGATTCTTCGGTTCCGGCATGGAGCTGCGAAAAGATCCCATCACGCGCAGTTGGGTGGTTGTCGGTCACGGGGAGGAAGTGTCCCGCCCCGTCGAGCCCTGCCCCCTTTGCCCCGCTACCGAGTCCGGCCAGACTCTGCTCCGCCTGCCCGCCGACGGCCCCTGGAAGGTCCGCGTCACTCCTCATCCCGCCCCGCTCTATCGCATTGAGGGCGAAGTGGGCCGCGCCGCCGAGGGCATCTACGACAAAATGCGCGGAGTCGGCGCCCACGAAATTGTGATCGAATCCCCCGTGCATGTCGGCACCCTCTCCCGCCTTTCCGACGACGACATTGAGCTCGTCTTCGAGGCCTACAAGCGCCGCATATCCGACCTCAAACGCGATTCGCGATTCAAATACGCCACCGCGCTCAAGAATCAGGGGCCTGCCGCCGCCGCCGAATGGACGCATCCCCATTCGGAAATCGTGGCCACCACGTTTGTCCCCCGCCGCGTGCTCTACGAACTCCGTGCCGCGAAGTCCTACTACGAGGAGAAGGAGCGCTGCGTCTTCTGCGACATCGTTCGCCAGGAGGAGCGCGCCGGAAAACGCGTGGTGGATACCCAAGGCGACTACGTGGCCTTCTGCCCCTATGCCTCGCGCGTACCCTTTGAAACCTGGATTCTCGCCCGCAAGCACAATTATCAGTTTGAAGCCCCGCGCGCCGAGTCCCGTCGCAAGAATCTGGCCGCGCTCGTCGGCCGCACCCTCCGCCGCCTCGAACAGGTTTCCGACGCCTACCACATGGTCCTGCACACTTCGCCCAACACCAACGTGCCCAGCGGCCACATCACCGGATACTGGAAAACCATCTCCGACGATTATCACTGGCACATCGAGGTCATGCCCATCCTGCCCAAGGGCAGCCGCTCGTATGCCTTGAAGGAAGTCTATTTCAACGCCGTGATGCCCGAAGATAGCGCCAAGCATCTGCGCGGCCTGGAGCCGAGTCTGTGAGCGGCAGTCTCGTGCCGCGCACGAGATCGAATCCCCAGCGGGGCGGCATTTTCGCCCGGCTTCTCTTCCTGCTCGTTCTGGCCGCCTTCCTGTTTGGTCTCTACCTGTTCCGCGTGCCCATCCTTCAGGCCTGCGGCCATTTTTGGGTCTCCGTGGATGCCCCCGGGCCCGCCGATGCCATCATGATTCTGGGCGACGACAATCTTCAGGGCGACCGCGCCAGCCGCGCCGCCGAACTGTATCGCGCGCATTGGGCGCCGCGCGTGGTTGCCAGCGGCCGGCCTTTGCGTCCCTATATTTCCATCCCCGATCTAATGCGCCGCGACCTGGAACAGCGCGGCGTTCCGGAGAGCGCCATCGTCACCTATCCGCGCCCGGTCGGAAACACCCGCGAAGAAGCCGAGGCGCTCCGCCAGCTCGCCGCCGAACGAGGCTGGCGACACGTTCTCGTGGTCACTTCCAACTTCCACACGCGCCGCTCACGCTTCATCTTCATCCGCGTATGGCCTCACGATTACGATTTTCGCATCATCAGCGCCCATGACTCGGGCTTCGACCCGGATTCCTGGTGGCGCTCCCGCGAAGGCGTCAAACTCTTCTTTCATGAATCGCTCGGCCTAGTCGTCGCCGCCTGGGAACTCCGCCACTCCGAATGACTGTGTTGTCATGCAAGGCGTAACCCTGCGGTTTTTCCGATCTCCCTTCACTTGCTCGTGGCATTCCCGCGCCATCTCCTCTCCCCGCCGTTGCCAACCCTGCAACCCTGTTCTATAGTTTTTGAGCCCTCCCACCGGCGCGGCCAAGACTTGGAATGCTTGCCCGGCGTTTTCGCCATCTTCGCGGAGGAGGTTCCTATGTGGTTCAAACAGAACGAGCAAAAATCCCCCCAGCAACCCGAGACTCCGGCGCCTCGCCCGCAACAGATCACGGCCGTTCCCATCGCCTCCGCCCAGCCCGCCGAAGCCGCGCCGCCTCCACCGGCCGTGGCTGCACCATCTCCCTCACCAGCCATGAATGCCTCACGCATCACGCCGGGCATCACGCTGAAGGGAGAGATCTCCGGCAAAGAAGATCTATGGATCGGCGGGAGCATCGACGGCAAACTGCACTTTGAAAGCGCGCGCGTGTCCCTGGGCGCCTCCGGCAGAGTTCACGGCGAAATCGAGGCTCGCGAAGTGGTCATCGAGGGCAAGGTGGAGGGCAACCTGCGCGCCACCGAACGCCTGGAAATTGCCGCCAGCGGCAACGTCCACGGCGACGCTGCTGCACCGCGCGTCGCGCTGCAGGAAGGGGCCGTATTCAACGGCGCGATGGAAATCTTGCGGCCCGGTGAATCGCGCGCCACGACGCAGGGAGCGGCTTCTGCCTCTCGCACGACGGCGGCCCCGCGAGGCGCTCGCTTCCAGAATGCTCAGGCCGCCGGCGCCTCCGCATCCGCAGGCGCTCCCGGGGCGGATGCGCGTGAACCCAGCGCCGCTGCACCTTCCGTGCTGCTCCGCGGCATCGCTTCGGAGTCGCCTGAAAGTTCCGACTAGCTCCGGCAATTGGGAGCGCGCGCATGACCTGGCCCTCGCGTCAGCGGCCCGACCAGCCCACTCGAACGACGCCGAGCGCCGCGGCATCTTCCGCGCGCGCGCCGCTCAGCAGTTCGTCCAGCGGGCCGGCCGAGTCCTCCGAGACGTCGGTTCGCCGGGTGTCCAATGGCCTCAAGGAATTGCTCGGCGCGATCGAAGGCGCCGAACGCGGTGAACTGTTGGATCTCGGCCCCGTTTCACAGGCCACGGTGGATTTTTTCACCTCGCGCGGCTTTCGCCTCTATAGCAACGATCTGCTTCGCGCCTGGCGCGAATTTCTGGCGGAAGAGCTCGAGCGTCCCGCACGCGCCGCGGGGCGGTCAGACGCTTCCGCGGAAGCGGCGGACGATCCCGCTCTGCGTCCCTCGCGCTTTCTGGCACGCCACTTGCACTTCGATCCGCAAAGATTCCACGGCGCATTGCTCTGGGATTCGCTCGACTATCTGGACGCAGCAGTAGGTGCGGCTTTCGTGGCGCGGTTAGCCAATATCCTCCGCCCCGGCGGCGCCGCGCTTCTCCACCTGCACGACAAGCCGCCCGAACGGTTCTGGCGCTATCGCGTTCTCGATTCTCAGACTCTCGAATGCGTTCCTGCCAAGGCTCCCGTCGCATTCCAGCGCCCTATTCCCAACCGCGAAATCATGAATATCTTCCATGATTTCCGCACCTCGAAAACATTTGTGGGCCGCGATCAGATCCGCGAAGTCCTGTTCTTGCGCTGATTGCGCTTGCACCTGAATTTCCGCGCCCACTCAGCTAACGAACACGCACTGTTGCTGTCGCAGTTTGCGTGTGGCCCACGGGATCGGTTGCCGTCAGCGTGTATGTGGTGTCCTTTCGCGGGAATACGTCCACACAGCGCCCATACGACGGCCACACATTTTCGACCTGCGGAGCGATGCTCACCGTTTGCGCATTCGAGACGCCGTAACAAAGTTGTGACCGCCCGCCCCGGTGGACCTCAGGAGGAGACGAGTAGAAAGTGAGGATCTCAAAGCGGTTCCCGCCCATGGCTTCAACAGTGCGGCGGTCTTCCTCAGCCCGTTTTGCCGCCGCCCTCTGCTGGTTCTCGCGATCGATCTCGCGGTTCTCCCGCCAGCGCAGCATTACGGTGCCAGCGATGTAGAGAAACACCACGAGCACGACGAGCCAGGAATACCGGAGCGACCTGGCCCACGTGTTTCGCCTGGGCTCATTGGAATCGTCAAACACTCACGACCTCCACGCGCCTAAATATAGCGATCCGGCTGTTGTTGGCAGAGCGCGACGCCTCCATCACCGCGAGTTTCTGTGACTTTCTCCTGCCGTTCGCTTGCCTTTCCTCGTGCGCAGGAGTACGAGTGGGGCCGAGAGGGAGTATGACTCCCCCGGACACAGAACGAATCGCAGTGCGAACCTGACACCGCGCACGCGGTGTGCACGTGCGCATGGTCCCGAAGCTTCGGGAAAACCCACGCACGGCATCAAACAACAAATCGGGGAGCCGCCAGGCTCCCCGATTTGTTTATGCACCGGCCTCGATCAATTCCATTACCGCGCTGTTCCATCCGGCGATCCCGCCTTTCTTCGCCCGCCGCGCCGCCGGCAGCTTTTCCGCCAGCTCTTCATCGTAGATTCCGTTAGCCTCTGGGAGAACGATGGTGCGCCCAGCCGCGGCCATCATGGGTAATTGGTACTTGCTCCATCCGATTGCGACGGAGCGCATCCGGCTTCGGTGTTTGTCTGCGCGATACATCTCCGTGACCCGCCGGACAGCGCCGGCTGGGTCCGCGCCCGAATTGCAGTGCCAGAACCGCTCGCCGCGCACAATCTGCCACCCACGCGTACGCACAGCCAACTCGAGTCTACGACCTGCCGCTTCCTCCTCACCCGCGAAGAAAAAAGGCTCGTCGTATTCGCGCAGGCGGGCCATTTCCGCAATTTTCTGCGGCAGCCCCGTGTTTTCCGCGATCTCCTTGGCGCTCATTTGGTGGAATCCCACCACATTCGCGCGCGCTTCCTCTGCCGAATCTGCGAGCACAGAACACGTCTGCTCGTATGGCCGCGCGAGCGGAACGCAATGATAGTTTCGGATTGTCATGGCGCCCGGGATGCGTTGTGGAAAGTAGCCCTCGGGAACGAACACGCCCGCGCCGTTCTCGGTGACGAATGGATGGCGGTTGCCGATCCTGCGCCGGACGAATTCTACTTCCACACGCGTTCCGCGGCTCGCGAACACTAATGGCACCAGCCGCCGTTCCAGCGTCTGGAGCGCCTCGGCCGCGCCGCTTTCCGCGGGACAGCCATTCGGAAGAAAAACATCCAGCGGTTCGGTGAACACTATCAGTGGCAGAGCAAGCATTGGGGGATGATCCTGTCGCCATGCTGCAGGGCGGGGAAGCAAGAAACTGTCGTCGCTCTACTCCTCTTCGGCTACGGCCGCCCCAGCCGGAGGAGCGGCTCCAGCCCTGCGGGTCCGCCGCTGCCGCACGGTTTCGATGATGGCCGGAAGAAGAGAGAGAAAAACGACTACGGCGATTACGATGTGCAAGTTCTCTTTGACATTCGGCATCGACCGGCCCAGGAAAAATCCACCCAGCACGGTGGTGAAGACCCAGACCACGCCGCCGGCGATATCAAAGATGAGATAAGTCCGGTAGGTCATGCGCGCTGCGCCGGCCACCGCGGGACAGAACGTCCGCACTATGGGGATGAAGCGAGCGATGATGATCGTCTTCACTCCGTTTTTCTCGTAAAACTCGTGTGCGCGCTCCAGGTGTCGCTTCTTGAAGAACAGCGAATCCGGCCGCGAATACAGCGCCTGCCCGGCCTGGCGGCCAACGAAATAATTGAGCTGGTCACCGAGGATGGCACAGAACGTAACCAGTGTGAGCAGCCCCGTCAAACTCAGATGCCCGGCAGCCGCCAGAATCCCCGCCGTTACCAGCAGCGAATCACCCGGCAGAAAGAAGCCGAAGAATAGTCCTGTCTCGCTGAACACGATCCCACAAACGACCGCCAACCCACCCGCGCGGATCAGTCCCTCTACGTCGCGCAGGGTCTCAAACAGATGGCGAATGCCTTCCAGCATGTATCCTCATCGCGCGCGGTTGGGCTGCCCGCACAAAGCCTAGATATTGTCGCCCGCCGTGGCGGCCTGCTGCAATCCAACCTTGGTACCATCGCGGGCAAACGGTCACATGGGTACCAGAATCTGCCGGTACTGCCCCAGGGCGTGAAAAATGACGCGGTCGTACCATAGCGTCTGGAAGCCCCGCGGCCCACACTCCACAACTGATGACGACCGATTCCCGCAGCAGTCTGACCCCCAGCCACGCAGCGCCCCTGGATTTCGAGCCCTGGCTCGGAATGCGGGTGATTCTGCGCGTGGCCTTCGCGGAGATTTGCGTTCCGCTGCCCGGCACGCTCGTGAGCGAGACGCCTACGGCCCTTCGCTTCCGCATCGGCGACGGCTGGGACGTTGATATTTTCAAGAACATGGTGCTGGCCGTAGAGCCAGAAACCTGGACGGACATTACCTAGACTTCCTCTGCCTGGCCCCGTTGTACCCCCGCCCCCTGGGTCGCTCCCCCGGCGATCCAGGGGCTTTTCTTTGATCCGATCCGCGCAGTTCCGAGTAGACACGTGAGCCGAGGGATAAAACCGCCTGCTGGCGGCTTGTACGATCAACGGAGGGATGAGCTAACTTTCGGCTTCAGGGTGAATCGGGAGAATCGGGCCGGCGCTTCAGTGTCGGCCGGTCATCGTCGCTATCGCTGCTGCTGTCCGGGTTGCCGCTGCCGCTGCCCGAATCGCTCCGCTTGCGGAGCGTGGGCTTGCTGGCGTCGGAATTGGACAGCTTGGAGCGATTCTGGATCATCTTCAACCGCGCCTTGACCACATCGAATTCGGATGTGGTGACCACGTACTCGCTGCGCACCGGCAAAATGCGCGCGATTTCTTCCTGGATGTTTCGGATGCGTTCGGGAGTGGGCGGATGGTCGGCGAACACTTTCGGAATGGATCCGGGCCGCCGCTTCTCCTCGGCCTGAACTTTTTCAAAGAACGTGACGTAGGAGTTGGGGTCGTAACCGGCCTTGTACATGTACTGGAGGCCGAGGAAATCAGCCTCGCGTTCCGCGTCGCGCGAAAACTTGAGGAACTGGAGAGGAATCGCGAACTGCATGCCCTCGTACATCGCGTATCCGGTCCAGGTGTACGGGATGAACAGGGAGCCCACTATGGCCGCGATTTCGGTGATTTCCGCCTTGGTGGCGTTGCGCGTGCCGTGGCGCGCGCAGACGTGCGCGATTTCGTGCCCCATCACGCCGGCCAGTTCCGATTCTTCGTCGGCGTGCAAAATCAGGCCGCTGAAGACGTAGAAGAAGCCGCCGGGGAGGGCGAAGGCGTTGATCTGGTCCGAGTCAATCACCTTGATCGTAAACGGCACGCGCGCGTCGGAGTTGCGCACCAGGTTCTGGCCCACGCGGTTGACGTAGTCCACGACCATCGGGTCGTCCACGAACTTGGCGGAACGCTCGACTTCCTGCGCGAGCGCTTTTCCAAGGGCAATCTCACGCTCGAGCGAGTAGAAGTTGATGCCCTTGCCGACGTTGCGGTCGCCGATTTTGTTGACGTCGTCCTTGGAGTTCTTGACCCCGGGAGGGGTAGTGGTTTGATCCGAGCCGGTGTCGTCGGGCGTGGTGGCCGGCTGCTGGGGCTGAGCCTGCGTCTGGCCCTGCTGCGACGAATCCGGCTGAGCAGGCTGGGTCTGACCGGGCTGCTGGGTCTGGGTCTGGCCGGGTTGCTGCGTTGGAGTCTGGGCAGGCTGCTGCGGCTGAGTCTGAGCAGGCTGCTGGGTCAGCGTCTGCTGCGAGGGGTCCTGCTGGGGCTGGGTCTGCTGGGAGCGGGCTCCCAGCGGGAGGACAATCAGCGCGACGGCACCCAAGATAGCAAGAGCCGGGAAAATAAAGCCGCGGGCACGCGTCATAGGCGGGGCCCTCCTTCAATCAATGGCTCAACCCGGAAGTATACGCCGATTCCCACACCCTGCACAGGAAATTAGATGTTGAGCAGGCCGAAAGTGTTTTCCCGGCTGCAATGCGCAGGAAGGCCGGGAAGCGTTGACGGAGGCTATTACTTAGGGAGTGGCGGCGCCGGAGCGTGCGTTGACGGGGCAGCGGTGAGACGGTAAAGTCGTACACACGTTGAGGCAGAGGGATGGCGGCGCGAAAAATCCAGGTCGGCCAGGTGTGGAAAAAAGAGGGAACAGGGGAGGAGTTTCTTGTAACGAAGGTGTATTCGGAGGCGCTGGCGACCTACGCGATGCTCTCCAAAGCGGGTGAGAGTGAAGGCGCAGACAATCGCCTGCGAGTGCGCGTGGAACGCTCGGCGGAGGGACAGACGCTCCCGGGATTTGTGTTTGCGCAGGAAGAAGTGGGGTAGGGATTTGAAACCTGCCTCGCCGCGGCGAGCGGGCGAGGCTGAGAGCAGCACCCATACTCGCCGAACTCAAGGCTTCAGCGGTTGAAACCCCTGTTGGTTCTGCATCTGAATGTCGGAACTGAAGCTCCGACCCCTAAAACGGGCGAGGCCGAGGGGAGAGCCCACCCTTCACTCCAAAGGACGAAGGGTGGGGCACCCCTGCACGAGCACGAATGCCTGTGCTACCTAAATGCTGCGGACGGAGAGACGGACCACGTCTTCGACTCGCATCAATTCCTTGACCAGAAAAGGCTCGCCGTAGCGCACACCAATCATTTCTCCATAGTGCCGTGCCAGAAGATCCATGTGATCCGAAAGGCGGTCGAGGGGGATATGGACTTTTGATTTCCTCTCTTTCTTGCGCTCCATGCCCCTCGGCTGGAATTGCGAGGCATAGCAAGCAATGGCCCTGGCGCGGCCGGCGAACTGCCGGGTGATGTCCACAACAAACGTGGGCCGGACGGGCGCGTAGGCGGTGGTGTAGAGAATTTTGAAGGGCCGGAAGGGCTCGCCGTCGAGAGCCAGCCGCTTGAGACCGGCCAGGAAGCAGCCTTCGTAGCCGAGCTGAGAGGCGGTGTAATGGTCCGGATGACGCGCCTCCCAGTAGGGAAGAATCACACAATGCGGGCGCAGGGCGCGAATGGCGCGGGCCACGGCGTGTTTGGATTTTTCGTCGGCAGCAAGGCGCGCGTCGGGAAGGCCGAGACTTTCGCGATGACGGACACGAAGGATGCGCGCGGCGGCAGCGGCTTCGCGGCGGCGCGTTTCCACGTCTCCGCGGGTGCCCATTTCGCCGCGGGTGAGGTCGAGGATGCCGGTCTTGTAGCCGGCCTGGGCGGCTTTGAGGAGCGTGCCGCCGCAGGTAAGTTCGACATCGTCAGGATGCGCGGCGATGGCGAGAAGGTCGAGAGTCATGGGGAGAGAATAGCAGTGGGGAGGAACGGGAAAAACGAAAATCGAATTCCGAAGCTTCTGGACAAAAAGCGAAGAAAGAAACTCGAAAGCGGGGGAAAAGCGACGAACAAAGGTTGGCGGGAGACTGGGAGGGGATGGGGCGCCGGCGCGGACGAAACCAGTACCATTGTGGGTGCGTCTGATTTATGCCAGACTCGACATCCGAATCGTTCCCAGCCGCGTACCTTAGATGGAAGCCTCACGAGCAATCCCGCGCAGCCCTGTGGTCGCAAAGGACAGGAACGCCCAAGAGGCAGACCACATCCTGGTGCAAAGGATCGTGCAAAGAGAAGAAGCGGCGCTGGCCGAGATTTACGACCGTTACGCCAGCCTGGTGTATGCCGTAGCGCTGCGGGTACTGCGCGAAGCGACAGCGGCGGAAGAAGTACTCCAGGACACGTTTCACCGGCTGTGGAGGGTGGCGGAGCGATTTGACCCGGCGCGGGGCTCGCTGCCTGCGTGGCTGGCGGTAGCAGCGAGGCACCGGGCGATTGACCGGCTGCGGCAGCGCGAGCCCTTCCCAGCCATGGCTGGCCAGGGCAGGCCGCACGCGGATGAGGATGTCGAGGGGAGAGGGGGAGCGGCAGAGATCCGGCTGCCGTTCGATCTGGAAGAAGAGGTATCGCGTAACCGGCTTTTTGAGCGCGTGCGCGCGGCGATGGAGCGTCTGCCTGAGGGACACCGCACGGTGATCGAGCTGGCGTATTTCGAAGGGCTGACGCACACGGAACTGGCGCGGCACATGGGCGAGCCGCTGGGAACGATCAAAAGCCGGCTGCGGTCGGCGGTGATTTCGCTGCGGAAGGAGCTCGGGAGCCTGCCGGGAGCATCGAATGCAGTAGAGAGATGAGCGAGCATCCCCAATTCGCGGAAGATATCGACCTGCTGGCGCTGGACCTGCTGGGGGAAGAGGATTGTGGCGCGCTCCAGGCGCATCTGGGGGAGTGCGCAAGCTGCCGCGCGCGGTTCGACGAGGCGCGTTCGCTGGCGGCGTTGCTGGCGTTTTCGGCGCCTCCGGCTGCGCCACCGGGACGGGTGCGGCGGAAACTGCTGGCAGATTTGCGGGCCAGAAACGGCGCGGAACAGCCTGCCGCGGTGACTTCGATTCGAGGCGCAAGCGGCAGCGAATACCGCGAAGCGCAGCCGCGAGCGGGTTTCTGGCACTGGTCCAATCTGGGATGGGCGGTAGCCGTGCTGGTGATTTTGGGGGTGACGGCGACGCTCTCGGAGCAGTACCGGCGAGCTGAGAATGAGGTGCACAGCCTTCAGGCGGATATCGCGTCGAAACAGAGCGAACTGGACCGAGCCCGCGGCGTGTTGGACTTGCTGCATTCGAGCGATACGGTGCGCGTGAAGCTGATGAGCGGGACGGCGCCGTGGCCGTGGCCGGAAGGAAAGGTCTATTACCATCCAAAGAAGGGGTTGCTGTTTGTGGCGTCCAACTTGCCGCCGGTAGATGAGGGGAAGGTGTACCAATTGTGGTACGTGCCGGCAGAAGGCGCTCCGTTGAGCGCGGGCGTGTTTGCGCCGGATATGCATGGGAACGCGACGCTAATGACGCCGCCCTCCGCAAAAGCAATGGCGCCCAAAGCGTTCGCGGTGACAGTGGAACACGCGGGAGGCGCGCCAGCGCCGACGGGGCCGGAAGTGCTGTCGGGGGAATACTAGAATCCGCCTGCGGCGGACGAAGATCGATCCCGAAGCTTCGGGACGAAAATCGAAAACCGAAAAACCCGAAGAACGTAAAACCGGAAAAACGAAGACCGAAAATCGAAGAGCGGCCGCGGAGCGGCGGCCCCGTTACGAGGTCAGGGTGAATTCGCCGTGGGCGCCGGCGATGGTGGCGCGAAGCTGAGGCGCGGGGCCTTTCGCGACTTGGAGATCAATGCCAAGCGCGGTGAATTTGGCGTCGAGATCGGGAGCGTTGGGCGCGAGGACCTCGAAGCGCACGAGACGGCAGCCGGTGGGCGAGTCGGTTGAGGGGTGCACGGACCCGGCGCCCCATTCGATAAAAAAGGGGAGCAGGCCCTGGCGATCGTCCTTGAGCCGGAGCGCCTTCCAATGGAGCACGCGGCCATCGGGACGGGAGCGCGAGCCGGGGACGGGACCTTCGAATTCGATTCCGGCATCGGCCAGCCTGCTGACCTGCGCAGAAATATCGCTGACATGGACGGCCCAGCCGACGAGACGGGGAGTGGTGAGCGGCTTGAGGCCGAAAGTGTCGGGGGCACCGGCCTGTTGCGGATCGGGCCCAATCACTTCCAGGTAGTGAAGCTCGCCGAGGCTGGCGAGAGCATTGCGCGTGCCGCGGCCGGGGTGCACGCCTCCGAAGGCAGGGCGAACCCCACTGCGCTCGTCGATGTAGGCGATACCCGCGTCGAGATCACTGGAACCCAGCAAAATGTGGTCGAGCATTAGAGGCACGCTGGCCCTCCCAAAGAGTTTGCGGGGCGCGGCCAGGGCTACGGCCGCGGCCGCGAGGAATGACCTGCGCGAGAATGGATTGTGCATCGCCGCTCCTGGCGGGTGGGCCCCGGCGTCATTTCGGGAGCGCTACCGCTTGATCGTACCCTGTCATTTCCAAATACCCAACACCTGTGACCACAGCGCCCTGGCGCACACCGTGAATTGTGACAGCGCCCTCCCAGTAGGTGGGCCAATACTGATTCGTACTCACGAGTTCCTGCGAGTCGAGCGGAGTGGAGAGGGTGAGCTCGAGAGCCAGAGCAGGAACACGCACGGTCCAGTGTACGGGATACTGCGCGTGTGTGGTGGGGCTGGTCCAGGCGGCCCCAGGCGTGAGAGAGAAATCAGCGGCGGCAAGATGCCGGGTGGCGCCCCGGGCGTCCACAAAGGTTCCGGCGGAGAAGGGATCGGGCGCGCCGTCGGCACGGCGCAGGCGATAGAGCATCAATTCTTCGTTGTTGGCGAGGTGGATGCTCATCCAATCCCATCCTACCTGCTCCGGGGTGAGCTGGTGAGAGAAGAATTCGTGGTCCATCCAGGCCGTGCCGGCGAGAGAGAAGGATTGACCGGCCAGGGCGAGAGTGCCCGAGGCATCGAGGCGCGTGTAGGAGATGTAGTGCGAGGCCTGACCACGGCCCGGGGCCTTTTGGCTAACGCCTTCGATGCCGTGAATCGCGGGCGGCTTCTGCGAGGCGAGCGTGAGCTGGAGGGTGAAGTCGTCGGAGACGGCCTGAAGATGCTGGGCGGGCTGCGCGCCGGAGGCGGGGGCGTCGAACTGAACCTGCCAGTTGCCGTTCCAGATGCGGCGCGTGGAGAAGTCGGCGCCCGCCAGGCCGGGGCCGGCGCGATTCATGCGCTCGAAATGGAGGAAGCGCGCACCGTCGAGATCCGAGAGCGCGAGATGAGCGAGCCAGATATCGTCCAAGCGCCAACGGCCCGGAGTATAGGCATCCTGATCGCCCGGATGGACGCGGCCGGGGTTGGCGCCAGGGGGAGGCATGACGGGGCGGGCAATTCCCTGGCGGAAAAAAGTGAGTTCGAAGCCATAACGATGGCCATTCGGGGTTTTTAGATTGCCGGTGTAATACCACCACTCGGTCTGGTAGTTGGGATGATTGAAGTGGTCGCGAGGAAATTCGTAGCGGTAGCCGGGCAGGGCCACTTCCCAGGGGAAGCCGGTATCGGCCGCGGGAGCGGGAGAGACGGGCGCATTGACGATGAGGAGTACGAGTGTGGCCGAGAAGAGGTGCGAGCGGGGTCCACTCATGCAGCAGGCCATCTTTCCGCAGGCGGGTTTGAAACTGGGATACGCACGCTCCTAATTGTAGCTATGGAACGCGGGCAGCGGCCACTTTCGCGAGAGGCGCGAGAAAGTTGTTAGCATGAGGACCCAAAGCGATGGAAAACCGCACGCCATCTGATTCCACGCCGCCGGCCGCAGGCGAGCGAGCCGGAAGAGATGCAGCACGTTCGGGTGCGAAACAGGCGCCAGTCGGCGGGCTTGGCGGATCCTCCAGCACGTGGAACAGTACGACCGTTGCGGGGCTTGGCGCGCTGGTTGTCTTGTGGGGAGTGAAGCTCTATTTGACGTGGGGTGCCTGGGGGAGCCTGACTGTCGATTGCGGGCATGAGATGTACGTGCCGGCGATGCTCGCCCGGGGAAAAATGCTCTACCGCGATGTGTGGTTCCTGTACGGTCCCGCGGCGCCCTACTTCAACAGCTACCTCTTTCGAATATTCGGCGAGCGCTTGAACGTGCTGTACTGGGCGGGCTTGCTGACGTTGCTAGCGACGGCCATGTTTCTTTACCTGGCCGGGATGCGGCTTTCGTCGAGGCTGGCGGGCTGGACGGCGGCGGCCTTGCTGCTGTTGGAATCGTTCGAACCATCGATTTTTTGTTTTCCGCTGCCCTACAGCTACTCGACGGGGTATGCGTGTCTGGTCGGATGCATCTTTTTGTGGATTGTTGTGGGAGCACCGGCGCGCGCCGGTTGGGGGAAGATGTTCGCTGCGGGCACGGCGGCGGCCGCGGCGTTGCTGCTGAAGCCGGAATTCGGGATGGCTTGCTACGCGACGTTTGCGCTGTGGATTGGGGCGCAAAGTTACCTGGCGCGGACGTGGAAGCCCTTGGCGGTGGGAGCTGCGGCCAGCCTCCCGGGAGCGGCGGTATGCGCGCTGGTGATTCGATGGATGGTGTCCATCGCCGGGCCCGAATTCATCACGCAGGAAAACATCATGAGCTGGCCGACGTCCTATTTCATGCGGACGTACGGCAAATTGTGGCTGGCGGAGACGGGATTTACGTGGTCGGCAGAGGCGATTCATGACGCCTTCTACAGCGCGATACCGTTGGCTGGGGCGGCGACACTCGTGTGGGCTATGCTGTGGTGGAAAAAATCAGATGCGCAGTCGAATCTGCTGCGGGCGGTGTTGGCGCTGGCGCTGGTCGCGCTGTTGCTGGTGCGCCACTTTTATTCGCTGCTGACCATGGAGCAAACCGCGAGAGAAGTGCTGGCCGCCATCTTCTTTCCGCGCGACATGGTGCTGATCGTGGCGGGGGCGGCGCCGGTGGCGTGGTGGCTTTTCTTGCGGCGGAAGGGCGAGAGTCCTGCGCTGGCGCTGCTGCTGAGCTATGCGGTCCTGATGTCGTTCCGGATCCTGACGATGATGGCGGCCTCGGGATATCCGATCTATTACAACGGGCCGGTGGTCCTTTCGTTTCTGATTCTGGCGTTCCTGCTGATCCCCCGCGCCGGACGCTCGCGGCGGTTTGTGCGCGGGGGAGAGCTGGCGATCTCGGCAGGGTGTTTGGCGGCCGTGTTTCTGCTGGCGCGGGTGGAGGAGTCCTACGCGAAATATTACGTGCCACTCAAAACGGAACGAGGGACCATTCTGACGACGAAGACAAAAGCGGAGAACTACGAGGCGGCGATCCACTTCATGCAGGAGAAGGCTGCGCAGGGACAATCGGTGCTTTCCGTTCCGGAGGACACGAGCCTTTATTTTCTGGCCGGAACGGAATGTCCGACGCGCGTGTTTGCGTTCACACCGGGAGTCCTGGCTCCCGGGAAAATGGTGGACGAAACGATTCAGCAGATGGAAGAAAAACGCGTGCGTTATCTGATCTGGTCGAACCGGACGTATCCGGAATATCAGGCGCTCGTATTCGGCGCGGATTACGACCGACGGTTCGGCGATTACCTGAAGTCGCATTACCGACCGATAGGGCGACTGTTGCCCGAAGTTCCCTCGATGTGGGAGTGGACGGCGGTCAAATGGGAGCGAAGGCCGGAGGGAGAGATCCGACGCGAAGGACAGGAAGAAAGTGCGGCGCAGGCCGGGCCCTAGCGCTTGCTGCTACCCACACGCATCTTGATGCGGATCAATCCGAACAGAGTCATCTTCAGGAGTTCGAGCCCGTGGCGGAAGCGCTGGATGTTGGTTTCGCCGTAAGTGCGCGCGAGATAACGGACCGGGATGTCCACGATTCCAAGGCCGAGAACGGCGGCGGGAAACAGGAGCTCGAAATCGCCGAAAGGATCGAAGTCGCCAAAGTCCTGCCGCCAGGCCATCATGCGCTGATAGTCGGAGCGGGCGAGCAGCTTGGTGCCGCAGAGGGAATCGCCGAGGCGCATGTCGAGAATCGCGCTGAGCATTTTTGCGAAGAAGATGTTGCCCAGGCGGTTCAGGAAGCGCATGGCTTCGCCTTCCATGGGATAGACGAGCCGCGAGCCGTTAATAAAATCGCCGTAACCCTGGCAATACGCAGCGTAGAAGCGGCCGAGCAGTTCGGGTGGCATAGTGAGGTCGGCGTCGAGAATGACCAAGAGGGGCTGAGTGGCGCGGGAGAATCCGAGGCGGACGGCGTCGGCCTTGCCTTTTCCCGATTGCCGGCAAGATTGGATGCGAAAGCGTTGCGCGTAGAGAGGGGCGACGCGCTGGATTTCCTCCCACGTGCCATCGGTCGAGTGTCCTTCGACGAAAATGATTTCGATGTCGCAGCCGAGCTCGGGGAAACGCTTCAGGGCGTTTTCGATGTTGCCGCGTTCGTTGCGCGCGGGGATGACGCATGAGAGTCCCGGAGTGGATTGTCCTTTCAGAGGCCGCAGGACCACGATGGAGGTGAGGCTGAACCACCGCAGCAGCGGCACGAGCGGCAAGACCCGGTTGATAACATCGCCGAGGCCGAGCAACTTCCAGGGGAAGTAAACGGCCACGCGGTCGCGGACGATGGCGAAGCCCGAGACTTTGACGATGTTGCGCAAATCGACGCGGGTGAGAAACGTGCTGGGCAATTCGCCTTTGCGTATTTGCAGGCGGTTGGCGAGGTTGTACATCCAACGCAAATAGGGGTTGTAGAGGACAACGAGCACTCGAGAGGAGCGCGACAGTTTCGATTTCAGCTCGACGAGCAGAGCCTGAATGTCGAAGACGTGATTGAACGTGCCGTTGATGAGGACGGCCGCGCGTTTCTCCACCTCACCGGAAAGATCGGGGAACGGTTCGTCTTTGCGGACCATCTGCTTGACGGGGGCGTCCATCGCGGCAAGAAGCATGCCGGTGTCGTCTTCGCGCGGCAGCCACTGGATGAGGCGGTCGTAGTAGCGTGTGAGGGCGGAGAGCTCATCGGCTAGGAAGCGATTAACATACTTTTTCCATCCGGGGCCGGCGACGGGAGTTTGCGTCGTTGACGGGTCCGCGCCTGGCTCGGACGGGGCCGAGGATTGGGTCTCAATCGTGCTAGCGATGGGCGGCCTCAATTCCACATTTCGATTGCGGGCTGATCTGGTGCTTTGCACGCGACAGGCACGCGGCAGGGAGCGAATGGCACCTGGCGGTCATCGGTGGACAGCCTGAGAGGGCACGCGCGAAGCGGGTGTGGCCAAGGTGGCCAGCTCGGCCAAATAGCCGTGGGTGGGTGTGAGTTCGGGATCATCGGCTGCCAATTCCGCGGTGGCCCGCGGAAGATGATAGTACGGCAGACTGGGCTCGCAGTGATGTGTGCCGTGCTCGGCAAAACCATAGGCGCCGAAAATCAGCCAAAAAATGGGGCCGCATTTGAAATTTCGGAGAGCGGCGCGGCGCGGCGAAGGAGCATGTCCGAATTCGAGTTGATGCTCGGCAATGGCACGAAGCGTCGCGGCGAAAATGGTGATGGAGGCCAAACCGTAGGCGTAAACGATTCCATAAGTGAGAGCGGCCACGAGAAAGGCCCTGGGCCAAGGCCGGCCGGCTGCCAGGCCCGCAACCAACAGTAGAGAGCCGAAAATGAAGACCTGAAACAGGGCAACTCTTGCCAGCCAGAGGCGGGAGCGCGCGGGCGCTTTCGAATCGCCCGGAAAGTCCGAAGTCTGATGCCGGAATTTTCCGAAGGCTTCCCGGAGCGCAAAGCAGCGCAGGAAAAATGCGGCTAACTTCAGGCCGCGAATATCCACGAGATATGCGTCCTTCGTGTCGCCGTCGATGCCAAAGTGCGTGTGATGTTTCCAATGGCGCTCGCGGTAGCCGTCAAAATCCGCGATGGCCAGGGGGCCGAGAACCCAGCGGCCCAGAAGGTCGGAGCCGGCGCGCGAACGGAAGACGAGATAGTGCGAGCACTCGTGCATAAGATTGAGCAGGCCGTTCATGAGAAAGCCGAAACCGGCCCAGAGCAAAATCCACCACAGGCTCGGTCCCAGAAACGCGGCGAAAAAGATGGGTGCCAGGACCAAAGCCAAATGCGCCAGGACGGTGAGCCAGGAGCGGGGATCCGGCCGGCGCGTGTATTGCGACAGTTCGAGGCGCTTTGCCATGGCTCAGCCGGCGCCCTTGCGCGCGAAGAAATTGATGACGCCTGGACGCCCGGAGATAAGATCGATGGGGCCGAGCAGCGAGGCCGCGGCCAGAAAGCAGAGCCATGGGAGTCCGCTGCGGCGGATGCGGCCGCCTTGGCGATGAGGAAGGGAAGCGAGACTGACGGCGAGGCCGGCGGGATTGAAGGCTCCCTGCGTTGCAATAGCCGTCAGCCCGCATCGTTCAAGAAGGCGGGACAAGCCGGAGCGGGAAAAGACGACGGTGTGACGAGGCGCATGATACCCGCTCCAGCGCGCGCCAAAAACGAATCGTTCGAGGGAGTCGGCGGCGGGCGTTTGTCCTTCAAGGATGCCGCCCGGGACAAGTTTGCGTACCAGGGCACTCACGGTCGCAAGCGGGTCGGGAAGATGCTCGATGACGTGATTGAGCGTCATCAAACCACATTGAGGGAGCACGGCGAGAAGATCGGGCAAGGATCCTTTGACTACCGTGACGGCGCCGTTTGCCAGGTGCGCGGTTTCCGGGCGCTCGGAGATTTCAAATCCCCAGAATTGCCGGCTGGGCATATGCCGGGCCGCATCTACGAGGAATGCCCCGTCGCCGCATCCGTAGTCGAGAATAGCAGATTGCCTGGAAGCTAGGCTTTCGAGGCGGGAAATACGGATCCGGTTGCGAATGGCGCTGAGCAGGCCTGCATGGGCCATGCTGTGGTAGTCGCCGGGATAGAAGCCAGCCAATTCCTGAAGAGAGGGCATGGGGTCCTGGAACAGGCTGCCACAGGCCTCACATTGACGATAGCAAGCGCGATAGCTCAGGCCATACTCGTGGTCTGGGACGTGCAGGCCTGCACTGATCGAGGAGCTGGCGCATGCCGGACAGGCAAGCTGCGTCTGGGAAGCGGCCACGGTCTCGGAGTCGGATTGTAAGCTTAGCTCCACTGAGTAGCCTCATCCTGCAACGGGTGCGCGAGTGGCGCGCATGACATCCCTTTCAAACCAGCGGATGGTCTGTTCGAGTCCGTCGCGCAAGCCGGTTTTCGCGCGCCAACCAAATTCGGCCAGCGCACGGGAGGAATCGAGCGAGCGTCGCGGCTGGCCGTCGGGGAGCGCGGGGTCCCAGCGAATTGCGCCGTCGTAGCCGACGAGCGCGCGAATCCGGTCCAAAAGCGCGCGAATGCTGATTTCTTCGCCGGAACCCAGATTTACCAAATCGGGCTTGGCATACTTTTCGGCGGCGAGGACGATTGCTTCCGCGGCGTCTTCCACATAAAGAAACTCACGCGTCGCGTTTCCAGTTCCCCAGGCGAGAATTTCCGCCGCGCGGGCCTGCTTCGCCTCCCAGCACTTGCGGATGAGCGCGGGGATCACATGAGAGGTTTCGATATCAAAATTGTCCCGTGGACCGTAGAGATTTACGGGCACGAGGTAAATGCCATTTAATCCGTATTGCTGGCGGAAGGCCTGCAATTGCACGAGGAGCATTTTCTTCGCCAGCCCGTAAGGCGCGTTGGTTTCTTCCGGATAACCATTCCAGAAATTCTCCTCCTTGAACGGGACGGGTGTGAATTTCGGGTAGGAACACACGGTGCCGGCACAAACGAATTTTTCGATGCCCGCAACACGTGCGGCCTCGATGAGATGGAGGCCCATCGCGGCGTTGTCGTAGAAAAAGCGGCCCGGATTGGCGCGGTTGGCGCCAATGCCGCCAACGACCGCCGCGAGATGAATGAAAATATCCGGACGGGCCTCCTTATAGAGGCGCAAGGCCGCGGATTTTTCGCGCAGGTCGTACTGGCTGCTGCGTGGGATGGCAATCTCGCTGCAGCCGGCGGCGCGAAGCTTCTCGACCACGAACGAGCCGAGGAAGCCGTTTCCCCCGCTTACGACTACGCGCCGGCTGGTCCAGAAGCCCATGGTCCGTTCAGTGCTGCGAGGCCTGACCTTTGGGGGCTTGCACCATGCGCGTGACAGAATTGTGCCAACGGTTCCAATGGCCGATCTTTTCTTCCAGCACGGCTTTTCCTTTTCCCTGGGGCGCTAGGCCGGCCGCTTCCAAGTCCGCATCGACCATGATGGCGACGAGGTCGTGAATTCCGATCCGGGGTTCCCAGCCGAGCCTGGCGCGCGCTTTGCCGGCGTCGGCGACGAGGACGTCCACTTCCAGGGGCCGCATGTAGCGTTCCGACACCTTTACATGCTTGTGCCAATCGAGGCCGGCGTAAGCGAAAACGGCCTCGGCGAACTCACGAACGGAGTGCGTTTGGCCGGTACCGACAACAAAATCGTCTGCGGCATCCTGCTGGAGGATGCGCCACATGGCGTCCACATATTCGGGCGCATAGCCCCAGTCGCGGCGGGCGTCGAGGTTACCGAGATAGAGAGTGTCTTCGCGCCCGGCAAGAATGGAGGCGACCCCGCGGGTGATCTTCCGCGTGACGAAGGTTTCACCGCGTCGCGGGCTTTCGTGATTGAAAAAGATACCGTTTGCGGCGAAGAGGTGATAGCCCTCGCGGTAGATGCGAGTCATCCAGTGGGCGTAGACCTTGGCGGCGGCGTACGGACTGCGGGGCTGAAAAACGGTGGTCTCAGACTGGGGCGGGGGAGCGGAGCCGAACATTTCCGAGCTGGAGGCCTGGTAGAAACGCGTCTTCGCACCGCTGCGGCGGATGGCCTCGAGCAGCCGCATGGTGCCGAGGCCGGTGATATCGCCGGTATATTCGGGAATGTCGAAGCTGACTTTGACGTGACTCTGCGCCGCGAGATGATAGAGCTCGTCGGGCATAAGCGAATAAATCAAATTTAGGATCCACTCGGTGCTGGCAAGGTCGCCGTGGTGCAGGAAGAGTTTGGTCCCTGGATGATTTGGGTCCTGATAGATGTGGTCGATGCGCGTGGTGTTGAAAGTGCTGGCGCGGCGGATGATCCCGTGGACTTCGTATCCTTTGGAAAGGAGTAATTCCGCAAGGTACGAGCCGTCTTGCCCTGTGATGCCAGTGATCAGTGCCCGTTTCATCGCGTCTCTCGATGCGGCCGCGCTGCCGAGCGTCTTCGCCGCGCACCCGACCGGGGCACACAACGAAGCGGTGCAATGCGGCGAGCGCGCGAAGCGCGGGCGACACAGTAACGTTCGCCGAGCTTTGCGCCGAATCGGAGCCCATTCTACTCTGGAAAGACGCGGTTGAACCCAGCCGGGCCCCGGGCGTGTGTTCGGTCTATACTCGCGGGCTTGCCACTGAAGATGCCTTGCGAATCAGCGCGGTTCGAAAGAAGGATGATGGACCACGCGTCTGGGAAGGATGACGGGCTTGTGGGCTAGTTTGCTGCGCCGGCTGCTGGCACACCCGCTGACCGCGGGAGTGGAAATTGACGATCCTGCCACAACCGAGCTGAGAAAGCAAATCATTGCTTCCAAACCGTTTCTGCGGGCCATTTACGACGAATGGTACGGGATGCTGGCATCGGAGCTGCCGGCAGGGGATGGTCCGGTACTGGAACTAGGCTCAGGAGCGGGTTATTGCGAACGGTTTATCGAGGGCCTGATCAAATCGGAGGCATTCGCGGGACCGAACGTGGGGCTGGTAGCTGACGCACAGCGTCTGCCCTTTGCCGACGGAACGCTTCGGGCCATCGTGTTTACCGACGTGCTGCACCACATGCCGGATGCGCACCTTTTCTTTGCGGAGGCTTCGAGGTGCCTCCGAAGTGGCGGGAAGGTGCTGATGATCGAGCCGTGGGTGACGCCCTGGTCCAGCTTTATTTACCGGAACCTGCATCACGAGACGTTTCGACCGGAAACAGCAGGTTGGAGTTTTCCCTCGAACGGACCGCTTTCCGGCGCCAATGGAGCGCTGCCGTGGATCGTGTTTGTGAGGGACCGCCGAAAGTTCGAGGCGGAATTTCCGAGCCTGGCGATCGATGAGATCCGGCCATTTCTCCCGTTTCGTTATTTGCTGTCGGGCGGAGTGAGTCTGCGGAGTCTGGCGCCCGGCTTTACGCACGGACTGTGGGCGGGTCTGGAGCACGCGCTCGAGCCCTGTATGCCGCGTTTAGCCATGTTTGCGTTTGTCGCTCTGCACAAGGCCTGACACGAAGCTCTTGTGCCGCGGTTGGACGGATCACTCTTCGTGGACTACCTCGATGGGGATCAGGCGAGCGGCTACGCGCGCGGGATAGAGCGCGGCAAGAAGAGTGGCAAGGTAAACACCGCCGAGCCCGCCGGCGAGCAGGGCCACCGGCCAGTGAAAGCGCACCGTCCATCCGAATGACTGTTTGTTGATGACGAAAATCAGGATCAGAGAGAGCAGGACGCCGAGCACGAGGCCGGCGAGGTTTGCGAGCAAGCCGAGCAGGCCCGCCTCGCAGACGATCAGCCGGCGCACTTGCGGCTGCGAAGCTCCAAGGAAACGCAGCAGGCCGAGTTCGCGACGGCGATCAATCACCACGGCGAGCAGAGCGCCAGCGATGCCCACTACGGCTACGAGGATGGCTACGGCTTCCAGGGCATAGGTGATGGCAAAGGTGCGGTCGAAGATGCGGATGGCCTGCGCGCGGATTTCGCGATTGGAGAAGATGCTCACGCGCCGGCCAGCGAGCGCACGCACAATTTGCTGCCGGGTGCTATCCGAGTCGGCGCCGGGTGCGAGCAGGATGCCCACATTCGTAGGCGGCGTCTCCGGCAGATAGCGCGACAGGCTGGCGTAGTCCACCAGAATCAGTCCCGCCTCGCTTCCGTAATCGTAGAAGATGCCGAGCACGCGGAAGGACACGCTTCTTGCCGCGAGGGGCAGGGAAATGGAATCGCCGGCGCGCAGGTGGTGTTTGTTGGCGAAAGGCTCGCTCACGACCACGGCGTCATTTTCGGCCAGTTGCGAGAGAATTTGCGCGCGGTCGCCAGTCAGGAATTCGAGCCGGCTAGCGCGGGCGACCACGGAGAGATCGCTTGCGCCCAGCGTTGCGGGCAGCCCCTGGTAGCTCGTAGAAAATGAGCGAAAGCTGCCGACGGCGGCGACGCCAGGCACGCGCGCAATGATTTCTGGAACATCCGGGTCGAGCGTGGGATGGCGGTCGGCGGCAGGGGGCACTGCGGGGCTCAGATAGAGGTCAGCGGGCAATTCCTGGTACATCCAGTCCACGACCGTGCGACGGAAGCTCGACACCATGATTCCAACGCTGGCCATCATGGCGACGGCTGTGGCGAGTGCCGCGGCCAACACCGCACTCCGGCGAAGAGATGCGGCCAAGCTGCGGGAAGCGAGCAAAGCCTCCGGTCCCTGCTTTCCGGCCCGTTTGAGCAGTGCGCCGGCTGCCGGCATGGAAGCGGCGACGACTGCGGGCATCAGCAAGGTGGCGGCGGCGATAAGCAGGAGTGCCGCGATGTAGCCGAAGACGGGCGTGGTTCCAACGGGAGGCACCAGGGAAGCGCCGAGGGCGGCAATGCCCAGGACCGCGGCGACCGCGGCATCGCGTCCTTTATGTACTCGTGCCTGGAATTCCCGGGCCCCCCGATCCATGGCTTCGACGGGCGCCACGCGCGCGGCTTCGACTGCGGGAGCGAGAGCCGAAAGAAGCGCCACGCCGAGGCCGACGCCGAAGCCGAGCGCGGCAATCGTGGGAGTGACGGCCACCGGCGCGGGAGCGCTGCTGACATAGAGCGATTCGACGGTTGCACCCAGCAGGCGGACGGCCGCGGCCGCCATGGCGCGGGCGAGCGGGATTCCCGCAATCGCGCCGATCAGGCCGAAGAGCGCGGCTTCACCCAGAAACGCGGCGAGCACCTGGGCCCGCGATGCACCCACGGCCCGAAGCACGCCGATCTCGCGCCTCCGACGCACAACGGATACCGAAATCGTGTTGTAGATCAAGAACGATCCAACGATGAGAGCGATGTAACTGAGCAGACGCAGATTCCAGCGGAAGGCGGCAAGCATCTTGCGGTTTTCGTCGGTCCGGGCACCAGAGCGGCTCACCTGGACACCGGGCAACTGCGTGGAAAGCAGCGTTTCATATTGAGCGGCATCGCTGCCCGGCGGGAGCCGGACGAGGATGCGGTCAATGCGTCCCTCCCGGCGCAAGACGCGCTCCGCCAATCCGATATCCATGACGACGGTGTGCTGGAGCTGAGCCACGTCCGAATCGTCTGGCAGAACCCCAGCTACGCGATAGGAAGCCTCGCTATCATTTATTTGCAGCCGCAGCAAATCGCCGGAATGGACTTCCAGGCCGGGGCCGGCCCAAACGGAGGAGTTCCAGTCGGGAAGTTCCCGCGGGCGGTCTGCCGATCCGGTTTGCTGCGACGGACGAATCGTGCCCGCTTCGAACGCAACTGCAATCAGGTCCAGTCCGATGAGTGGAACAACCTCGCCACGCGGGCGGACGACCGCGAAGTCCTCCATGCGCGCGGTCAGATGCAGGGGGTAGGGAAGCGTAGCCAGCCGTGCATAGACATCTTCCGGCACACCGCCGAGGGCGGTGATCTCCAGGTCTTCGTTGCCGACCAGCGACTCGAGTGAGGCGTGGAACGATCCGGCCGCGGCGCGCCCGGCCAACTCGATGGCGAGTACCACGGCTACGCCCAGGGCCACAGCGAGGGCGGTGAGCAGGGCACGGATCGGTTCCTGTGCCAAAGGACGCAGCAGAAAGGCGCGGCAGAATCGAAGGAAGGCCACGACGCGTCATCCATCAGGCGCGATGCGCCCGTCGCGAAGGCGGATGGAACGGTCTGCGGCCGCAATCAGCTCCACGCTGTGCGTGGCCATCAGAATGGCAGTACCGCGTTCGCTGGAGATCCGGCGCAACAATGCGAGAATCAGGTTGCTGGTTACCGTGTCGAGATTCCCGGTTGGCTCGTCGGCCAGCAACAGCTTCGGGTGGTGGACCAACGCGCGAGCGATGGCCACGCGCTGCATCTGCCCCCCGGAGAGTTGATGCGGCATGCGGCCGGCGAGCTCCGCCAATTCCACCCAGCCGAGACATTCGAGCGCACGGGCGCGCGCCCCGCCCCGCCCAGCAAGCAACAGCGGAAGCTCGACATTTTCCGCGACCGTGAGCGTCGGAAGCAGCTCGAAGGATTGGAAGATGTGTCCCACGGCCTCGCGCCGCAGCCGCACGAGACCGGCATCGTCGAGTTCGGAGGTCACCACGCCGGCGATCCATACTCGGCCTGAGGTCGGCAGGTCCATGGCCCCGGCCAGGTGCAGCAGAGTGGACTTGCCGCAGCCGCTGCGTCCCACGACGGTGACAAATTCGCCCTCGCTTAGCTGCAGTGAGACGTGCTCCAGCGCGGTGACTCGCTGACTGCCATCGGCATACTCCTTGGAAACCTTATCGAGACGAAGGACGGACATGCGCCTGTCGGCCCCGTTCCCAGCCGCGCTCTGAAACAAAGGATTCACCGGCCGCGCTACGAATCAATTCTAACTGGCTGTGCCGCGATTCCGCCGAATTGGCGAGTTCCGGACGGGGTCTGGAGGCCCCTCTGGGAGGCCCCAATTCGTCTCATAGTGAGATTGAGGTAGGGCCGGTCTCCCGCGCCTGAGACGCCAAATCGGTCTGAGACGCCACGCTCGAACCTGGGTAGGACAATAAGTTGTTTGTAATTAGTCACTTACGAAGTGCTCCCCAAAAGGGCCACCTGGCACACCTCGTGCTATTCAGTCATCCGGGTACAACCCGAGGAGGAAGTTTGTATGGCACGAGTAAAGAGAATTCCGATACTGAGCCTGCTGGCGATTCTGCTGGCCATCTTTGTGGCCCCGCCCCAGGCACTATTTGGTCAAGATGCGGCCCTTACGAACCGCAAGGTCAGAACGCAGGTGACGCCGGTATACCCGGAACTGGCCAAGCGCATGAACGTGCACGGCAAAGTGAAACTGCAGGTGACGGTGGCACCCGACGGCAGCGTGAAGAGCATTCACGTGCTCGGCGGCCATCCGATCCTGGCAAGCGCGTCACAAGACGCGGTGCGCAACTGGAAATTTGAACCGGGGCCGAAAGAGACCACGCAGATCATCGAAGTGAATTTCGACTGATGGGGCTCATCCCGGGCACGGAAAGAGGGAAGAAGGCGAGTCCGCACCAGAGAGGTGAGAGGCAATGACGATTGCAAAGAAACTGTATTACGGGTTTGGGTCCATCCTGGCGCTGCTGGTTGTGCTGTTATTTCTGAACCTGAGCGTCATCGCGCGCGAGCATAACGCGCGGGAAAGCGCCGCCTCGGCGGTCGATGGGGTGCGGCTGATCGAGTCCATTCGCTTCAAGATCATGCAGAACCGGCTCTCTCTGCGCGGCTACCTGCTGAGCGGCGATACGCGGGAAGAAGAGGCGCTCAAGCACGGAATCTCCGACTTGGCGGACACGATCCAGAAGGCACAGACGAAGACTTCGTCGCAAGTCCTCCGCTCTGCGCTGGCAGACGTGGATGCCAGCGAGCGCGACTGGGCCGAGCATTTTTGCCAGCCGCTGATCAACAAGCGGCACAAGGTGGATTCCGGTGATGCGACGGTGGCCGACCTTCAGGTGGACTACCTCCAGCTCGATCCGTCCTCGCACGTGGTCCGCTCGGGCGCATTGCTGGACCAGGCCTCTTCGGCGATGAACGCGATCATGACGGAAGCGGATCAGACATCCTCATCGGCGGCACAGCTGGCGGCGGTGGTTTCGACGGTCGGGACGGTCCTGGTGATTCTTCTCGGGTTCGGAATCGCATTCTATTCCTCCCGCTCCATCACCTCGCCGCTGGCGCAGCTGATGCGCACGGCGCAGGAAATCGGCGAGACCGGCGACCTGGACCAGCCGCTCGACACCAGCCGCAAAGACGAGATTGGAGCCCTGGCCAAGAGCTTCGGGCACATGATGGTATACCTGAAGGAAATGGCAGGCGCGGCAGAGTGCATGTCGCGCGGTCAACTGAACATTGAAACCAAGCCGCGGTCCGAGCGCGACACGATGGGCAAGGCGTTCGGGTCGATGAGCGGCGGGCTGCGCGGGCTGGTGCGGCAGGTGCGCGACAGCGCGGGCCAGGTGGCCGCCGGCGCCAACCAGGTGGCGGAAGCATCTGAGGAATCCGCGAAGCTGGGCGTGCAAGCGTCTTCCGCAATCGATGAAGTGTCCACGACCATGCACGAGATGAGCGTGAACGTGCAGAACGTGGTGCGCAACACCCAGAACCAGGCCTCGAGCGTCGCGGAAACTTCCGCTTCGATCGACCAGATGGTGACCTCGATCCAGCGCGTTGCCGACACGGCGAAGATGCTGCTGGACATCTCCAACCGGTCCCGCGAAGAAGTCCGCACCGGGATCGCCACGATGGAAAAGGCCACGGACGGTATGGGCAAGACGAACAAGTCCATCCAGCAGTCCTCGGAAACGATCCAGGCGCTGGGGAAGCGGGCCGACGACATCGGCAAGATCATTGAAGTGATCGACGACCTGGCCGAGCAGACCAACCTGCTGGCGCTGAACGCCGCGATCGAAGCGGCGCGCGCGGGCGAGCACGGCCTGGGGTTCGCTGTAGTCGCCGACGAAGTGCGCAAACTGGCGGAAAAGTCCACGCAATCCACCAAGGAAATCAGCGAGCTCATCCAGAGCATCCAGAAGGAAGCTCGCGAAGCCGTGGTGAACATGGGCAAGAGCACGGAAATCGTGGAAGAGGGTCTGGTGCTGAGCAAGGAACTGAACGGAGCTCTGCACAAGATCTCCACCGTAGTGAGCGAGGTATTCAAATTCGCACAGGAGATCGGCGCGGCGACCACGGAGCAGTCCGTGGGCTCCTCGCAGATCGCGAAGACCACGAACCGGCTGAACGAAATCACGCAGGAAATCAGCTCCTCAGTGGAGGAGCAGGCCTCGGGCGCGCAAGCCGTGGTGAAGGCCATGGAGAAGATGCGCGAACTGGTGCAGCACTCCACTTCGGGCGCGACCGAACTGGCCGCGGCGTCAGAGCAAATGACCAAGCTGGCGCGAGCCCTGCTCAAGACACTCGAGAACATCACCATCGAGGAGCAGCAGCCCCGTTCCCCGAGCGATAGCGCAGCTCCCCAGCATTTCCTCGCGGGGAGCGGCAATGGCGGCAACGGGCACGCCAGCAACTCCCGCGAGTACGACCCACGTCTCGCCGAACTCGTGAATTCATAGCCCGCGGAGAGCAGCCATGGAAAAGGAACTTCACCTGGTAGGGTTCCGGGTAGGCCGCGAGACGTTTGGCGTGCCCATCAGCATGGTGCGCGAAATCGTGCGGGTGCCGGAAATCACGGCGGTGCCGAACGCGGCGACGTTCATCGAAGGCGTGATCAACCTGCGCGGAAAGATCGTGCCGGTGGTGGACCTGCGAAAGCGATTCAAGGACACGGCTCCCGAAACCGGACGCAAGACACGCATCCTCGTCGCGGAAGTGGATGGCCAGGCTGTCGGGCTGATCGTGAACTCGGCCTCCGAAGTACTGAAGATTCCGCCCTCGGAGGTGGAGGTTCCGCGAAACGTGTTCAGCGAGGGCGAGCTGAGCTACATCAGCGGCGTCGGAAAGCTGGGCGGCAGGCTCATCCTCATCCTTGATCTAACCAGAGTGTTGCAACGCAGCGAACTGCGCTCGGCGGGTCAGGCCGCGGAACTCGTCGCGGCCGAGGTCTGAGGCAGGAAGCGCCGGCGACAGACGAGAGATTATGTCCACGACCACCCTCACCACGCCCATCCAGCTTTCGGACGCCGAACTCAAGCTCCTCCAGACGCTGGTCTACCAGGAATGCGGCATGTGCTTCGACGAGAGGCGCGCGCATTTCCTGCAGGACCGCTTGCAGCGACGAATGAAGGCGACGCAGGCGGACTGCTTCTACCACTATTACCGCCTGCTCACCAGCCGCGAAGGCAAGGAAGAGCTGGCCAAGCTGCTGGAAAATCTGACGGTTAACGAGACCAGCTTCTTCCGCACGAAGCCGCAGCTCGACCTGTTTCAAAAACAGGTGCTGGAGAACCTGCTGCATCACAAGCAGGAGCGGCGCGACTGGACGCTGCGCATCTGGAGCGCGGGCTGCTCCACGGGACAGGAGCCCTACACGCTGGCGATGCTGGTGTGCGACGCGCTGGCGTACTACTACCTGCGCAATCCGCTGCCGTACGAGATGCCGTCGCCGAAGCCGCTCGTGCCGCCGCCCTGGAAAGTGGAGATCATCGCTTCCGACATCAGTTATTCCGCTCTGCAGGCCGGCCAGCAGGGACAATACACCGAGTCGCAGATGGAGCCGGTGGATTACACGCTGCGCCTGCGCTACTTCGAGAAGCTGCGCGACAAGTACGAAGTGAAGAAGCCGCTGAAAGACCTGATCCAGTTCGACTTCCACAACCTGAAGACGGAATATCTGCCGCAGCGCAACGACGTGATCTTCTGCCGAAACGTGATGATTTATTTCGACGAGGCCGAGCAAAAGCGGCTGATCGAGAAGTTTTACCGCTGTCTGAACCGCGGAGGATACCTGTTCGTGGGCCATGCGGAAAGCCTGTTCGGGCTCTCCACCAAATACCGCATGATTCATCAGAACAACGGCACCGCCTACGAGCGGATCGAGGAGAGCGCGTGACCCCGCCACTCGATGATCGTTCCAGCGACCTGCGCGAGCTCTTTTTCGAGACGGCGCACGAACTGTTGCAGTCGCTGAACGAAGACGGGCTTGCGCTGGAGCGCGGCACCGGCGGCGAGGAGGCGATTCGCCGCGTGCGGCGCGTGGTGCACACGCTGAAGGGCGATGCGGCCGCGATCGGCATGCGCGAATTAAGCCAGTTGGCCCATGATTTTGAGGATGTACTCACGCCGGAGCTGGCAAGTGAGCGCGCCGCAGACGTCGCGGAAGCCGTGCTGGCCGCGGCCGACACTTTTGAATCGCTGCTTTCCGCAGCGGCAAAAAACCTCCCGTCGCCTGGCGGAGAATCGCTGCGCGCTTTGATTCGCAGATTGTGCGCGGAACCCGCACCGAAGGCGCCGCGGGTTGCGGTGGATAGCAAGGCCCCGCGCCAGCAGGCCAGCTTCGAGTGGAACGAGTACGAACACTCCTTGATCTCCGAAACACTGGCGAAGGGTGAGACGGTTTATCACGTGGGCGTTTCGCTCGACCTGACAAACCTGATGCCGTCAGCCGCGTGGCAACTGGTGCGCAATGTGCTGCACTCCTGCGGCTCGATCCTGGTGCTGCACCCGGCCGACGACGCGCATGCCGAGCATGTGGAAGTGGTGGAAGCTGCGTTGTCGAGCACGCTGCCACTCGAAACGCTCCGGAAACGCCTGCGGATCCCCGCCGTTACCGGCGAAGTGGTGCTGGACCGCGCAGACGTGGCCGGCGAGGCGCTCCACGAATTGGTTTCTGCTCAACACGGCGCTGCGGAAGGTGCGGCGATTCCCTCCGCCGCTCCTTCCGCAGCCGCACCCTCTGCCCATGCAGCAGCGGCAGCGGCCGGTGCGGGGGCGGCAAATAATTTGAGCGCCGCTTCGCGAGCCGCGGCACTGGTCGACAAGACCCTGCGCGTAGATTCCGAACGGATTGACGATGTGCTGAACCTGGTGGGCGAGCTGATCATCGGCAAATCCATGCTCTCGCGCACTGTGGCTGAATTTGACCGCCGTTTCCAGCGCGATCCGCTGGCGGCGAGGTTTGCCGACGCCCTGGGGTTCCAGTCGCGTGTGCTCGACACGCTGCAGAAGTCGGTGATGAAAATCCGCATGGTGCCGGTCGAGCAGCTCTTCCGCCGCTTCCCCCGGATTGTTCGCGACATCGCCAAGATGCGAGGGAAGGACGTGGCGCTCACCATCTCCGGCGAATCCACGGGATTGGACAAGAGCATCCTGGAGCCGCTGGCGGAGCCCATCACGCACCTGATCCGCAACTGTGTGGATCACGGAATCGAGCCGCCAGAGGAACGCATCGCGGCCGGGAAGCCGGCGCGCGGGACCATCCGGCTGAGCGCGCGTCACGAGGGCAACCACGTGGTAATCGAAGTGGGTGACGACGGCCGTGGCATCAACCGCGACCGCATCGTGGAACGCGCCATCGAACTGGGTTTCGTGACTCCTGAGGAGGCGCGGCAGCTCACCGATATGGAAGCCCTGGGACTGATTTTCATTCAGGGATTCACGATGCTGCGCGAAGTGACGCAGATTTCGGGCCGCGGTGTGGGCATGGACGTTGTGAAAACGGCGCTGGAGAACCTCAAGGGAACGGTCAACGTACAGACGGCCGTAGGCAAAGGCACTACCTTCTTCCTGCAACTTCCGCTGACGCTGGCCAGCATTAAGGCCCTTCTGGCGGATGTCGGCGGCCAGCTCTATGCGATTCCGGTGGCATCGGTGGTGGAGATCACTCGCGTCACCGAAGGCGAGATTCATGAAGTGGACGGTCACGAGGTTTTTCAATTGCGCAATCAGGTGGTGAAGCTCGTGCGGCTGAACCGGCTGAACAACGCGGGCGCGCCGGCGCGCGCATCGCGACGGCTCTTTGTAATTGTGGTGGCACTGGGCGACCGCAAATTCGGCCTGGGAGTGGACAACCTGCGCGGCGAAGAAGAGCTGGTGATCAAAGCGCTGGACAGCCGCATGACGCAGTCCGAATTCGTCAACGGCGCGTCCATTTTGGGCGACGGCACTGTGGTGCTCATCCTCAATCTTCCCGTGGTGGTCGCAAGACTGTCGCGCGCCGTGATGGCGGAGGCGCTGGCATGAGCGGCCGGATCCGAGTGCTCGTGGTGGACGACTCAGCGCTGATGCGGAAGCTGATCCCGCGCCTGCTCGAAAACGACCCCTCCGTCGAGGTCGTGGGAACGGCGATGGACGGCGCAATCGCACTGCGCAAGATCGAAGAGCTGCGGCCGGACGTATTGACGCTCGATCTCGAAATGCCGCTGATGGATGGAATCGCGACTCTGCGCGCGATTATGCGCGCGCGCCGCGTGCCGGTGATCGTATTCAGCGCGCACTCGCGGCGCGGGGCCAACCTGACTTTCAAGGCGCTCGGCCTCGGAGCATTCGATTTCGTCACCAAACCGGAAGAAGCGACCCGTGAAGCGCTGGGAGAAGCGGCACGCCAGCTCGCAGAAAAAATCAAGGCCGCCACCAGCAGCCAGTTGCCGAATCTGCCGCCCGCCGAGCTGCCCGAAGTGCCCATGGTCAAGCCGCCCGACGGGGACGCTCGCCCGGCGCCGGCCAAGATAATCGCCGTAGGCGTTTCCACGGGCGGACCCGGGGCTCTCCAGCGCGTGATTCCGCAGCTCCCACGCGATTTTCCGGGCTGCATCCTCATCGTCCAGCACATGCCGGAAGGATTCACGGAGATGTTCGCGCGGCGGCTGGATGAGTGTTCCGCGATCCGCGTGCGGCAAGCGCATTCGGGCGAGTACCTTGCGGGCGGCTGCGCTTTTGTCTGCCCGGGCAACCGTCATATGACGGTGCGACGAACCGTGGTGGGCGACCTGATCGTGCTCCGCGACTCGGAGCGTGTGAACGGCCACCGGCCCTCGGCTGACGTGCTGCTTTCTTCCGTCGCCCAGGAGTTTGGCCCCTCGTCGGTAGGCGTGATCATGACCGGTATGGGCGAGGACGGCGTCGAAGGGCTGGGCAAGATCCGCGATGCAGGCGGAATCACGCTGGCCCAAAGCCGCGAGAGTTGCGTTGTGGATAGCATGCCGCGCATGGCGGTGGAACGCCGCTACGCGCAGCGGGTTGTATCTCTCGATTCGATGGGAAAGGTATGGGAAGAGATCTGCGCGCCGGAGAAGGTTCCGGCCGCCGGATGATTTTCGAATTCCGCGGTTCGCAGCATCCCGTTCGCGCGGGCGGCGGCGAGGCGCGGGCAAGATGAAGGAGAAGCGTCATGGAACAGTTTACAGCACTAAGCGTGAGCAAAGAGAACCGCCCGGTACGGTATCTCGTCGTGGACGATTCGGTCTTCGCGCGGAGGAACCTCGCGCGCATGGTGGAATCGTTCGGCGGCGTGATGGCCGGCGAAGCGGGCGATGGCTTTACCGCCATCACGGAATACAACCGCACGCTGCCGGACATCGTGCTGATGGACATCACCATGCCGCAGATGGAGGGCATCGAGGCCGTGGAGCGCATCGTGCGCCAGCATCCCGACGCGCGCATCGTCATGGTCTCGTCGGTCGGCTACCAGGAGAACATCCTGGCGGCTCTCCAGAAGGGCGCCCGCCACTTTGTTCAGAAGCCCGTGCGTCCCGACGTGCTCTACGAAATCGTCCGCTACGTGCTCAACGACGACGGCGTGCTGGTCGGCTCGGGCGTTGGCGGCGGACACAAGCAGGGAGTGCCGTCATGAGAATGGATCTGATTCAACCGTTCGTAAGCGCCGCGGATTCGGTCCTCGGCCAATTGCTCGAAGGGCCCACGGTGGTGGGCAACCCGAGCATGGAAGAGGATGCCTATCGGCGAAAGGGCGTTGCCGCGCTCATCGGTTTCCAGGGCGACATTGAAGGCCGCATCATCTTCGATCTCGAGCCGCGCACAGCCTGCTCGATTGCCGGCCGGCTCGCCGGCAGCGAGCCTCCTGCGACCGCGGACGATTCACTCGTCGCGGAAACCCTGTGCGAGCTGGCCAATATGATTATCGGAAACGCCGTCACCCTTCTGAACGATCGTGGCTTTCATTTCCGCGTCCAGCCGCCGGAGGTGCACACTGACCCTGAGGGAATGAAAAGTTCCTACGACACGGAAGCCGTGGTCATGTCGTTCGACACGCCGGCGGGGTGCGTCTATCTGAACATCGCCATGCGCTACAACCGCAGGCGCAAGACCGAACGCGAACCCGCGCTGAGTGCGTGAGCGCAGCGGGACGAAGAGCGACATCGCCATGCCTCCAGCACTGATACTTCCTCCGCTCCTCTGGCTCATCCGGCTGCTAGCGTGCTCGTATCCCTTCGCTCGGGGCAGCCTCGTGCCTGCGAGACAGCCGCGCAGCGGGAGGCGTCCCCTCTGACCCGCGGGGAGCCGCGCAATTCCGCTCCGTCTATTCTTCCTGATCCTTGTCTTCCGTTTCTTCCCGCTCTTGTCTTCTATTTCTTGATCATCCTTACCAGCCACACCAGTACGCACGCCCCAAATGTGGCCACCAGGATTTCGGCGATCAATCCTCCACCGGCAAACCCGATGAAGTGAAGCAAGAACCCTCCGATAAAGGCCCCGACGATTCCGATAACGATGTCGCCGATGGCGCCGTACCCGCCCCCTTTCATGATTTTCCCGGTCAGCCAACCGGCCACCAGCCCGACCACCAGCCACCAAATGAATCCACCAGTCATTTTGGGCAGCCTCCTGGAGGCGGATTCTCGCGCAAAAGTGCCACGGACGCACGGCCTTTTCTGCTCGAGCGAAGGGGGTTTTACGCTTTGCGCTCGCCAAACGGAGCAAAGCAATGGGCCAGCCCGTGGCTCACTTCGAAATCGGTGCCGCGACACCTCACGGACGCAGCAGTTTTATGCGCAATTGTTCGGCTGGCAAAAGCAGCCAGCCGGTCCCGCGGAAATAATCGACGCCGGCGGCCAGGGCGGCACTCAGGGCCACATGGTCGCGCTGGGTCACGAACTGCACCACTTCGTGACCGTTCACGTGCAGGTGAATGACGTGAAGGCTTATCTGGAGCGTGCGGCGGGGCTCTGCGGAAAAACCCTCGTGCCACCCGTTGAAATTCCCACCGGGACATTCGTGTGGATGGCCGATCCGAAAGGCAGCATGATCGGTCTGTGGAAACCGAGGTAGCGGTCGGGCGCCGGGCGCTGTGCCGGCCGCTCCCGACATGTTCTATTTCTGCGCGAAATTAATCAGCTCGTACACGTAATCGCGGTGCGCGGTGAAGTCCATAGTGGCCTGCATTGCCGGGGCCGTGTCGGGATGCTTCGCTCCAAAGGCTTCGAGCGCGGCTTGGAATTTGTCGATGGCCGCGGCGTTTGGCAGAACGTAGGCAATGGATACGCTGTTTGTCGGCCCGGAGTGAATGGCCTCGAAATTCAGCGAGTAGGAGAGAATCGAACCCGCTGCAATCTGTTCCTCGAAAAGCGGCTTGATGTCGTTCTCAAACAGCCTCCCGAATTCTTCCATCTGGTCCGGTTTCACCTGGTAGCTGGCCACCCAGAGCATTCCTGTGCCGGAAGCTCCTGGCTTGGTGCCACGGATTGTGGCGCGCAGCATCAAGTCCGTGTGTTTCGAAGTGGAGAACGCGGTGGGCTGCGGCAGTGCGCCGTGAATTGTGTCGAGGGCGCGCTTGATTTTCTCAAAGCTGGTGGCCGTCACCCAATTTGCATGGGTCCATCCGCTCTCGTCATGGGTCCAATTCCGGCCATTGCCCCAGGCCACAATAGTGCCGTCCGTCATGAGTGTGTTGAGCGCGGGCTCAGCGTCCTTGAAGAATTTTTCGATATTGCTCCACAGTGGCCGTGGAACTCCCCATTGCGCGACATAGGTGTAAACCGCCCCTTCGCCGCCGCTCGCGGGCGCTTGTGCGCGCACCGGCAACCACACCGCTCCGGCGATGATGAGCGCGGCGCACGCCAGCGCAACTCCTCGTAGCATGGGTCGAATCATCGCTCCTCTCCCTCTTCGCAGTCCGGGCATGGACCGCTATTTTTCTACGCTGCGCGAGAGCGAAAGGCAAGGGGGGGTGCCGGGGCGCGGCGTGAATCATCGCGACCTTGCCAAAGAAACAGGCGCGGTGCGTCCGAAGCCGTTCGAGAGAGAAGATGTTGCTGAAGGCGAATGGCCGAGCCGCGCCGACTGGGCTCCACTCGCCGCGAAGCCCCGCGCGGCGATTGCCCTGAAAAGCCTAATTCTCGTCGTTATCCCCGGAGGTACTGCGCAGGTAGGCGGCGCCGTGGCGGTGCAGCCCGGCGCTGAGAACTTCCTGGACATAAATCACGCGTGCGGGGACAAAGATATTCGCAGCGCCCTTCGTATACGGCACGGCAACCTCGAGAATGTCGTTTTCCGAGTAGCGCCGGCGTGTGCGGAAACACAGCCCGCCGCGCGACATATTTTCGCAGACCGCCAGCTCCAGGCCGCCTCCGGCCGGGCGCACGCATGCCGTCAGCCGCGTGTGGAAACGCGGCGCTGCTTGCCGATCGTGGCTTTGGGCCGGTTGTCCAATCAGATTCGAACCGGTCGAGCCGTTCGAGGGTTGTGCCGGGTCCTCATCGAGCGATTGGATCCAGATGGTGGGCGTCTCGCACGAGGCGCACCTGCGCGCGATGCCTTTCTGCGTGTTGAAACACAGCATGTCGCGTTCTGTTGTGTAGATCACTTCGCGCCGCCGGCAGAAGCAGCATTCCAGCAGCATGCACGCTACGGCCTGCACGGGGTCGGCGCTCGCAGGGAATTCAATGGCCCAGAAATCCTCGCCGCCGGGCATGAGTTCCAGGTTGTAGAGCCGCGAATTTTCCTGCGCGTCCACTAGGCCAAGCACCCGGGCCCGGGCTTCCAGCCACTCCTGCTCGCTATGCTGGCGTCGTACGGTGAACACCTGGCCGGGCGCAAACGATCCCGCAGCCGTGGGCATTTCCACCAGCGCTCCCTCGCGATGAATTTCGACAGTTGTACCGCGGTGCTCGAACGGCTGCCCGCACCCATCCATTCCCCGCGCTTCGATGCGCAGCCGCAGCCCGACTCGCTCCTTACCGGTGATCAGTGTGGCCGGCATGGTCGTTCCTCTCCTCTGCTCTAAACTGCCCCTTCGAGCGTACGAAGATGCGCTTCCAGCGCCTGGCAGTACTGCCGTTCCGCCTCCAGCTCCGATTGCAGTTTCTTAACCAGCAGCTCGAGGCGCTGAATTTCGAAACGCAGTCGTTGCACGTCCACGGGCGCCGCGCCACGCGCCGCCGCAGGGGCCGATGGCGCCGGGTTTGCCGGAGCCGCAGGAGCGCTCGCAGGTGTGGAAAAGGGAGCAGCTGGCGGCGCTGCGGGAGTTTTCGGGGCGGGCGCCGCAGGGGCTTTCGGCGCGGCCGGCGCAGACGAAGGCGGCGCCTGCGTTGTCGGCGCCGGAGCGGGTGGTGCATGCAGTTTTGCCGGAAGACCGGATGCGGCAGCCGCCGGCGGGCTAAACAGCTTTTCCAGCCCGTTCATTCCGGCCGCTGCCGGCGCGGAGGCCGTGCCCGGCGCCACTGCGGATGCTGTTTCCGGGGCCTGCGATTCGAGCTGCCCTCCTGTTCCGGGCAAAAGTTTCTTGACGCGGGCCACCAGTTCCTGCGGCTGGAAGGGTTTGCGCAGAAGCTCGTTCGCGCCCACCACCGTGGCTTTCTCCGCCACAGCGCGATTTACCACTCCCGACATCAGAATCACCGGCGTCTTTCCGAGCTCGGCATGGCCCTTGATGTAGGTGCAGAGTTCATAGCCGTCGCGGTCCGGCATGATCACGTCGCTGATCACTGCGTCTGGTTTCACGGTGCCGAACTGCTCGATGGCCGCCGAAACGCTGGGGCAAGTGACCACCTGGATGTTTTCCTTCCGGAAGGCGATCTTGATCACTTCGCGCATGGTCGCGCTGTCGTCAATGAAATAAATGGTCGGCGCCTGAACCGCCGTGGCCACAGGTGTGTCGCTCATACTTTCTCCTGGCTGGTATTGTCTCGTTCGGCCTCGTCGAATTCGCGCATGGCATCCAGCAAAAGGTCAGTGGCAGAACGCAGCACGGTGCGATGCAGCGCCGCCGACCCGTAGGCAAATTTGTAAACACCCGAAGGCGCTCCCTGGCACACCTTCAGAATGTGAATTACGGCCTCGTCGCCGAACAGAGCGTCACACTCCGCGTGGGTGATCTCGCCGGCGTCGAAAAAAATGATGCCGTCCACTCCCGCCGCGTTGATGTGCAGTGCGCCGGTCTGCCGCGCCTGTCCGAGCATTTGCAGCACGCCCGGCAGGTCGTGATGCTCGAGGCTTCCGGAGAGGCTGGTGTCCGATCCCGGCAGCATTTGCGTGGGCTGGAATCCCTCCTGCCGGCTCAGCAGCAGGTTGCGCACATGGGCAGCGATCTCCTCGGGCGGCCGGCGGCGATCCACGCATTCGTCGCAGCCAGCTCGGAAGGCTTCCATCAGCGCTGAGGAGTCGCCCGAGCTGATGGCAATTAGCGGAATCTTCTCCGTCTTCGGGTCGGCGCGAAGCAGCGGCGCGATTTCGAAGGCTCCCATCTCACGCAGATTCGTGGCGCACAGGATTGCCGCGGGCGTGTTCCACTCCAGCATGGTCAGGGCATAGGCGCTCTGGCTGGCATGCACCACCTCCAGCCCTTCACGGCGCAGCGCGTCGGTCAGCCGGCGGGAAAACAGCACGTTGCTGTCGATCAGCATCACGCGCACGGGTGTGGCTGCGGCTGTGCTCATGCGCGGCTCCCGGCAAACTGGCCGGCGGGCGCGGCAGCAGCAAGTTTTTCGAGGTCCAGCAACGGAATCTTCTCTCCTGCCAAATCTATGCTGCCTGCGAAATATTCGGGAGCGTCGTCGGTGCGCGGAATAGGAATGACGCCGCCAATCAGCTCGCAATCGCCCGAGACGGGAATGGCCTCGAGCTCGGCGGCTGTCCCGTAACGCCGCCGCACGATCAGGTAGAAGCGATGGACCAGCAGCGCCCGGCCCGTCAACACACGGGCCACATCGCGAACGGCCAGCACGCGCTTCCGGCGCACAATCACGCCTTCCAGGCCGGGGGTCGTGTGCGGAAATTTGTCCAGCCGGCTCGCGCTCGCCAGTTCCTCCACCGCGTCCGCGGGCAGCGCAAAGCGATCCTGCCGCGCGGCGCCCAGCCGGAGCAGCACATAGTTGGTTTCCGGCAATTCGCTCATGGGGCTCACGCGGGCACCGCTCCGGCTACCGCGCGCGCGTCCAGCTTTTCCAAGTGCTCGGCGGTCAGCAGGCCATGCGGATTCAGCATCGGCACGGCGCCGTCCTCAAACAGCGCCAGCCCGAGATACCATCTACGCTCCTCACCCTGAAAAGCCCGTGGCAGCGCGTAAATCGACGAGAGCGCGTCCATGCGCTCGATGCGGTCCACCAGCAGCGCGCAACGCACGCCGCGCAGCACCAGCACCAGTGAAGGACGGGTCCGCGGCAGTCCGAAGAAGCTGCCTACGCTCACCACGTAATGCGTGGTGCCTCCGCGCTCGATGGTGTGCCGCACCCATGGAAATTCGGCCTGTTGCAGCATTGCCGCTTCGCCCGCCAGGCTGTCTGTGCTGCGTATTTCGTGCAAAGCGCCGGCAGGGATAGCCATCTGCGACCCCCCGGCAACGAACACGATCACGGGTTCCTGCTTCTGGGCCGCAACGGGCTTGGCCGGCAGATGCCCCGCGCGATTCATGACCGGCTCCTGTGCGGGACAGCCAGTAGTTCCAGCACGCGGTGCACGATGCCGTCTGAAATCTCGTCCGCCGGGAGAACTTTGTCCACGACGCCGGTTTTGATCGCCTCTGCGGGCATGCCGAAAATTGTGGAGGTCGCTTCGTCCTGCGCGATTACGTAGCCACCGCCCTTCTTGATCGTGCGCACGCCCTGCGCGGCGTCGCCGCCCATGCCGGTGAGCACCACGCCGAGCGCCATCGGCCCGGCGTACAAAGCTGTCGAGTCCATCGTCAGGTCGGCGCAGGGGCGGTAACCGGAGATGCGCGGCCCGTCGTCGAGCTGGATGCGCCCGGCCGGGGAAATGCGCATGTGATGCGAGCCGGGACACACGTAAATCGTTCCAGGCTGGATCGTTTCCTGGTGCGTGGCTTCCTTCACTTTCATCTTCGCGCGCTCGGCAAGCTGCTGGCCGTACTGCGCGGTAAACGCAGCGGGCATGTGCTGAACCAACAGAATCGCCGCTGGAAAATCTTTCGGCAGCCGGGGCAGGATTTGCATTACGGTGGCCGGGCCACCCGTCGACGCGGCCACCACCACCACCGGGAACTTGTCCGTGCCCTCCAGCGAGTGCAAGGAAGGAAGCTGCGGCGCGGGCTGGATCAACGTCTTCCCCGTTCCAGCGGGGTCCATGGTCACTTTCGTCCGGGAAGCGGTGCGCACCACGCGCACCTTCGAGGCCATGCGGATTTTCCTCAATAATTCGTCGCGCACCGTTCCCATGTCCAGATCGATGGCGGCCGAGGGCTTGGCCACAAAATCCACCGCGCCCAGTTCCAGCGCGCGAAGCGTTCCATGCGCCCCTTCGCGTGACTCCGAGCTGACCACCACGATGGGTCGCGGGTTGCGCGTCATGATGTGTTCGGTGGCTTGCAGCCCGTCCATTACCGGCATATTGATGTCCATGGTAATGACGTCGGGACGCAGCGATTCCGCCTGGCTTACGGCCTCGCGGCCGTCTGAGGCCACTCCCACCACCGTCATCTGCGGATCGGTGCCGATGATTCCGCCCAGCACCTTCTGCATGAAGGCCGAATCGTCCACCACGAGCACCCGGATTTGTGTTCCGTTGCCGCTCATCGCCGTCTACCGCACCGGCGCCAGCCGCGCTGCGCGGCTGTCCGCCGAAGATTCTCCAATCAATTCCGTCACGGCCGCCAGCAGCTGCTCTTCCTGTACCGGCTTGGTGAGGAAGGCGGCCGCGCCTTCCTTCATCGCGCGCTCCTTGTGTTTCGCTCCCGCGCGGGAGGTCAGCACCATCACCGGAATCCGCTTGGTTGACGGGTCTTGCCGCAGGTGCGCCATCAGCTCGTAGCCGTTCATGCGCGGCATCTCGATGTCCGTCAGGATCAGGTGGCAGCCGCTCTGCGCCGCCACTTCCGCCGCTTCCAGCCCGTCCGAGGCGAGCTTCACACGGTAGCCGGCCTTCTCCAGCATCCGGCCCACGAACTTGCGCACGCTGATGGAGTCGTCGGTCACCAGCACGACTTTTTCGTCGCGGATCGCGTCCGTCGCTTCGCCTGGAATCGAGCCCGCCGCCACCGCCGCCGCGCCCGGCGCGAATACGCGCGCGATTCCCGCTGCCGCCGGGCCCAGCGCACGCCGTTCCGGCGCGCCCGCGTCCACCAGCCGGTTCAGATCGATCAGCAGGATCAGGCTGCCGTCCGGAGCGATGGTCGCGCCCGGGAACAGCTTGACGCGGCGCAGGTAGCTGCCCAGGCTTTTGATCACGATTTCGTCCTTGCCCAACACTTCCTCGACGACGATGCCCACCTGCCGGTTGGCCACACGGATTAATACGAGCTTGTAGTAGCCGTTGGCCGCTTCGACCGGCGTCAGCTCCAACTGGGAATCCAGGCGTACGATTTCCGTAATCAGATCCCGTACTCTCGTGTAAAGCTTTCCGCCCACTTCCTCGATTTCTTCCGGCTTGATCCGGCGGATCTCCTCCACCATCGACAGCGGGAACGCAAAAGTGGATGTCGAGCAGCGCACAAAGAGCGCCTGCGAGATGATCAGCGTGAGCGGGACTTTCAGTGAAAAGAAGCAGCCCGCGCCCGGCTCCGACCGCACGTCGATTTCGCCGTTGAGCGCGGCCACGTTGGCCTTCACCACGTCCAGCCCGACTCCCCGGCCGGCCAATTCGGTCTGGCTCGACGCGGTCGAAAATCCGGGATGGAACAGGATGTCGCGCAGCTCGCGATCGCCCAGCTTGTGCGCCACTTCGGGAGACACCAGGCTCGCTTCCACCGCGCGCTCGCGTACTCGCTCGTAGTCGATTCCGCGCCCGTCGTCCTGCACATCCAGGAAGATATGGTTGCCGCGATGATAGGCGCGCAGGGTTACGCGGCCGCGCTCCAATTTCCCCGCCGCGCGCCGCGCCTCCGGATCCTCGATTCCGTGGGCCACGGCGTTGCGCACCAGGTGCACCAGCGGATCCGCGAGCTGCTGAATGATGTTGTTGTCGAGCTCGGTGGCTTCGCCTTCCAACTCGAAGTCCACCAGCCGCCCGGTTTCCTTGGCCGCTTCGCGCACGGTCCTCGAGAGCCGCGTGCTCAGGTTGCCGATGGGCACCATGCGGGCCTGGGTGATTTCGTCCTGCAGGCTGTGCGCCAGCTTGGTAAACTCGCCGATGTCGCCTTCCACGCGGCCCAGGAAGCCGTCGAGCTGCGACAACACTTCGTTCACGTCGGCCGAAATTTCCGTCAGCGACCGCGACAAGATGTTGAAGTCGTCGTAGCGGTCCATCTCCAGGTCGCTGAACTCTTCAGTCCCGTTCGCGCCGACGTTCCGCCCCGCGAGCGCCGCGCCGGTGCCGCTCGCGCTCTTGGCGTGTGGCCCGTTCCTGTGGCCGTTTCCGTTGCCGAAGGGGCCGCCGGCCGGGCCGCTGCGCTTCAACAATTGGAATTCATGCTTTTCCTGGAAGTCGTCGATTTTGCCCACCAGCCGCGACTTCGAGAAGTTCAGCACCTCCACCAGTTTTTCGAGCTCGGCCATGTGCCCGACCATGCGCGTGCGGTTGATGACGAGCTCGCCCACCGCGTTCATCATGCGGTCCAGACGGTCGAGCGCAATGCGCACCGACTTTCCGCCCGGCACGGCCACTGCCGCGCGGCGCTTGGTGGCCACTGCGGGAGAAGACGCCGGTTCGCTCGCAGCCTCTGCGGCGGGCTCACCGACAGGCGCTGCGATCTCCGAAGCCGCTGCGGCTTCCGCTTCGCGCGGCGCATAGGGCGCCAGCCGTTCGACGATGGCCTGCATCCCGGCCCTGGCTGTCTCTTCATCCGGCCACTGCCGGTGAACGCTCTTCTTGAGCACGTCCACCGACTCGAGGCACAGGTCCACCACTTCCGGAGTGGCGCGCAGGCTGCCGTCGCGAATCCGTCCGACCAAATCCTCCATGCGGTGCGCCACGGCAGACACGCGCCGGAGGCCCACCTGCGCCGCCGATCCCTTGATGGTGTGCATGGCGCGGAACAGCTTGTGCACATTTTCCGCGGTGACCGCGGATTCGATGGCCAGTAGGCACTCCGTCACCGCCTGAAGGTGCTCGTCGGCTTCGGGCACAAAGAATTCCAGCACCTCGGCGGGGACGTCCTCATCCTCCGGAAGCGCTTCGGGCGACTGGCCGGCGGGCGCGAGGGCGATTTCCTCCGGCGGCTCGGAGTAGCTGGGCTCGGGTAAGGCTGCGGTCCGCGGGGCCGCTTCGTGAACCGCGGGCTGCGCGAACGCAAACGAATACCGCCGCTTAAACGTATCGACGTCTTCCGCCGTCTCGGTTTGCTCGGCGTAAATCTGCATTAGATCGCCTTCGAGCACTGTAATGGCGTCGGCCAGGAATTCCACGAGCGGCCCGTGAGATTCCGGCGGCAGTTCGGCGTGCAGCGCGTACTGGAAGACGTGCGCCATGCGGGCGCCGATCTCGCTGAACAGCGGAAATCCCTGCTCCGCCGCGGTTCCCGCCAGCCAGTGCGCCGCCTCGTAGAGCTTCTCCACTTCTTCGTGCCGCGGTGCCGCTTCCTGTACCAGCGACGAATATTCGCGCAGGAATTGCAGGCGCTCCGAGGCGCTTTCCAGGAACTGGTCAAGCGTGAATTGTTCCGGGGCGCTCACAGCGATTTCTCCAGCGCCACGGCGGGTGCGGCTTCCTTCACCACCGCCAGCGGCTTACGGTAGAGCAAAGAATCGCCGTGACGGCAGCTTTCCAGCTTCACCGGGCACTTCGCCAGCGACTCCGCGTGCCCCAGCACCAGGTAGCCGCCGGGATTCAACGTGTCGCAGAACCCGCGCAGGAGCGCGTTGCGGCGTTCTTCAGTGAAGTAAATCATCACGTTCATGCAAAAGACCAAATCCATGCGCCCTGCGTACACCGGCTCGGCCAGATTCATGGGTGCGAACCGCACCATTTTTCGGATGCGCGGACGCACCTGCCATTGGTCGGTTCCGGTCACGCGCGCAAAATGCGTTTCGAGCTGTTCCGGCGTCAGCGCCTCGAGCTCGCGCCGCGAATAGACCGCCCGTTCCGCGTGCCGGAGGGCCGCTGCGCTGATGTCCGTCGCCAGGATTTCAATCTCCCATGCCTCCACGAACATGAGCGCATCGGCGATGGTGATGGCAATCGAATAGGCCTCTTCGCCGGTGGCGCATCCCGCGCTCCACACGCGCAGCGTTCGCGGGTTTTCCCAGAATTTCCGCGCGTGCATTTCCTTCAGAATTGTGTTGCGCAGGGCGGCGAACACGGAGGGATAGCGGAAAAAGGAGGTTTCCTGCGTCAGCAGCCGCTCCAGCAGCGCTTCGTACTCGAAGTTCGACCGCCGCACGCGTCCCAGCAGATCGCTCGAGCTCGTGATTCCGCGCTCCTGCATGTGCTCGCGAACGCGCGCCGCTAGAAAGCGGTCGCGGGTCTCGTCCAGATGGATGCCGGCGCGGCGTTCCACCAGCGCCCGGAGCTCGTCGAGTTCGGTTTCCGTGTTCACGCCTTAGCTCTCGCCTGGCAGGGGCGGCCGCTGCGGTCGGCGCCCCGGCGGGTATGGACCTTCCCGGTTAGCGGTGCGCCGCTACCGGCTCGGGCGTTCCCATCTCAACAGGTGTTTCGGCGCGGGCCGGGCAGCGGAACTGGGAGAGCGCCTCGTTGAGTTGCTCGGAGAGTTTCACGAGGTGGCCGACCGTACTCACCGTCTGTCGTGAGCCCTGTGAAGTCTGCCGCGTGATGCTGGAGATGATCTGCATGGCGTGCGCGACGCCTTCCGTGCCCCGCACCTGTTGCTTGGAGGCCAGCGAGATTTCCTGCACCAGCTCGGCCGATTGGCGCACCACGGAGGAAATAGCTTCCAGCGCTTTTCCGGCCTGATCCGCCAGGCTTGCGCCGCCTTCCACCTCGCGCGTGCCCTCTTCCATCACCACCACCGCTTCGTTCGTCTCCGCCTGGATCGCCTTGATGAGCGCGGCGATGTCTTTCGTGGCGCTGCGGGAATGTTCTGCGAGCTTGCGCACCTCGTCGGCAACCACCGCGAATCCGCGTCCTGCCTCGCCCGCGCGCGCCGCCTCGATGGCTGCGTTCAGCGCCAGCAGGTTGGTCTGCTCGGTGATGTCATTGATTACGTTGATGATTTCGCTGATTTCCAGCGACCGGTCGCCCAGCGACTTGATCTTCTTTGCGCTCGCCTGCACCGACACGCGGATTCGCTGCATGCCGTCCAGCGTATCGCGCACGGCGCGGTTGCCCTGCTCGGCGGCGTCCAGCGCGCGCCGGGCGGCTTCCGCCGAGGCTTCCGCGTTGTTGGACACCTGTTTCATGGATACGGTCAGCTCTTCCACGGCCGACGAGGTGTTGGTAATTTCGTGGTCCTGCTGCGAAGCGCCGCTGGTCATCTCTTCCGCCGACACCAGAATGCTGTTCACGCTGGCCATCACGTCCATGGCGGACTTGCGCGCGCGCTCGATGACTGTGGTGTAGTTGCCCAGCATGGAGTTCACGGACTCAACCACGTTGCCCAGTGAATCAGTCGTTGTCTTCGCCCGCACCGTCAGGTCGCCGCGGCCCGCCTGGCTGATCACTTGCAGCAGGTCGGAAATGCTGCGCTGTAAGCCTTCCAGGCCCTCCGGTTTGCCGTTCCCGCCCATGCGCAGGGCGCCGCGGTTCAGGTTTTCGGCGATGGCACCGAATTCATTGTCCGCGTCTACTTCGACACGCGCCTTTGTGTCACCGGCAGCCACGCGCTCGGAGAACTCGGCGATTTCCCGCACCGGGTCCAGCACGCGCGAGCCCAGCAGGCGGAGGCACAGCACTCCCGTGCCCAGGCACAGAACGATCGCGACGAGCAGTTCCGCCGCCGCCGTGCTCGGCAGCGCCGTGAAATCAAATGGCGCTGCTCCGTTCGATCTCGCTCCCGCGCCGTAGCTCAGCCCGAGCACCGTCACCAGCGCGGCGAAGACCCAGAACGTCAGCATCCACACCGTATTCGACAGACGACCTTTCATGGCTACCTCCAAATTCCTTTCGTTCGCCCTGTGGGGCGGACCTCTCGTCTAAATCACCGGAACCGGATACACCTCGAGCAATCGTCGCAGATCGATGGCCAGCGCCAGACGGTCGTCGTGGCGCAGCATCGCACAGCAATGTGGAACATCGGGCGGAGCCTCGTCTAGCAGCGCTTCGGGGCCCAAGGTGTAGGTCCCGATCACTTCGTCCGAAGCAATGCCGAGCTGCAAATCCTCGTCCCCGTTTTCGCCACGGATCCTCGTCACCACCACGTGTTTGGGCAGTAGGCCCGGCCGGCGCCCTTCCGTGAAGGCGATGTCGATCACGGCCACAATCGAGCCCCGCAGGTTGAACACGCCCATCAGGAACGGAGGCCCCAGCGGCACACGCGTCACCCGCGGCCAATCCACCACCTCTTCCACGTCCAAAACGGTCAGCGAAAACCGCTCGCGCCCCGAACGGAACACGCAGTACTGCCGTTCATTGGTGGGCTCTGCCGCGACGGAGACTTCCTCGTTGGGGGACACTACGAGGAACTCGTGCCCATTCGCTCCGTTGCTCTGCTCGTCAGCCATACCGCTTGCTACCGCGTCACTCCTTTACTGGCCTGCCGGGGGACAATCTCCTCACTCCATTAAGCAACCGGGTGGCCAAGCCCATCTGCCCAAATCCAATTTTGAGACTCGCCTAAACGATTTACTGTCAACAGCTTACAAAACATCAGCTGAAGCACTCGCGCCGGCCATCAGACCGCCGAACTCCTCCTCCGTCTCACTTTGCGACGGCTTCTCAATTAGCTGGAGTTCGCTGGCCAGCGATGAGAATCGTTGCATCATCTCGTTCATTCTCAAGATCATACAGTGCAGGGTGCGCACACGGTCGAGCGACTCGCCGCGCAGCCCCGTCGATTCCAGCAGCAGCAGGTCTGCATTCCCGAGCGCCGAGGTGAGCGCGTTGTTGAGCGCCGGACGCATCTCCAGCATGTAGCGCCCGAGCGCCGCCCGCCTCTGTAGCACCTTGGCGACGTTCTCGGCGGCTTCGGCCCGGCGTTGCGCGGCGGTGCGTCGCAGAATCTGTCCCGCTAGCAGGACGATTACGCTCGCCCAGTCGTTTTGCCTGTGCACCACCAGCCCCGCAGGATCGCGGGATTGAACTTCGGCAGCCTCGCGTTCATTTTCGACCACAGCCAGCACCGCTACTCCCGCCGTCCCCAGGGACTCCCGCACGCTCAAGGCGCGATGGGGCGCAAGCGGCCCAAGGATCAGGAGGTCATAGGCCGAGGCGCTTGCGGGGTTCCACAAATCGCTGGACACTTGCGTGAGTGCGGGCACGCGCGGCTCGGTTTGCCAGCGGGCCGTAAGTTGCCGGCCGAACTCTGGCTCGTCCGCAACGATGAGCAGGGTGTTCGTTTCCACGGGGTCCTCTGCCAACTCCGCCGCAAAGGCTCAGACGCGCAAATCGCCGGCCTGCTCGACGAAGGCGAGCAGCCGTTTCGCCGTCATGGCCAGGTTCACGGCGCCTTCCGTCTGCTTTGCGCTCTTGGCTTTCTCCACTGCTCCCTGCAGCCGGTTCATTTCGTTCGCGGCCAGGCTGAGTGCTGAAGCCACGCGCCCACGATTTCCCTTCGCCACATGGTTCTCGAGCGATGCAGCGAGCAGTGCGCGCACCACTACCGCGCGGCGAATGTCTTTCGCGGTCGGGCCGTTATCGCTCACGAATGCCGCCACTTCCCACGACGAGAGCAGCAACTTCACCCCGTCGATGTGGATCGTGCTCATCGAACGTCCCCGGTCGCGGGGCGCGGAGATGAGCTGTTCCCACACTTTCTCCGAGCAGTTCTCCACGTCCGTCTCCGTGATTTCCTGCGGGAGCGTCTCGGTCCCGTTCGAGGGCGCCGTTGCCGTTTCCGCGGCCTTGGCCGGCGCACTGGGGGTATTGACAATCGGAGCCACCGGTTTGAGCGGCATCTTAGGCGGCTCGTTGGCCGCATCGGCTACGCGGAATGTGGGCTTGCGCGGCGCTTCCGTTGGTGCCGGGGCCCGGCTCTCGGCCACAGCCTTTGCCGGCGGTTCTGCAAGTGCCAGCACGGAACGGAATGCCGGGCGTGGCGGGGTTGCGCCGCGATGGGAGCTTTGCGGCTGTCCCACACGCGGGCCAGGATTGAGCTGCACGGAGAGGTCCTGCTCGGGGTCTTTTTCCGATCCAGCCTCCGGCGCGTGCACGGCTTCCTGCGATTTCTCTGCTTCGGCTGGCGCTTTGCTGGCCACTCCGGCGAGCGCAGCTTCCGCTGCAGCGCGCAGTGCGATTAGCCGCTCCAGCATTGTCGGAATCGAGTATTCGCTGAACTCGGCGCGGAACGGGTGTTTCCAATCGCTGCAAATGCGGTGCAGCTCGGCCACCGGCTCCGCCGCGCTCAGTCCCGCCGCGCGGCAATCCACGCGGGTCACTCCGCAGCCCTCGAGTTGGCAGAGCGCGTCGCGCGTCACCCGCAGGTCCGCGTGCGACAGCCGGATAAACGACCGGCGCAGCAGGTAATTGAAGCGGCAGAACGCCACGAGCGCCTCCGGCCGGTAAAAGCCGTCGCCCATGCTGTCCTTGATTTGGTGTCCCTGCTGCAGCAGGTTCGAATGCAGCAGTTCGGAGAGGCTCCCGGCCAACCGCGCAGCTTCCAGAATGGTCTCCAGAGGCTGCAGCGCTTCCGGCGCGATGGGGGAAACCGTTCCCAGAATCGGCCGAAGCACCTGCGCGGTGTCCGCATAGGAAACGTCGCGCGTGGCCACGTTCTGCGGGGCCGTCGCGGCGAAATACTGCACAATTACGAAATCCACTTTGCTGCGGTCCGCGGGCTTCTTGGCCCCCTTCCGCAGCAGCCGGAGTGCGAACGCCCGCAGGTTCCGCTCCGCGGCTGCATAGTTGGCCTGCAGAAGCTGCCGCACCTGGTTCACCGCGGTTTGTTCGTCCATCTCGTCGAACCACGTACGCGCGGCCCGCAGGATTTCCTCGCACCGGTCGGGTCCGGTCAGATCCTCGATCCGGCATGGCGGCCCGGGCAGATTGAACTGCTCTGCCATCGCCCGGTACACCGGAAAGACGAGCTGCGCCTCGACCCACCGCTGCGGAGATCCGTCCGCCTTCTCCGTCGCGGGAATCGTCATCGTTGCGCCCCCTGAGGGCGTGCTGCTTTTTGTGCTCATGGCTTGATGATCCAGTTGCTCACCGGATTCAGGAACCGCGCGGCAATGGCTTTGCGCCGGCCGTCGTACTGCACGGCCACCACCGTTGCTTCGGCCTGGAGTGAGCTGTCCGAATTCTCGATTTGTATGCGGTCCTCAAACTCCAGCGGGAGCAGGGAATCGAACAGGACCTCGCGCGCCGTCCCATATTCGATTACCGTGCGCTCCGCCAGCGCCCGCGCATCTCCTCGCAACACCGTGATCCGCACCGGGATTCGCACCGCCGTTGAGTCGGGGAACAACGCTGCCAATCCGGCGGCTGCTGAGGCCTTGGGGAGAGGAGGATTCGCGACCGCGTCTTTCTGTTGCACTGAGTTTCCTGTCCTCGTGCCCGCCGGCGCTTTTGAGTGCCACATGCCGGCGGCTGGCCGTGCCCCGGGCTGAAGGCTCCCGAATAGAGAGCGGCCAGAGCGGATAAAGCAAGCCCCCCTCCAAACCGGACAGCCCCAGCCTCACTCATAACTCTATTATTGTGAATGTGTTAGACAAACTGACATTTTCTGCTTTCGGAAAGCGTCTCAGGTTGACACGCCGTTTGTCTCAGCGCTTTAGCTCGAAGTCTCATTCCGCGCCGTTCCGGGGGCAGGGCACGCCAGCACGGCCTTCGGCGGATGGAGTTGGCTCCCGGTGAGACCTATTGTTTTTGTAGCAGGGATTCGAGGAGGGCGTAATTGTCGCCCCGGTCCCATTCCTGGGGGCCGATTACCTTGCGGGCGATCTTACCGTCGCGGTCGATAATGTAGGTTTCCGGAAAGATGGTCGTGCCGTATTCCAGGTTGATCTTCTGCTCGGGGTCGCGCCACGTGGGGAAACTCACGTTCTGCTCGCGCAAAAACTTTTCGTAATTTTGCTCGCTGTCGTCTTCGCTTACCGCCAGCACCACGCCACCCTGCGGCGCTATTTTCGCTTGCAGCCGGTTGAGCGCAGGAGTTTCTTCGACACACGGCGGGCACCACGAAGCCCAAAAATTCAGCACCACCACTTTGCCGCGCATGTCGTCGAGCTTCATCGGCTTCCCGTCGAGCGTAAACGAGAAGGCCGGAGCCTTCTTTCCTGCCAGCGTCGGCTCTGCCTCCCGGTAGAGCGGCGAAAAGAACAGCCAGAGCACGCCCGCGGCGGTGACCAGCACGAGCCCGTTGATGGCGTTTCGAATCACGGCCTCTCGCGTCACGTCGTATATTATAGTCTCATGCCTCGGTGCTGTGCCGGACGTCAGATATGAGCGCCCCCACCTCCCCCACCATCACGGCCATCGTACCCGCTCGCAACGAGGAGCATTCGATCGAAACCGCCGTCCGCTCTCTTGCCGCCCTGCCTGAAATTGCGGAAATCCGCGTTGTCAACGACGGCTCCTCCGACCGCACCGCTGAAATCCTGGCCCAGCTCGCCACCGAGATCCCCCGGCTGCGGGTCATCGAGGCTGGTCCGCTTCCCTCCGGGTGGATCGGAAAGAACCACGCGGCTTGGCTGGGCACTCAGGACGCCACGACCGATTGGCTCTTGTTCACCGACGCCGATGTGAGACATCTTTCCGGTTCTGCGGCTCACGCACTCTCGAACGCGGAACTCCGCGGCGCTGCGCTCGTCTCCTACTCGCCCGATCAGCGTCTGGATACCTGGTGGGAAAGTGCGATGATCCCGTTCGTTTTTTCGCGTCTCTCGCTACGCTATCCCTATGAGAAGGTCAACAATCCCAATTCGCCCGTGGCCGCTGCCAATGGTCAGTACCTACTCATCTCCCGTGACGCATATCGTGGCATTGGTGGCCACCGCGCCATCGCCGGTGATGTGCTTGAGGATGTCGCCCTCGCGCGACGGGTGAAGGCCGCTGGCTTCGCTCTCTATTTCGCACCGGGCGACCAGATCGCACAAACGCGAATGTACCGCAGCTTTTCTGCGATGTGGGAAGGCTGGACCAAGAATCTATATCCTCTCGTCGGCGCATCACCGCTCGCCGCCGCGGCCGAGCTTTTGGGCCTTCTACCTATCCCGGAATTGGCGTGCCTCGCTCTTGCCTTCGTTTATCCTCTCTTTTCTTGGGGTGCGGGCCTGCTTCTGCTTAGCAGGGTTGCGACCTGCTATCGTAGCCTCTCCGCGAATCGATTTCCGAAATCCAGCATCCTATATTGGGTTCCAGGCATGGCTCTCTATTGCGCCGCGCTGGCGGCCTCCGCTTGGCGGCACGCGAACGGCACAGTAGCCTGGAAAGGACGCACCTACCCGGTCGGTTCGTGACGGAAACTTTCCGAAATGGTCTATCTCACACGCAAAGTCGAGTTCTCCGCTTCGCATCTCTACCACAATCCTGCCCTCTCTCCGGAGGAGAACCGCCGCATCTTCGGCAAATGCAATAACCCGCACGGCCACGGACACAACTACGTTCTCGAAGTCACCATCGCCGGCGAGCCCGACCCGCGCACGGGCATGGTCCTCGATCTCAAAGAACTGAAAGACATCCTCCAGCGCGAAATCCTCGACCGCATGGATCACCGATTCCTCAATTACGAGGTCCCCGAGCTGGCCGGCAAAATACCCACCACGGAAACCATCGCCATGGCCATCTGGCAACTCCTTGAGCCTCGAATCAACCATAGAGGGCAGGGCCAGCTCCATCGCGTGCGCCTCTACGAAACTCCCGACCTCTTTGTGGATTGCATCAGGAACGGCCAATGACCGGCCGCGCGAGCATTGCCGGATGAACGTAATTCTCCATCGCCGCTATCGCTTCTCCGCCTCGCACCGGCTGCACCAGCCGGGCTGGTCGGCCGCGGAAAACCGCCGCGTCTATGGCAAGTGCGCCAACGAGCACGGCCACGGCCATAACTACGTTCTCGAAGTCGCCGTCACGGGTCCCGTTGATCCCTCCACCGGGATGATCACCAACCTCGCCGATCTCGACGCCTTTATCGAGCGCCACGTGCTCGTCGAATTCGATCATGTCTATCTGAACGAACAGGTGCCTGCCTTCCGTTCGCTCGTGCCAACGGCGGAAAACATCTGCCGCGTGGTGTACGACCGTCTGCGCGCCTACCCGCACGCGCGCCTCGCCTCCGTCGGCCTCGAAGAGACCGGCGCCAACAGTTTTGAATACGCGGGAGAATTCCGGGAGAAGCCCTGATGCCTAAATTCACCGAAGAAGTGCTCGACAAAGAGCCCAAGATCGAATCCATCGCCGATGCCATGCGCCGCATCCTGGCCCAACTCGGCGACGATCCCGGCCGCCAGGGCCTGCGCCACACCCCCGAGCGTTTCGAGAAGGCCCTTCGCCATCTCACCAGTGGCTATCACCAGGACATCGAGAAGCTGCTCAATGGTGCGCTTTTCGACGTCCAGTACGACGAAATGGTAATCGTGCGCGATGTCGAGCTCTTCAGTCTGTGCGAGCACCACCTGCTGCCGTTCTTCGGCACCTGCCATGTGGCCTATCTGCCCAATCGCAAGGTCGTGGGTCTGAGCAAGATCCCGCGGCTGGTCAATATGTTTGCCCGCCGTTTGCAGGTGCAGGAACGGCTTACCAGCCAGATTGCCCATGCGCTGATGGAGCACCTCGAGCCCCGCGGCGTCGGCGTGGTGATTGAAGCGCGGCACCTGTGCATGGCCATGCGCGGCGTCGAAAAGCAGCATTCCCAGACCGTCACCAGCGCCATGCTCGGCGAATTCCGCGAGAATGCCCGCGCCCGCGCTGAATTCCTCTCGCTTATCCGGAAGGAAAAGCCATAGCGCGAGGCGCACTCGGGGCGCGGGAGCCTGCCGTTTGCTGCCACCCATCGCTGGCCTCAGGCCACTTGCCTGTCCCCTGCGCCCGAAAGTCTCTCAACTTGCCCCTTGCTTTCTGTTCGCTTTGTTGTGTTACACTGAAAAGGACGAGTGAAGACGGAAAGAACGAGAGAGGGTCAGTCGGTTCAGGGGGAGGGGCATGTTGATGGATGCTAAGGTCGCGTTGATCGAGCAATACCGGCAACATGCCAAGGACACAGGTTCTCCCGAAGTTCAAATTGCGCTGCTCAGCGAACGCATCAATTATCTGACAGCCCACCTGAAGTCCCACGGAAAAGATCATGCATCGCGGCGCGGGCTCATCATGATGGTGAACAAGCGCCGCCGTTTGCTGGATTACCTGAATCGCCGCGACCCGGAACGGTATCGCGAGATTGTCGAACGCCTCAGCTTGCGCAAGTAGCCGCGCGCCCTTCAACCGGGCTTCTGCGGTTCTCCCGCAACGACGCTCCGCTCCACGCTCCCTGCTGGGCTTCGTGGGCGAAGTGTAATCTGGGCGGCCCCGTATTTCCGGGGCGATGACCGCGCTCTTTAGTCCGCCTCTCCTTCCCACTGTCTCCCGTCAATTGAAAACGAAAATGCGCGGCGCAGCCACGGGTCATCTCCGGGCCCGCCGCCACAAAAGGAAAACTCGAAATGCGTCATCAAGTATCTCTCGAATTGGGCGGACGTACTCTGACCCTCGAAACCGGCCACGTGGCCAAGCAGGCCAACGGCGCCATCTGGGCGCGCTATGGCGACACGGTCGTGCTCGTCTCCGCCTGTATGGATTCCAAAGCCACCGACAAGGATTTTCTCCCCCTCACCGTGGACTACCGCGAGTACACCTACTCCGCGGGCAAAATCCCCGGCGGCTTTTTCAAGCGCGAAGGGCGTCCCTCTGAGCGCGAAATTCTCACCTCGCGAATGATTGACCGTCCGCTGCGCCCGCTCTTTCCAGAAGGCTGGAACCGCGAGACGCAGGTCATCGCCATGGTGCTTTCTGCTGACAGCCAGAACGATCCGGACATGGTGGCCATCACTGCGGCCTCTGCCGCGGCCTTCTGCTCCGATCTTCCGTTTCACACGCCCGTGGCCGCTGTCCGCATCGGCCAGCTCGACGGCAAACTTATCGCCAATCCCACCTACGAGGAGCAGAAGACGAGTTCGCTGAACATCGTCGTCGTCGCATCCGACGAGGCCATCGTCATGGTCGAAGCCGGGGCCGTGGAAGTCAGCGAAGAGACCGTGGCCGACGCGCTCGAATTCGGCCATCGCGAGGCGCGCCGCATTATCGCCGCCATCCGCGAGCTGCACGACAAGCTGGACGTCAAGAAAGTGGAAGTCACCCCCCCGGCGTTTGACGAAGCCCTGTACGGCGAAATCAAAACAAAATGGGGCGAGCGGCTCCACGACGCGCTCGACACCGCCCGGCACCCGAAGAAAGAAAGCTACGGCCTGATCGACTCCATCGCCAAGGAGATCTTCGATTCCATTCCCGCGGCAGACGCCGAGAAGCGCAAGCTCGCCGGACGGGCTTTCGAGCGCCTGCGCGAGCATTACTTCCGCGACGACATGCTGCACCGCCGTCGCCGTCCGGACGCTCGCGCCTTTGACCAGATTCGTCCCATTACCTGCGAAATCGGCGTGCTGCCGCGCACGCACGGCTCTGCGCTTTTCACTCGCGGCGAAACGCAGGCCCTCGGCACGCTCACCCTGGGCACCAAGGAAGACATGCAGCGCCTCGACCTGCTCTTCGAGACCGATACCTTCAAGCGCTTCATGCTCCATTACAACTTTCCGCCGTTCAGCGTCGGCGAGGTCAAATTCATGCGCGGGCCCGGCCGCCGGGAAATCGGCCACGGCGCGCTGGCCGAACGCGCCATCGCCAGTCTGCTCCCCGGCGACGATACGTTCCCCTACGCCATGCGCATCGTTTCCGACATTCTCGAGTCCAACGGCTCCTCTTCGATGGCCACGGTCTGCGCCGGCACTCTCGCCTTGCTCGACGCTGGCGTGCCGCTCCGCGCGCCCTGCGCCGGTATCGCCATGGGCCTCGTCGTGGAAGGCTCCGACTATGCCATCCTCACCGACATCGCCGGCGCCGAAGACCATTACGGCGACATGGACTTCAAGGTCGCCGGCACTAGCAAGGGCATCACCGCGCTGCAGATGGACATCAAGGTCAGCGGCGTGACCATTGCCATGATGCGCGAGGCGCTGGCCCAGGCCCGCAAAGCACGCCTGGAAATCCTCGAGATCATGGCCGGAACCATTACCGAGCCGCGTCCGGCGCTTTCGCCCTACGCCCCGCGCTTGTTCATGCTGCAGATTCCCGTGGACAAGATTCGCGACCTCATCGGCCCCGGCGGCAAGAAAATCCGCTCCATCACTGAAACCACTGGCGCCAAGATCGACGTCATGGACGATGGCAAGGTTCACGTCTTTTCCACCGACGGCCCGGCCGGCGAAGAGGCCGTGCGACTGATTCGCGAAATCACCGCCACCGCCGAGGTCGGCAAAACCTATCTCGGCACCGTCACGCGCATCGCCGAGTTCGGCGCCTTTGTGGAGATTTTTCCCGGCACCGACGGCCTGCTCCATATCAGCGAAATTTCCGAGCAGCGCATCCGCGCCGTCCGCGATGAGTTGAAGGAAGGCGACCAGGTGCTGGTGAAAGTTCTGGCTATCGAGGGCAACAAGATTCGCCTTTCGCGGAAGGCAATTCTCCGCGAGCAGCGCGAAAAAATGCGCCAGGGCCAAACCCCTGGCCACGGCGGCGGCGAAGGCCACTCCTGACGGCGTGGCCTAGCCTCTACCGATCCCGAGTTTTCTTCATGGGGTTTCAGGACCTAGGGACGGAATTCGTGCTGCCGCCTCGGGCCGATTTTCCACGCCCCGATATGCTCGCGCGCCTTATTGCAAAGCCGCGTTGAGCGGGCTCGGATCATCCAGCATCAGCCAAGTCACCACCGAAAGTGGCAGGCTGCCGTACGAAATCAGCCGGTCGTGAAAATCGCCCAGCCGGAAATTCGGACCCCGCTGGTCGCGATAGCGGCCCAGCAGATTCATGATCTGCCATTTTCCGACCATGTAGGTGATTTTCTGCGTTGGCGACGATGCCGCGCCCGCCGCTTCGCCCTCCGCCGCTTCACGGTCCAGCCCGCCTGCTTCCATGAAGTATCGGACCGCCTGCTCAAACGTCCATTTGCCCGTGTGCAGGTTCACATCCACGCCGATTCGCGCCCCACGATATCGCGAGAGCCGCAGGATTTGTCCCTGCGCCGCAGAATTTTCCGGATAGAGTCCCGTGCGCATCAGCATTTCTTCCGTATACAGCGCCCAGCCCTCGACAAAGACGCCGTCGTCGTGATGCCGCCGGATTTCGTCATCCAGATGATTGGCGATGGAAATCTGCAGGAAGTGTCCCGGTATTCCCTCGTGCCCCAGGATCGGCCGCGGGTCCTCGATCGCCGCGCGAATGTAGAAATTGCGACTCTTCGGCTCGTAGGTGGGAATGAAATAAAACCCGCTCGCATCCTTGTCATATACGCCCGGCGCGTTCATGAATCCGCCCGGGCTCGTCGGCTTGAACGCCTCCGGAAGCTGCCGGATCAGGAACGGTCCCAGATACGGCGGCAGCGTGACGAGCCTTCGATCCTTCAAGAACCGGATCATCTCCGCCTCGCGGCTCTGGTATGCAGCGAGAAACGCTTGTTGGTCCGCTGGAATGGATTTTGCGCGCGCAGGATTCGGATCCGCCAGCGATGGGTCTGGCAGCAGCGATTCGAGCCCGCGATAGCGCGCCAGCTCCGCCTGCCCCAGCATGGCTACTTGTTCGGCATCGAGCGGCAGCAGATAACCGTGCTTCAGAAGGTAGTTGTAGTTGGCCTCGCCCATCGGTTTGAACTCGACCATGCCCGGCGAACCCTTTTCGAGCCAATCCGCGTAGCCGTGAATCGCCGCGAGCGCCGCGTCGCGCGCACGCACCAGTCCGTCGCGTTCGGCGGGCGACAAATCGCCGGCCAGCGTCATCAGGCTCTCGTTCAGCAGCGGATCAATCGACCGCGCGGAGTCAATCGCCAGTTGCGCGTACAGCCGCACCGGGCTGTGCAGGTTCTTTCGTCCCTTCTCCAGCATCGCGGGCATGGCCCGCAGCCGCGCGGTAGCGGAAAGCGCGCGGTTTCGCGGCGTGTCGTAGTCCTTCTTCAGCAGCGAAAAAATGGCATTCGAGCATTCGTCCACGTAGGTTTGCGGATTCGTATGCTCGAAATCCAGCACGCGGTCGAAGAACTCCGTGCCCTCCAGTTCCGCGCGGAATAGCAGCCAGTCCGCGCGATCATCTTTGGGCCAGCCGCTCGTTTCCATCGCGCGAACGCGTTCCACCAGTTCGCGCGTATGCCCGCGCCGCTCCGCGATGGCCGTTTCCGAGTAGTCCGTGAGTTCGGCGTCGCGAGTGTGTAGTCCCTGGTCGCTGGTCTCCACCGGGTAATTCACCGTTCTCCAGCGGTAGTATTCCGAAGCGAGCGACCGCAGCTCCTCCGGCGATCCCGCCGCTCCGCTGTGGTAGCCGCGATCCGTCCCGAAGCTTCGGGACTCCCGGCCGTCGGCCTCTCCGTGCGCCATCCACACCCCCGGCAAGATCAGCAGCGCAACCACGCACCAGCGTATCGCTCTCATGGATTCCCCCGCGTCGTGGCGCACACGTTACGCCAGCACGAGGGACGCGGCAAGTGCTCACGCCGTTCCGAGTTTTTGCCGCGGACTCAGGGCGCGGGTTTCAATACAAAGTCGCCGGTTCGGTCGCCGGGCGCGATCGCCCAGCCGGCATGGAGATCCAGCGTGCAGCCGTCGAGCTTCAGCGGACGCTCCTGTGCATTCGCAGGCGCGGGAATCTGCGCCCGCACGATCATTCCTTTCTCCCGCACCAGCACCGCGCCATCCTTGCATTCGAGCACGCCCCATTCGTCGGACACCTTCGCCGGCGTATAGAGCGTCAGGTCGCTATCGAGCGAAATCACATTGTTCGGATCAAACGAATATCCAAAATTCCCGGCGACCGGGAGCCGCAGCACCGGACCGTCCACAAAACGCGCGCGTGCCGCAGCAATAATTGCCTTCTCATGCTCCTCGCGCTCCGTCTCGCGCGCAATGAGTTCGCCGCCGTTGTAGTCTGCCAGCCGTGCCTTGACCGCCTCTTCCGTTGGTTGTGCGGGCGTAATCCCGTACGCGCGGGCCAGCAGCGCTCCGAAATCCGAGTCTGGCGTCAACCCTTTCCTCCACGGCTGTCCGCTGGCGGGCTCTGCCGCAAAATCCAGCAGCGCTCCATATGCCGGGCCGGACACATACGCAAACGACCGCGCGTAGCTCTTCCGCTTTGGCCCCCCGCGCAGCGCCGCAAGCGCCGCATCCCGCATTTCTGCCGGCAGCGGATTGGCCAGCCGTTCGCCCGTGTATTCTGCCAGCCCTTCATTCATTTCCAGCGCGACTTCTCTTTCCGCCGCTCCGGGAAAAACGTTCCGCCGCCAGGCGCGAAAAAGGAGCGCATCCGTTATCGCCCGATGTCTTTTTTTCTTGTCGGCCGGTTCCGCCAGCGCCAGCTCCAGCGCCCGCCATTCCAGCTCCAGCCAGATGCGGCCATCGCGTGTGTCGAGCTGGCTGTTCAACGCATCGCGTGCCGGCAGTCCCAATTGTGCCTGCACGCGGTGGAAGCACTCGTGCATCATCAGCGCCTCGCGGTCGCGAGGATAGATCGGAACCGGCCACAGGATCATCGTCCAGCGCACACCCGCCCATTCGGCCGAAGTATTCGCCGCAGCGACTTCCGCCGGCAGCCTTCCCGTCCACACCGCGCCCTGTCGCTTGAGTTTTCCTTCCGCATCCGCCTGGTTGGCCACTACTTCGCTCGTCGCCGGATCGACAAACATCATCGGCCCGTAGAGCGCCACTCCCCACAGCCGTCCTCCATCCGCCGCGGAGAGGCTTCGCGCCTCTTCGAAATACTTCGCCGCTCTGTCCGTATCAATCGGCGCCGTCTGTGCGCCGGCACAGACAGCGCACCCCAGCAGGAACACCATCAAAAGCGACGATCTTCGCATGCTTACACGACCCCCGCAGTTCGTTCGTAGGATTTGGACGGCCGAGCAGGGGAATCGTCTCGCGTTCGCGCGCCGGCTAGGAAACGCGGCGAATCCGGGCGCCCAGTTTCGACAGCTTTTCTTCAATCCGTTCATACCCGCGGTCGATGTGATAGACGCGGTCCACCACTGTCTCGCCCCGCGCCACCAGCGCCGCGAGCACCAGCCCTGCGCTGGCCCGCAGATCCGATGCCATCACCGCGGTTCCCATCAGCCGCGACGGCCCGCGCACCACGGCGCGCCGTCCTTCGATCGCAATGTCGGCGCCCATTCGCGTCATTTCGCTCGCGTGCAGGAACCGGTTCTCGAAAATCGTTTCCGTGATCACCGACGTGCCGTCTGCCTGCGTTGCCAGCGCCATGTACTGCGCCTGCATGTCCGTTGGAAAGCCCGGATATTCCTGCGTGGTTACGTCCGCCGGAGCCGCCTGCCCGCTTCCCTCAACGCACAATGTTCCCGGCTCAAACGTATCGATCGCCGCGCCCGTTTCGCTCAGTTTCGCGATCACCGCCGCCACGTGCGTCGCCTCCGCTCGCGTGATCCGTACCTTGCCGCCTGTGATCGCCACGGCGGCCAGCAGCGTTCCGGTCTCAATCCGGTCCGGAATCACGCTGTGCTCAGCGCCTCCCAGCCGTCCCACTCCCTCGACGCGAATCGTTGCCGTTCCCGCGCCCTC
>JASHSV010000244.1 GCA_030038535.1 Candidatus Acidiferrales bacterium
GCCTCGGGAGCCCAGCGCCCCCGAGAATTTGTTGACGCCGTAAAGCGTGCCGATCAGCAACACAAGCCCACCGAAATCGGGGAGCTGATGATTCATGCGCACCAGCGAAGTAATCCATCCCATCGCGAAGCCAACAATCACCGCCGTGGCCACGCGGGAGAAACTGGGCGTGCCGTCGGATTCGCTAAAGACGCCGCGCCAGTAATTCTGGGGCATTTGCGCCGCCTGCAGGGTTTTAAGCAGGATGTCGGCCCCGATGCTTCGGAGCCGCCGCTACACAGCCCGCGCTACTGGATCACGCGGATGTTGTAGGTGGTCGACGCGGGCGTGCCTGCGGCAATCGCGCACACCCGCACGGTCACCGTCCCGCTCGAAGAGACGAAGCCCTCCCACGAAAAACCGCTTCCGGGATCGGCGGCAGGGGAAACCGCGACCGCCATGCTCGTCGTTGCGCCCGTGATGCTGGCCGTCCCCGACGTGCATGCGCCGGCCGAAAGCGACGAGCCGCCAATCGACCCGCTCGTTCCCGCAAGCGCGCCCTTCACTGTCGCTCCGCTCGAATCCACCACCGGGCAGCCGAAGGTGACCTTCGAGCCGGTCAATGTGCCGCCGCAGATCGCAAAGCCGTCGAAGGCCGACGCGCCGCTGTAGTTGAACATCGTGTTGCCGTTCGAGTCGTAGAGGGCAAAGGTCGGCTGGCCGTTCACGCCATAGGACAGGATCAGGTTATGGCCGGAGTTTGCCGCCGGATCGCCCGCGAACCACCACCCGCCCGCAATCGAGTTGTTGTAGTTGTAGGGTTCGAAATAGAGGTCCGGGCTGCCGTAGCTGCCGCCGCGCAGGAAGCGCATGCCGCCGGTCATTTGGTAGCTCGCCCAGCCGCCCGACGAGCTTCCGCTATAGCCCGTCCCCGTCACGTCGATGTTCGCGCCCGTCGGGACATTCACAAAAGCCCCGGTTCCTGTGTTTTCCTCGTAGGGGTAGCAGTTCGAGTTGACGCAGTGAATCGTCACCTGCTGGTTGTTGAGGTCAATCTGGCCGCCGATCACGGAGTTGGAAATCAGGAACGCCTTTTCAGGATTGTAGATGGAAGGAATAATCTGAATCGCGTCGGCCACGCCGCTCGCCGGAGTGAGATGGGAATCCTCGATGGCCGCCGCCATGTACGTGGCCGCTGTGCCGTTGGTGTTCGCGTCCAGGCCGAAGCGGAAGAGCGCCGGCGTCCCGGAGATGGCGGTCGAATCCGCGAGGTTCATGTTCTTCAGGATGCAGCCGAAGTCGGGGCACTCCACGGCCACTCCGGTTCCCTGCTCGATGAAACGATCCGAAAGCGTAACGTTGGAAACGCCCATCGGGAACGAGCCGTTGTTCATCGCGCGGTCCAAGTCGGTAACGCTCGAATAGGCCAGGAATCCGTTGGTCGAGAGCCCATAGCCCGAGAGGTTTGCCGCGTTCCAGCGGCCCTTTTCAAAATTCCAGACTCCGCCGGCGACGGAGTAGGCCAGCACGTCGGCCAGATCGCCGTTCAGGAAGTTGCCCTGCCACGATTGCTCGTACCAGGCGATCCCGCGGTACACGACTGCGGCATACATGCCGGCGATGCTGCTCGTGGAAATGTTGTTGTTCGTGAAAACGCTGTTGGAGCCGTTCGAAAATCCGCCTTCCGAGCCGACGATAATCCCGTGGCCGCTCGACTCGATATCCAGGCCCTCGACGCGCAGGCCGTTCACCGTTCCGAGCACCATCATGCAGCCAAGGTTCAGATCCGCCCACGGACAGGAGAGCTCCGATTTCCCGCCGGCGCCGCCTTTGTTCACGCCCACCACGGTCTGCTGGTTCGAAAGGATGAGCGGGGTGGTGAGCGTCTGTGATCCCTGCGGCACCACAAGTTCTCCCATGGTGCAGGAATTGTTGGGATAGATGCAGGTGTAGTTGAGAGCCAGTTGGATGGGGTCAATCGCCGCCGTATTCGCCGTCGGCGGCTGATTCCCGCTCGTCGGCACCGCGGAGACGATGAAGTCGCCCGGCGCCATGTGGCCGTAAGAATCGGAACCGAGTCCGGCGATAACCGTAGCGCTGCCCTGAGCCGTGCTGGAGGAGTCCGCGGTCGCGCTTGTCCGGAAAAAGAAAAATGTCGTCGGATTCGACTGCTGCTGGGCCACCAGGTACCACGAGCCGTTGATGCTCGTGGCGTTGGTTCCGTTTGCCGCGCCGCTGATGGTTACATACTCGCCGGGCCCGAAGTTGTGCGCCGGGCTGGTGGTGACGTTGCAGAGCTTCGCTGTGTTGCAGTTCCATGCGGCGATATTCGCTGCGGGCAAAGTCCACGCCTGCGCTTCGTAGAACGGGCCTCCCGGTCCGCTCGCTGAGACGTACACGCGGTAGCCATAGCAACCGGAACGAAAGCTCGTGTCCGAAAGCTGCACCAGCATCCGGTTCGTCGAGCCCGACGATGGTGTGTACGCTGTCGCCGTGCTGGGCGTGGTTTGCCCGTTGCGGTTGTAAACCGTGACCTCGATGTAGTAGGTCGCCCCGCCCACAAAATTTCCCGTGCCGCTCGAAATCGTCTCCGTCATCACCGTCGGCGCCATCGGCACCGTGCACGTCGCCCCCTGCGTGCCGGGGGACCACTGCACGCCGA
>JASHSV010000020.1 GCA_030038535.1 Candidatus Acidiferrales bacterium
GAGAAGAACCTGGTGTACCGTGCTGTCGAGGCCCTTCGCCGGGAACTCAAGATCCGTCCTGGCGTGGAAATTCTGCTACAGAAAAGAATCCCTGCGGGACGTGGGCTTGGCGGCGGTTCGAGCGATGCGGCCGCAGCTCTGCTGGGTTACCTGCGATTCGCCCGGAGAAAGCTAGCGTCCACCCGGCTCCTGGAGATTGCCGCAGGCCTCGGCGCAGACGTGCCCTTCTTCTTGCTGGGAGGCCGCGCGCTGGGCATAGGCCGAGGCGACGAAATTTACCCGCTTCCGGACATCCCTAAACTGTGCCTGCTGATCGTCTCTCCAAAGGACATTCATGTGCCGACGCCGGACGCCTACCGCTGGCTTCGCGCGCCGCACTTGGTTTCGTTGACAAAATCCGCCGCGGCCCATAAACTATTTGAGTTCTGTGCTCTGTGCTGGAGCGCGCAGGGAGAGCGCCTCTCGAACGATTTCGAGGTGGCCGTTTTCCGGCGCCACCCCCGTCTGGCTCAAATCCGGCGGGCCTTGCTCCAGGGAGGGGCGTCAGAAGCCTTGCTGGCTGGTAGCGGTTCGGCGGTGTTTGGAGTGTTCCCGAGCCCAGCAAAGGCGCGCCGAGCCGCTGTCGGGTTTCCGCACGACCAGACCTTCGTCTGCGAAACAGTTTCGCGGAGCAGGTATGCGCGAAGGATGAAAAGCGCGTCTGTTGTGTGACCCTCAGCGTCTCTCCGCCTTCTGACCTTCCCAAATCCACTCGGTCCAGATCCTTGGTCCCGATTCGAATTTGCGTCATCGCAGAGCGGTGACCTGTGTGAGTGCTTTGTGAACGACGAGCGATTCAAAATCTTTAGCGGGACGGCCAACCCCGCGCTGGCCGAGGCGATCTGCCGGCATCTGGATGTTCCGCTGGGCAAGGCGCTCCTCGGGCGGTTCAGCGACGGGGAGATTTACTTTCAGATTCTGGAGAACGTGCGTGGGGCGGATGTGTTCGTTGTGCAGCCCTGCTCACACCCAGTGGATAACCACCTGCTCGAGCTGCTGCTGATGATTGACGCGTTCAAACGTGCTTCGGCCTGGCGCATCACGGCGGTGTTGCCCTACTACTGCTACGCGAGGCAGGACCGCAAGGACAAGCCTCGGGTACCGATATCCGCGAAGCTTGTGGCGGACCTCTTGGAAACGGCGGGAGCGAGCCGCGCCCTAACGCTGGACCTGCACGCGCCGCAAATTCAGGGCTATTTTGACGTGCCCGTCGATCACCTGTACGGTTCGCCGGTGCTCGTGGATTACTTCCGGCACAAGAAACTGCCGAACGTAACGGTGGTTTCTCCCGATGCGGGTGGCGTGGAACGCGCGCGCGCTTTCGCGAAGAAACTGGATGCGCCGCTGGCCATCGTCGACAAGCGCCGCGTGGATATGGACGTTACCGAAGTGATGAACCTGATCGGCGAGGTCAAGGGGCGCAGCGCGCTGATTGTGGACGACATCATCGACACCGCAGGAACACTGGTGAAGACCGCAGACGCCTTGATTCGCGAGGGCGCCACGGAGGTCTATGCCGCTTGCACGCACGCGATTTTGTCCGGTCCGGCAGTCGAGCGCCTCGAGAATTCGAAGATCACCGAAGTCGTGGCCACCGATTCCGTGCCCGTTTCAGAGGCGGCCCGGAATCTGAAAAAGATGAAGATTCTGAGTGTGGCGAGCCTGCTGGCACGCGGCATTCGCTCCATTCACGAGGAGACGTCGATCAGCGAATTGTTTATTTGAAATTGTCCGGCAAGGATTAGCGCCGGAAGAGATTCCCAGGAAGGAAAGAAGCTATGGCTCAGATTATTGTTCAAGGAGCGCCTCGCGCCGAGCGGGGCAAGAATGAAGCGCGTCGCTTGCGCAAGACCGGCAACGTTCCCGCGGTGCTTTATGGTGGAAAGGGTGAGGCTGTGACGCTGGCGGTGAACGCTAAGCAGGTGACGGCGATCCTGCGGTCGGAAGCCGGGCACAACACGCTGTTCCAAGTGGATCTGGCCGGCAAGCAAGAGCCTGCGATCGTGAAGGACTGGCAGGTGGATCCGGTCAGCGGGTGTTTGCTGCACGTGGATTTGCTTCGCGTGGCGATGGACGTGCGCATGCGGGTGAAGGTGCCGGTGCACACGTTTGGCGACCCTGCGGGCGTCAAGGTGCAGGGCGGTATATTCGAAGTTGTGACGCGCGAAGTGGAAGTCGAGTGCTTGCCTGCGGACATTCCAACCGAGTTCAAGGTGGACGTCAGCGGCTTGATGTTGAACCAGAGCTTGCGCGCCGGCGACCTTAGGTTCGACAAGAATAAGCTCCGCCTCGTGACGGATCCCAACAACGTGCTCGCGCACGTCGTGGCGCTCCGCGTCGAGGAAGAGAAGCCGGTCGAAGCCGCGGTGCCTGGTGCAGTGCCGGCGGAGCCGGAAGTCATCAAGAAGGGCAAGAAGGAAGTCGAAGGCGAGGAAGGCGCCGAGGCGGGCGAGAAGGCCGAAAAGGCCGAAAAGCAGGAAAAGAAGAAGTAATTCTTTTTCGCGCGGCTCGCTCCACATTCTATGCGGCTTATTGTTGGCCTTGGCAATCCGGGCCTGGAATATCAGTGGACGCCGCATAATCTCGGTTTCCTTGCGGTGGATGAAATTGCGAACCGCAATGCCATCCGCGTGGAGCGCCCTGAAGCCCAGGCGCTGGTTGGCCTCGGGAAAGTGGCTGGGAAGGAAATGATCCTGGCGAAACCTCAGACGTACATGAACCTCAGCGGCGGTTCGGTGCGGCGGCTGATGGAAAAGTACGAAGTGGGGCCCGAGGAGTTGCTTGTGATGTACGACGAGCGCGATCTGCCCTGGGGCATGATCCGTATCGGCGAGCGCGGCAGCCCCGGAACGCATAACGGGGCGAAGTCGGTCACAAGCGCCGTGGGCACACCGGAATTTGCTCGCCTGCGATTGGGATGCGGGCCGGATCGCCCGGTGGGCGATTTAGCCGCGTACGTTTTGCGGCCCATGAAGAAGAGCGAATTGGAAGTGGCGGCGGAAATGGTGGCGACGGCAGGAGACGCAGTCGAGTTGATTTTGACCGAGGGGACCGCGGCGGCGATGAACAAGTACAACCGGCGCGTCCCCCCGGCGGAAGAGAAGTAGGCCACGAAAAGTTTGGGTTGATGTAGCGGCGGGTCTTTAGACCTGTCATTCCGAGCTGTAGCTCAGGCCTTTAGGCCTGAGGAATGCTTCTTTGCGCACTCCGCGTGCCTGCCGCAGCAAGCTCGGAATGGCATGAGGAAGTTTAGGGTTTTTCCGGGCCTCGGGCCCGGGGCTGGAAGAAACGAGGTCAT
>JASHSV010000021.1 GCA_030038535.1 Candidatus Acidiferrales bacterium
TTGGCGCACACGCTCGAGACGCGCAGCCTGCCGGAAATGAAGAAGATCCTGGACGACCACGGAATCCGGCACGTGGAGCTGGAATTTTTGACGGACTGGTTTCTGGACGGAGAACGGAAGAAGAAATCGGACGAGACGCGAAGGATGCTGATGGAGGCAGCGGAGGCGCTGGGAGCGCGGCACATCAAAGTAGGCGATTTCTTCAAGGAACAGTGCCCGATGGCGCGGCTGATCGAGGGATTCGCCGGGCTGTGCCGGGAGGCCACCGAGCGTGGGACGCGAATCCTGTTCGAGCTGATGCCGTTTGCGAATATCGATACGCTGGAAGGCGCAATCGAACTGGTGCGGGGGGCAGGGGCGGCGAACGGCGGCATTATTCTGGACACCTGGCACGTGGTGAAGCTGGGGATACCGTATGAGACGGTGGCGCGGATGCCGGCGGAATATCTGCTCGGAGTGGAACTGAACGACGGCACATTCCAAGCGCCGTGGAGCCTGCACGAAGACACCATCAACCACCGCAGGCTATGCGGTGAGGGCGAATTTGACGTGAGAGGGTTCATTGCCGCAGTGGAGCGGGCCGGATTCCACGGGCCGTATGGGATCGAGGTGCTGAACGCGGAGATGCGGAGCTGGCCGCTGGAACGGCTCGTGACGAGCGCGTACGGAACGACGATGGCGCACTTCGACCTGCGGCGTGGATAAAAGGATCGGAACGGAGAAGGACGGAGAAAACCAGACATGTCAGGAAGCTATCGAGCGGACCACGTGGGGAGTTTCTTGCGGCCGGCTGAGGTGCTGGAAGCGCGCAAAGCGGGAATGGGCACGGAGCGGCTGCGGGAGGCAGAGGACCGAAACATCAATCGCGTGCTGGCGAAGCAGAAAGAGCTGGGCTTCGAGGTGTTTACGGACGGCGAGTTGCGGCGCAGAAATTTTATGAGCGATTTCACGGAGGCGGTGGAAGGGTTCGACTACGGCGATGCCGTGGCGCGTTCGTGGAATGAGGAGAAGGGCGGGAAAGCAGGGACGGGAGTAAGCGACATAACCGGGGTGGTGACGACGAAGCTGCGCCAGGTGCGGCCGCTGACCGGACACGAACTGCCCTACATGAAGGCGCACAGCCCGGGCGCGATCAAAATGACGCTGCCCAGCGCGACGCAATTCCCCGCAATTTCCTATAAACGAGGAATCAGCGAGCGGGCGTACGCGAGTCCTTCGGCGATGCTGGCAGACGTGGTGGAGATCATGAAGAAGGAGATGGCGATGCTGGCCGCGGGGGGCGTGAGCTATATCCAGATCGACGCGCCGCGGTACAGCTACTACATGGACCCGAAGTGGCGGGAGTGGATGCGCAGAGAGATGCAGCAGGACCCGGATGCCGCGCTGGATGAAGCGATCCGGGCGGACAATGCGTGCTTTGAAGCGGCGCGGCGGCCGGGCGTGACACTCGCGATTCACCTGTGCCGGGGGAACAATCGCAGCCACTGGTACGCCGAAGGGGGATACGACAAGATTGCGGAAAAACTGTTCAGCACGATGCAGGTGGAACGCTTTCTGCTGGAGTATGACGACGCGCGCTCGGGAACGTTTGGGCCGCTGCGGTTTGTGCCGAGGGGGAAGACGGTGGTGCTAGGGCTGATCAGCTCGAAGGTGGGGAAGCTGGAGAGCGCAGACGAGTTGGCGCGGAGAATTGAGGAAGCGTCGCGGGTTGTTCCGCTGGAGAGCCTGGCGCTGAGCCCGCAGTGCGGGTTCGCTTCGACCATGGAGGGAAATCTGCTGAGCGAGGACGAGCAGTGGGCGAAGCTGCGGCTGACGGTGGAGACGGCGAAGCGAGTGTGGGGGTAATGCCGCCGGGCAGAAAGATGCGCGGGAGTTTTCGAAGTGCGATGACGGGAACCGCGCTCGTGATATTCCTATGCGCGCCGACAGGGACGGGACAGGAGAAGCCCACGCTGGAGAGCAGGCGGCGCCCGAATACTACTATAGCCATGCAGCGAGCAGTTTAAAGTCGAATATCGGCACGATGAGGAAGTTCGCAGCGAAACAGGGCCTTCTCCAGGCCCGGACGCAGGGACCAGAGAGCGTCCAGCGCGGGGACGGTCTCAGAGGCCGATATCGAAGAAGACGGTTTCGCCCGCACCCTGAAGAATCACATTCCATTCCAGCAGGCCGGGTTCTCCCGCGGCTTTTTTCGCGATGAGCGTCCCGCGGCGGGCGGGGTCCACACGGCTCAATGCAAAATCGGAAGCATTTGCAGCTTCATCGGGAAAATAAATGCGGGTGACGAGCCTGCGCTGGAGGCCGCGCGCGAATACGGAAACGGAGATGTGCGGGGCCTGCGGCTTTCCATCGGGGCCGGGGACGGGCCCGGGCTTGATGCTCGTGAAACGGAATTTGCCGGTATCGTCGGAGGGCTGGCGGCCATAGCCCTTGAACCCCGGCTCGACGGGTTTTTCCTGCGAGTCCTCGGGATGCGCGTACTTGCCGTGGGAATTTGCCTGCCAGAGTTCGATGAGAGCATCGGGAACGGGCTTGCCGTCGCCGTCGAGCACGCGGCCTTCAATAATGATGCGCTCGCCGGCCACGCCGGGGCCGGCAATCTCCGCGTGGGCGAGCCGGGTGAGTCCGATGCTGAAAAACGGGCCGACGGTGTGGGAGGCGGTGGCTTGCAGGCTCATTTCAGATCTCCATGGGCGTGGCGTC
>JASHSV010000245.1 GCA_030038535.1 Candidatus Acidiferrales bacterium
GGTGATCGCCTTGCCACCGGTGAGCACCGCGATGTCCTCAAGCATGGCTTTGCGCCGGTCGCCGAAGCCCGGGGCCTTCACTGCGGCGCACTGCAGCGTGCCCCGCAGCTTGTTCACCACCAGGGTGGCGAGCGCCTCGCCCTCCACGTCCTCGGCGATGATCAGCAGCGGCTTCCCCAGCTTGGCGATCGTTTCCAGCAGGGGCAGCAGGTCCTTCATGGAGCTGATTTTCTTCTCATGGATCAGGACGCGCGCATCCTCCAGCACGCTCTCCATGCGCTCCGCGTCGGTGACGAAGTAGGGGGAGAGGTAGCCGCGGTCGAACTGCATTCCTTCCACGACTTCCAGCGTGGTCTCCATGGTCCGGGACTCCTCCACGGTGATCACTCCGTCTTTGCCCACCTTCTTCATGGCGTCGGCAATGATGTTGCCCACCAGTTTGTCGTTGTTGGCGCTGATCGTCCCTACCTGCGCGATCATGTCGCCCTTTACGTCCTTGTGGAGCTTCTTGATTTCATCGATTGCGGATTCGACCGACTTGTCGATCCCGCGCTTCAGTGCCATCGGGTTCGCGCCGGCCGCCACCGTCCTCACGCCCTCGCGGAAGATGGCCTGGGCCAGCACGGTGGCCGTCGTAGTGCCGTCTCCGGCGACGTCGGATGTCTTCGACGCCACCTCACGCACCATCTGCGCCCCCATGTTTTCGAGCGAATCCTTGAGCTCGATTTCCTTCGCCACGGTGACCCCGTCCTTGGTAATCACCGGGGCCCCGAATTTCTTCTCGATCACCGCGTTGCGCCCCTTCGGGCCCAGCGTGATCTTCACCGCGTCTGCCAGAATGTTCACGCCGCGCAGGATCGACTGGCGCGAATTCTCGCCAGTCACAATCGTCTTCGCCATGGTTCTCAATCCTCCTTAGAGATGTCTTTCTGCTGCGGTTAGGCCTCGGAGCGCCACGCCCGTCCTGCGGCATGGCCTGTGCCCCGGGGCAGGGTTATTTCTTTGCCGCCTTTGCGGCCGCCCCGAGCTTGGCCAGGATTTCTTCCTCCCGGAGGATCAGGTACTCCTGATCGTCCAGCCGGATTTCCGTCCCGCTGTACTTGCCGAACAGAATGCGATCCCCCGTCTGAACGTCGAGCGGAATGCGCTCTCCCTTCTCGCGCTTCCCGGCCCCTACGGCGACGACTTCGCCTTCCTGCGGCTTCTCTTTCGCGGAATCGGGGATGATGATGCCTCCCCGAACCGTCTCCTTCTCTTCGATCCGCTTCACGAGCACACGGTCGTGCAGCGGTGTCACGTGTACTGGCATCGAGATTTCCTCCAAGTGATGTAAGTCAGAGTTTTCGTGGATACGAGCGTTCGCCATCGCGGATTAGCACTCCTCGAGGGCGAGCGCTAATACTAGTCGACCTTCCCGAGCTTGTCAACTCCAGTCAGTATTCTTGCCAAGCTTTTGACACCCAATCCATCTATAACCGATTTAGAATCAGCATGTTATAAACCATCAGGTTCGTTGCGCCCCCGCGCGATCTCTTGGCGCTTCTTCGCTCATGCTCGTCCGGCGCCCGACCCTGCCCTTTCTGCCTTCGCGATTCTCACCTTCACGCACCCAAAGGGCCTCCTTTATGGCACAATTGCGGCGAGGGGCCTTCGACATTGGGAGGTGGTCCAGTGAACTCGGCAGCTGGAGTAGCTCGCGCCCCGAGCGGCACGCATGCCGCCTCGGCTCCCGTCAGTCTGCTCGCCCTGGTGAAGCAAGTGGTGCAAGAACTAGGCACCCTCATCGGCCAGCGTCGCGCCGTCGTCGAAATCTGCCGAACTTGTGACAATCCGCAGGTGCGCGGCCCCGAGCCGGCCGTCAAGCAGATCCTCCACCAGTTGGTCAAGAATGCGGTTGAGGCTTCGCCTGTGAATGGCGTCGTACGCATTGCCCAACACGAACGGAACGGACAAGTGGTTATCGAGGTCACCGACGAAGGGCCCGGCATCGGCTTCGCCGATTTTTCACGCATCTTCAAACGCGGGTACACCACCAAGCCCGGCGCCAAGGGCCAAGGGCTCGCCGATGTGGAATGGCGGCTCGCTGAGTTGCGCGGCGGAATCACCTGGGAAAGCCCTCACCGCACCGGCCGCGGGACCTGTTTTACCGTCACACTCCCTGCCGCTGTCCCGTCTCAGTAAGGGTACTTTCCGCCTGATGGATGCTGCGCTCCCAGCCGCCTGTGCGGGATGGATTCTCGCCGGCGGCCAGAGCAGCCGCATGGGCATCCCGAAAGGACTCCTGGAAATCGGTGGCCAGCCGTTGGTTTCCCGGACCGCTCTCCTGCTCGCTCCTCTTTGCTCCTCGGTGAGCATCGTTGGCACGCCGGAACGCTACCGGCACCTGGGTTTCAACGTGATCGCGGACGAACGTCCGGACATCGGTCCGCTGGGTGGAATCCTAACCGCGCTGGCCGCCAGCGCTGTCGGCTGGAATCTCGTGGTGGCCTGTGATCTGCCGTATCTAACGGCCGAGTGGCTACGCTATCTCCTCTCTCGCGCCGCGCGGTCGTCCGCGCGCGTGGTGCTTCCGGAAAGCAAATCTGGGCCGGAACCCCTTTGCGCCGTATATCACCGTGAGGCGGCCGCCGCGATACGCGGGGCCATCAGCCGCGGCGTGTTGAAAGTGACGCGTGCGCTCGAAACCCTCCCGGTCGAAGGCGTAACCCCTTCGGAGATTGAGCCGTTTGACCCGCGCGGCGTTCTCTTCCAGAATCTCAATACGCCCGAGGATTACGAGCGGGCGCGCAAGGATCTGGAAACTCCGTAGGGTGGACAGTCACGCAGGTGCAGGGTATGCCTGCCTTAGCGAGTGTGGCTTTAGCCGCTGAGGCCAAGGGCACCGGAGTCGTCGCCCGATCATGTCCGACCATTACTTCGAATTTCGCCATGTTTCGAAGGCCTTCGATGACCATGCGGTACTCGACGACGTAAGTTTCTCCGTCGATGTCGGTGAAACCTGCGTTATCCTCGGCCGCAGCGGCGTCGGAAAATCCGTCACACTCAAACATATCCTTGGTTTTCTCAAGCCCGATGCGGGAGAGGTCTGGGTGGCCGGCCAGGAAATCAACGGCTGGAACGAGCAGCAACTCGCCGCAATCCGCCGCCGCGTTGCCATGGTGTTCCAGTCCGGCGCGCTCTTCGATTCGCTCACCGTGCGCCAGAATGCGGCCTTTCCCCTGGAAGGACGGGGGCTGGCGGAAGGGCTCATCGATCGCCGCGTGCAGGAACTCCTTGACATGCTCGAGGTCGCACAATTCGCCGATTCGCTGCCCTCCGATCTCTCCACCGGCATGAAGCGCGCCGTGGCCATTGCCCGCGCTCTTGCCCAGGAACCGGAGGCCATCCTCTATGACGAGCCGACGACCATGGTCGATCCCATCATGGCCGGACACGTCGGCGAGCTGATCCGCAAACTCAAGGATTCGTTCCGCAAGACTTCGATCGTGGTTACGCACGACACGCATCTCGCCAAGAAACTCGCCGACCGCGTCGTCTTTCTGCAGGAGGGCCGCGTCGCATTCTTTGGCCCCTGGGCGGAATTTGAAGCCAGTTCCCAGCCCTTCCTCCGCAATTTCCTGTTGGAGGACGCTCTCATCCCTGCCCTTGACGCAACTGCATGAACCATTCAGCGCATGCCCCCGCCGACGCCAGGCAACAACTCCGCAAAACGATGGGTTTCTGGGACGTTCTGCTGTTCAACATCGCCACGGTTCTGGGCCCGCGCTGGATTGCCGCGGCGGCGCATAACGGGACCTCTTCGATCAGCCTTTGGGTTCTCGCGGCCCTGTTCTTCTTTGTTCCCACCGCGCTGGTAATCAGCGAGCTCTCCACCCGGTTCCCCGATGAGGGAGGCCTCTACGTCTGGTCGAAGGAGGCCTTCGGCGATTTTCACGGCTTCGTTGCCGGCTGGACCTATTGGATCTACACGGTTTTCTATTTTCCCGGGCTGCTGCTGGCCAGCGTTTCCATGAGCGCCTATGTGGCCGGCTCCGGCGGAGCGGTGCTCTCCCAACAGCGCACGTTTCTGCTCGTGGGTTCTCTCGTCATCCTGTTCGTGGCCGTCGGCATGAACATCGTGGGCCTCAACATCGGCAAATGGCTCCAGAACGCGGGCGGCGTCGGCACCTACGTCCCGCTGCTGATTCTCTCCGCCGTCGCCTGCGCCCTCTGGATCCGCCAGGGTTCCGTCACTCACTTCACCTGGGCCAACATTCTGCCGTCCTGGGATTGGGACACCGTGAATTTCTGGTCTCAAATTGCGTTCGCCTTCACCGGCCTCGAGCTTGTCTCCGCCATGAGCGAAGAAATTCGCGACCCGCAACGCACACTGCCCCGCGCCATCCTCGGTTCCGGCGTGCTCATCGCGGTCATCTACATTCTCGGAACGCTTGCAGTTCTCTCCATCATTCCGGCGGGCCAGGTGGACCCGAAAAGCGGGGTGTTCCAGGCCATCACCCAGGGCTCAGGCCTACTGCGCCTCGCCCTGCTGGGCGTGATCGCTGCGCTGCTGGTGACCGCTGGCAACGCGGGCGGCGTTGGCTCGACGGTCGCCGGAATCGCGCGAGTGCCCTTTGTCGTGGGCATCGATCGTTATCTTCCCGCCGCGTTCGGCAAAATCCATCCGCGCTGGCGCACGCCCCACATCTCCATTTTGGTGCAGGCCGGAGTATCGGGCGCCGTCCTTCTGGCCAGCCAGATCAACGAAACGATGCAGGGCGCCTATCAGGGCCTCATCGACGTCGCCGTGATCCTGTACTTCATCCCCTTTCTCTACATGTATGCCGCCGTGATCAAACTCGCGGGCAGAAAAGACCGTGCTGAAAACGCACGCGCCGTACTTATCCCGGGCGGCAAGCCCGGCGTATGGCTCGCCGGCGGCCTCGGATTCCTCGTTACGCTGGCGAGTATTCTTCTCTCCATGGTTCCCCCAGGAGAGGTGACCAACAAATTTGTTTTTGAGGTGAAGATTGTCGGCGCCTCGGTGGCGGCGGTCGGTCTGGGCCTCATCCTCTACTATCGCGGCGCCCGCGGAAAGGGCAGGGAACCGCAGGCAGCCTGATCTGCAGTGCCGTTTTAATAGACGGCCCAGAGTCCCGGCGTGGCGAGCTCCACCAGATTTCCTTCCGGATCACGAAAATAGAGACTCTTGCCGCCCCGCGGCCAGTGCACCACTTTTTCAACCGCGATGCCGTGTTCCTCGAGGCGCCGCATCCACGTGTCCCAATCCTTCGCGGGAATAGAAAATGCGATGTGGCCCCCGCTCACACCATCATGCCCCGGAATCATTCCACCGGACGCGGCCACTGCTTGCACCGTCGCCCCGCGTTTGAACAACAGCAGTACTGAACCCGGAGAGACTCCATACGCTCGAAAGCGCGCGTCGCCGTCCATTCGTTTCCAGCCGAACAGCCCCTCATAAAATCGAGACGCGCGGTCCAGATCCTCCAGATAGAGGCATGTCTCAAGCACTCCCGTCACAGCGGCCATGCGGTGTCCTCCCTCCAGCCCGCTTTCGTCCTGCTCGCCAAGTGCCACCCTGCTGCTTCAGAATCCCTGATCCATCAGCCGCTCCACCGTCAGCCTTGCCATCGGCTGTTCGCCGCGCGCTTCGAGCAGGCGTTCGATGTATTTCGCCAGGATGTCGCACTCCACGTTTACCGCGTCGCCGAGCGCCATCCGTTTGATGTTTGTGTGTTCGTACGTGTAAGGAATGATGGCCGTTTCCACGACGCCATCCCGCCAGCCCGCGACCGTCAGGCTGATCCCGTCCAGTGAAATCGAGCCCTTCATGGCCACGTAGCGCCCCAAGTCCTCCGGCACGCGCACGGCCAGCCACCAGTTCGCCCCTTCCTGCGCGAGCCGCGCGACCCGCCCCACGCCATCCACATGGCCTTGCACAAAATGCCCGCCGAATTCCTTCCCCGCCGTGAGCGGCCTCTCCAGATTCACCACGGCCTCCTCGCGCATTTCGCCGAAAGACGTCCGCCGCAACGTTTCGCCGGAAAGATCGGCACAAAATTCCTCTGCGGACTTCTCCACAACCGTCAGGCAGCAACCGTTCACGGCAATGCTCGAGGAAATAGCGAGATGTGTTGCGAGCTCCGGCGCGCGCACGCGCAGCCGCCCGCCCTCCTCATTACGCTCGAGAGCGGTAATCACGCCCTGCTGTTCAACTATCCCCGTAAACATCGTGCAGGTATCCCTCCACCGCAAAATCCGGCCCGAATCGTTGGAGCGTCACATCACGAAGCTCCGGGACAGGAAGCGCGCGGTGCCGCATCCTCCCCCGCGCGCCGTGGCCGTCTCGCACCGGCAGCATCGGGAGCGCGCTTCCTCCCAGGAATCGCGGGGCGTAGAAGAGCACCGCTTTGTCCACCACGCCGGCGGCAAGCGCTGCCGACACCAGCCGCGGCCCGGCCTCGATCATCACCGCGAGCAGGTCCAGTTCGCCCAGCGCATCCATCACCTGATCGAGCGGAATCCCCGCGCCCGGTGCGCGCCTTTTCTTCGAACCCGCCGGGCCACTGATGCGCAGCCTTTCCACACCCGCATATTCGAGCGCAAGCGCCCTCGTCGAGTTCTCGGAGGCCCGCGTCACCAATAAAACGTCTCCAGCCGCCGTCCTGGCAAGATTCGAACGCAAAGGCAGCCGCAGCCGCGAATCGAGCACCGCACGCACCAGCGGCCGCCGCCGCGCGAGGCCGGTCCGATCCGTGAGCATAGGATTGTCTGCCAGCACGGTGCCGATGCCGGTGAGCACCGCGTCCGACGCGTGACGCATGCGCTGTACCTCCGCGCGAGAATGCTCGGAGGTGATCCAGCGCTCGCTCTCCGCAGACTTTCGAGCTGCGTGCGAAGCTCCGCTGCCGTCGAGCGCCACGCGGCCATCCAGGGTCAGCGCGACCTTCAGTGTGACAAAAGGCCGGCGGGTGCGAATCCAGCACGCGAACGCCTCATTCAGCCGGCGGGCATCCGCTTCCAGCACTCCGGTTACCACCTCGATGCCGGCGCTCCTCAAGATTCTGAACCCGCGCCCGGATACCCGCGGGTTGGGATCAGGCATCGCCGCAACGACTCGCGAAATGCCGGCCGCGCGGATTGCGTCGGTGCAGGGCGGCGTGCGGCCCGTGTGACAGCATGGCTCCAGGTTCACGTACAGTGTTGCGCTTCGGGCCCGGCCGCCGGCCTCTTCGAGCGCCAGCACCTCGGCATGCTTCACTCCCTCGAAGGTATGAAATCCCCGGCCAACCTCGAGGTCACCGGCCACCACGATCGCGCCCACCATCGGATTCGGATGCGTGAGCGCTACGCCCTTCCTCGCCAATGCCAACGCGCGCGCCATCCATTTGTAATCAAGAGGAGACTGCACGCCCGAAAGAGGCGGGGACGGCGATTCGCGCGTGACCGTCATCGCCGTTCAGTCCAGGAGGGAATTGACGAAAGTGGCGGCATCGAAGGGCACGAGGTCGTCAATCTGTTCGCCGGTGCCCACGAAACGGATGGGCAGCTCCAATTCGCGCACGATGGCCACGGCGATTCCTCCCTTCGCCGTGCCGTCCAGCTTCGTCAGCACCAGCCCGGTGACGCCTGCATGCTCAGTGAACTCACGCGCCTGAGCCAGGCCATTTTGGCCCGTGGTCGCGTCGAGCACCAGAAGCACTTCGTGGGGCGCACCCGCCACCTGCTTTGCCGCCGTGCGTTTCATTTTTTCGAGCTCGGCCATCAGATTGGATTTCGTGTGCAGCCGGCCCGCAGTGTCCACGATCACCACGTCCACGCCGCGAGCCCGCGCAGCGGCCATCCCGTCGAAGACTACCGCTGCCGGATCCGCGCCCGTTTTTTGCCGGATCATTTCGATCCCGTTCCGCCGCGCCCAGATTTCCAGTTGCTCCACGGCAGCGGCGCGGAACGTGTCTGCCGCGCATAGCAGCACGGTGCGATTTTCCTTGCGGAGGCGATTGGCCAGTTTCCCGATGGTGGTCGTTTTTCCCGTTCCGTTGACGCCGACGACAAAGATCACCAGTGGCGCCGCTTCCACGGTTCCGTTCCTGGCGGCCGGAGCGCTGAGAATTGCGGACAGTTTCTTTTTCAGCTCGGCGCGCACCTGTCCGCTGTCCGTGATCTTCTGTTGCTCGGCTTCCTCGCGAAGCGCGGCCAGCACCTCGCGCGTTGTGCGCACACCCAAATCCGCGGAAAGCAGCGCCGTCTCCAGCTTCTTGAGCAGCGCCTCGTCAATCTTCTGCCCCCCGGCGAGCAACTCGCCCAGCGGCATGGTCAGCACTTCGCGCGTGCGGCTGACCGACTTCTTCAGCCGCTCCGTGAGCGTAGGTTCCGGAGGCCCGAAAAGCGTAATCATCGTAGTTATCTTAACAGATGGCTCGTTTTCGACTTCCCGTGGGGCCGCGAAGCCTTCGCGAGGGCTTATACCTCAACCAGAGTGGCGCTCAGCTTCAATTTGCCGGCCTGCGCCGCATTTTCCATCGCAGTGACGATGGCAGGGTCGAACCGCGAGCCGGCCAGTTCCCGCACGCGCTTGAGCGCAAATTCCAGGTCCATGGCCGACTGATACGGCCGGTTCGTGGTGATGGCATCAAACGTGTCCGCCACCGCGATAATGCGCGCCATTCGCGGGATCTGGTCCGCCTTCAAACCGTAGGGATACCCGCGGCCGTCCACGCATTCATGGTGCAGCTCGATTCCCGGCAGCATCTCCTTTAATTGCGGCACCGGGCGCATGATGTTTGCGCCCTTCACCGGATGCTGCTTCATGATGTGGAACTCCTCGTCGGTGAGCGCTCCGGGCTTTTTCAGCACGCGGTCGTCAATGCCGATTTTTCCCACGTCGTGCAGCAGCGCGGAGATACGCAGCTTGTCGAGTGCTTCAGCATCGAGGCCGAGCTGCTCGCCGATAATCACCGAATATTTGGCCACGCGCCCGGAATGGCCGCGCGTGTACGGATCCTTTTCGTCGATTGCCGCGGCGAGCATTCGAATCGAGCCGATGAACAGCTGGCGGTTTTCCTCCGCGGCCTGCTTCAGCCTCTCGATATACTGTTCGATGTCCCCGGCCATGGAGTTGAAGTTTTCGGCCAGGTCGCTGATCTCGGCGGCTCCGGCCACGGGCGCGCGCTCGTGGAACTCGCCGCGGCTGATGGCGCGGGTTGAGTCGGCCAGCGCACGCACGGGCTGAGAAATCCCCACGGCGAAAAAGTAGCCGATCACGCTGGCGAGAACCGCAAGGGCGACGGCAAACGCCACCGCCCGGTGGTTTAGCTCCGTCAGACCCGCATCGCCCTGCGCGTCGGCGACGTTGCGCATGGCCACCACGGCCCAGCGCAGCTCGGGGATGGGACAGAAGGCGCCGAAGAATTCCACGGGGCTCTTGGCCACAACGGCCGAGAATCGCGAACTTTGCGGG
>JASHSV010000246.1 GCA_030038535.1 Candidatus Acidiferrales bacterium
ATCGGCGCTTCCTTGGTGTAGAGCTTCACGCGGCTCACCAGTTCCGGCTGGAACCGGCCGATGAACTCCGCCACGCGCGCGTATTCTTCCTGGTTGTCCACCCAGATTGCGGTGAAATCGGGACTGAAGTAGTCGCGCAGCACGCGTTCCACCAGGTTCAGGTCGCGATGCAGGAGCGCGGGCGCGCGGCGCTGTTCGGCACGCGCCCGGATTTCCTGCCAGGTTTTGCCCAGGTATTCGATGTCGGCCCGCACCTCTTCCTCGCTGGCCGTTTCCGCGGCGGTGCGGACGATGAATCCGCCGGGGAATTTCGTGTTGTATTCAGTGACCAGGTGGCGCAGGCGCGCGCGCGCTTCGCCGGAGCTGATCTTCCGCGAGACGCCCACGTGCTGCAGCGTGGGCATGTACACCAGGAAGCGCCCGGGCAGCGCCACGTGGCTGGTAATGCGCGCGCCTTTCTTGCCCAGCGGTTCCTTGGCGATCTGAATGATGACTTCCTGGCCCGCCTTCAACAGCTCTGAAATAGATTGCTGTTTGCGCTGCGGCTGGAAATCACGCCGGCCGTGCGGACGGCCGCCACGGTAGGGGGGCCTCCCCCGGTCGCCGCCCCTGCGGTAGGGTTCGGGACGGTTGAAGCGCTGGCGCGAATCGCTCTGCACGCGCGCGCTGCGCTCTTCGTACTGTCCCGGCTGCTCCGGCTCCAGGCTTTCGCCGCGAGCGGCTTCTTCCAGGATGCCTTCGCGGATCTCGCGGTCGGTTTGGTCTTCTGAGCCCGCCTCATGCCCGGTTTCGGCCTCGGGATACTCGCCGGCCGGATGCGAATCGTGCTCCTCGGCGAGCGTGGCGTCCTGGGCCTCCTCTTCGGCAGCTTCCAGCACGGAGGCCGTTTCCGCCTCAGAGAGCGATTCCTTGCCGTTCTCCTCGTGCGGCGGGCTGCTCAACGACTCGTGCGACTCCGCCGCGGCGGCGAACTCGGCGGACGGTTCTTCCTCAGGCGCGTCTTCTGGCTCGTTGGCGAGTTCTTCTTCTTCCACCGGCAGCGCGGAGAACTCCTCCTGCGCAGGTTCCGCGGCGGGCGGCTCGGAGAAGGACTCTTCCCCAGTTTGCGGGGCGCGGTGCTCTTCCGCCGGTTCCGCAATGTTGCCGATGTTGTCGCCGGGCTCTTCCGCCAGCGGGGCTTCCAGCGGGGGCGCGGGCTCGGAGGCTGCGGGAATGGCTCCCGCGGCGAGCGGGCCGGCGAGGCCCGAGCTGCCCGGAGCGCGGTTCTTGTATTTCGCGAGCGATTCCCCCGGCAGGATAATCGGCTCGTAATCAGCGGAAGGCTCGGCCGGCTCGCGTGGCGGCTCGTAACGCGGTCCGCCATAGGTGCGGCCCTGACCGCCGAAATCCCGCGGCTGCCCGCCGGGGCTCACATATTTCGAGCTGGGCAGCGACCGGCGATCATCATCGCGTCTTCCAGGCCCGCGCCCGCGGAAACGCCCGCGGCCCCCGCGACCGCCCGGACGCGGCCCGCGGCCATAGCCGCCGCGATCCCCGCCTGGACGCCCGCCCTGACGGTAGCCCTGACCTCCGCCGCCACCGCCGCCGCGGTAACCGCCTTCGCGATTGCCCGGCCCGCGGTAGTTGTCCTGGCGATAATTCCCGGAAGGTTGGCTGGGCCGCTGCTGATGCTGGGGCGGCTGCGCGTCCGTATCCATCGGCGGCTGCGCATCTTCCGCCGCCATGGGCGGTTGTGCGTCTTCTGTTCCGGTCACTTCCGGAGGCTCAGAGCTGGATTGCTCGCCCGCGCCCGAGAACACCTGGCCGCCCTGCTCCTCCATCTTCGCGACCTTCTCTTCGACGGTGGAGACGATCTGATCGTAGCCTTCGATCTCTTCCAGCACGTCGCTGACGTACAGGAAGGCGTCGGTATCGAGGCCGATATCCACGAAGGCCGACTGCATGCCGGGCAGCACCCGTGTTACGCGGCCTTTGTAGATGCTTCCGACTAGCGCGTATTCTTTTTCGCGCTCGACGTAAATTTCAACGAGGTTGCCCTTCTCGAGAATCGCCACCCGCGTCTCGTGGGGGCTCGTGGAGATAACCAGTTCCTTCGACATGAAAACTCCTCGGCGAGCCGGCTGCCGAACCCTGCGGTTCCCGCATCCCGTCCCGAATCCCGAAGCATCGGGACGGGAATCGGGAGGGGACCGCCAGCGACGAGGCGTCGATGCGGGCCAATACGCTCCATCCCTGGTGGGATTGCGCGTTTTCCGTTTTTAGGATTGCCAACACTCGCTTCTGCCTTCGCCGGTCCTTCGGGGGCGCCGGTCTCACTGCTTTTCTGAATTCGGATTCACTGCGGGCTCAGTTGACGAAACGGCGTAGCCGCACGTTCATCACCAGGCCTAATGCCAGAAACACGAAGAGGATGGAAGAGCCGCCATGACTCATGAGCGGTAGCGGTATGCCGGTGACCGGCATGTACCCGATCACCATCGCGGCATTCACCAGCACGTGCACCCCAATCACCGCCGCCACGCCCATCACCAGAAACATGCCGGCGCGGTCGCCGGCGAGCTGCGCGGTCCCCACCAATCGCAACAACAGACCCAGATACAAAAGCAAAACCACTAAAACTCCTGCAAAACCCTGTTCTTCTGCCAGCCCCGCCAGGATAAAGTCTGCCCAGCGCACGGGCACAAATCCCAACTGGTTCTGGGTTCCCTGGCCGAAGCCTCTGCCGTGAATCCCTCCCGAACCCACGGCGATCTTCGACTGCTGCGTCTGATAACCGGAGGTCTGTGACGTCTCCTCCGGCCGGAAAAACGCTGTCAGCCGCTGCTTCTGGTATGGCTTTAATACATGCCACGCCGCGGGAAGCAGCAATGCGGCGAGGGCCACGATGGCCAACGCGTGCTTCCATTCCAGCCCCGCCAGGAACATCCCCACGGCCACCAGCGCCACAATCACCAGCGCCGTGCCCAGGTCTGGCTGAAGCAGAATCAGCAGCGTCGGGAAGCCCGTCAGCACTCCTATCTTCGCCAAATCCGCCAGCGTGAGCCTATCGGTGCGCAACTCGCTCAGGTAGCGGGCCAACGTCACTATTATAACCAACTTCGCGAGTTCCGACACCTGGAGATGCAGAAAGCCCAGATTCAGCCACCGCCGGGCACCGAACTTCGTCTGTCCCAGCGCCAGCACCAGCAGCAGCAGCCCCAGCGCCACTAGATAAAGCACCGGCGCCTGTTCCAGCACGGCATGATAATCAATCCGCGAGAGGATCAGCATTCCCACCACTCCCAGCGCGATCCATTCCAGTTGCTTCCATTGCAGGCCGTCCAGGTTGCTCCCGCGCGTGGCGGAGTAAATCTGGAAGATGCCGATGGAGCACAGCCCCGCGACGGGCACCATGAGCATCCAGTCGAAATCGCGAATTCGGCTTTCGGCTCTCACCGCTCTTTCCTCGCCTCGCCCGACTCCACCGCCTCAGCCACGGCTTTCGCGCCCGCCGCGTTGTCCAATTCGTAGTGTTTCAGCTCCACCGTGTACTGTTTCTTCTCCTCGTGCGATTTCTTGTCGTAATAGGCCTTGATGATGTCGCGTGCCACGGGCGCGGCGGCCGTCGCGCCGTGCAGGCCGTGCTCCACCAGCACGGCTACCACGATTTCCGGATTCCGCCGCGGCGCGAATCCCACGAACCACGCATTGTCCGCCAGGTCCTTGCCCACATGGCCTCCGGCGCGCGCCTTCCCTTCGTTGCTGATCATCTGCGCCGAGCCCGTTTTCCCGCAGAATTCAATGCCCTCCAGGTGCGCCCCACGGGCGGTGCCGCCCTCTTCGTTCACCACTCCGTACATTCCCTGCGTCACCTGGTCCACCGTGTTATCCGATATCGGGAAGCCTGCCTGGTCCGTATCCTTGGCGCCGAGCATCAGGTGCGGGCGGTGGAAGATGCCGCCCATGGCCACACCAGCCACTGTGTGCGCGAGTTGAAGCGGCGTCACCGTGGTCGCGCCCTGGCCAATCGCCACTGAAATCGTCTCGCCCGGAAACCACTTCTGCTTATAGACGCGCTCTTTCCAGGCTTCCGACGGCATCAGGCCGTCCTGCTCGCCCGGCAGGTCAATTCCCGTTTTGCGGCCCAGCCCGAGGTTCGAGGCGTAGTAGAAGATGCGGTCAATCCCCAGCCGCTTGCCCAGGTTGTAGAAAAAGATGTCGCAGGATTCCACGAGCGCTTTGTGCAGGTCCACGTGCCCGTGTGAGCCCTTTCCGAAAACCCAGCAATGGAACGGCCGCCCGTAGAAATCCTCAGCTCCCGCGCAGTTGACGCTGAAATCCTCCGGCACCGCCTTGGATTCGAGCATGGCCGTGGCCATCACCACTTTGAACACGGAGCCGGGCGCGAGCTGCGCCTGGATCGTTCGGTTCAGCAGCGGGCGAGTGGGATCGTCGTTGAGCTGCTGCCACTCTTCCTTCGACACGCGCACCGCAAAATCCTTCGGATCGTATGCCGGATGGCTGGCCATGGCCAGCACTTCGCCCGTCTGCGGATCCAGCGCCACCACCGCGCCCTGCTGCGGTCCCAGCGCATTTTCTGCCGCCAATTGCAGGTCGTAATCAATCGTCAGGTGGATCGGCTTGCCGGCCACAGCTTCTTTCTGCTCCAGCCGGCCGACCTCTTTTCCCAGGCTGTTCACGATCACGCGCCGCATGCCGTCGGCGCCCATCAACATGTCGTTGTAGGTTCTCTCCAGGCCCGATTTCCCCGCAATGTCGCCCGGCCGCAGCCGCCCGCCGCTGGCTTCGATCTGCTTCTCGTTCACCTCGCCCACATACCCGATCGCATGCGCCAAAAAGCCGCCCTCCGGATACTTGCGCCGGTGGACCATCAGCAGCTCGAGCAGCGGCAGGTCGGCGCGGTGCGACTCGATGAACGCGATGTCGGCAGGCGTGGCTTCCGGCTTCACCACGATTGGATTGAACCGCGGCAGCGCCCTCGCCGCGTCAATTTGCTGCTGCAGGTCGTCCGGTGTGAGGTCCAACCCTTCCGCAATGTCGGCCAGATGCTGCTCGAGCAGCGCTTCGTCTTCGCGCAGCACCAGCACGCTGAACGATGGATAGTTGTCCACCAGCACGCGCCCTTCGCGGTCCAGCATGCGTCCGCGCGGCGCGATTACGGGGATCGAGCGGATGCGGTTCCGTTCGGCGAGCTGCGCGTAGTAATCCGAATCGAGGACTTGCAGTTTCCAGAATCCCAGCAGGAGCAGGCAGATGGATCCCACCACGGCGTAAGAAAAGATCGTCAGCCGGCCTTGCGGGAGTTTTGTATCTCTGCCCTGCCAGTTCGTCACGTGCTTCTCTCGTTCTGCAAGCCCGTTTGCGGGGGCGCGTTTCCCTGCTCGCGTCCGCGGGCTCTACAACCCAGGCGCTTCGCCGGGCAGGGGCAGCGCATGGTCGTTTCTCAAGGATTCAGTCGGAAATTCTTCCAGCTTCTGCCTTTCCTGCTCGCCACCAGCCACTCGCTACTTCTTCCACGCCCTGTGAAAATCCTCACAAACCTCGGCAAACCTATCATTTAGGAACAGTCCGCGCAAGGTAGGAACAGCGTTACGGTAAACCTGTCCGACAGGACAGCCTCTCTTCGTCGGGGCGTCGTCCTTCTTTTCCGCAGTACCCCAGCGCGACGTGGCGTAAGCGTGTCACCGCGAGCCCGATTCCGGCTCCCGAAGCGTCGGAATCGGGAGTTCAGGATCGATTTTCGATACGTGCCGCGGTCTTACGTTAACTAGCTTTCGCCTCTTCAATCTCGCGAAAAACTGCTCTTTTCGACCCGAAATCCATCCAAACAAGCGCATTTTCTTCGTTTGTCGGCTCTCACCCGCGGTTCGCGCTCCCCGGCCTTACTCGAAAACACGCTGTTTTCGCGCCGATTTCAGCCTGGTCGAATGTGTGTGGCCAGTCCACAGCTCTCTCCGCAGCCGTCTGCACACCCAGCTTTCACCTTGCGACCAGGAGCGGATTCCGTGCGCTCTATGCGCTCAAGGTTTCGATGTAATCAGAGCCTCCAGCCGGGCGAGTCGCGCCTGCAGGTCCCGGATCTCGGCTTGCTGGCTAAGAATGGTTTGTTGCTCCTCTTCGTTCGCTTTCTCCTGCTCATCGAGCATCCGCTTCTGTTTCTGCACCTCGTTCAGCAGCATGGCATTCACAAAGTGATAGCGCACCGTCTCCGGCTGCCCGTCCTTGTCAAAGACCACGAGCTGCGGAGCGATCTGCGCCACCTCTTCCGCGACGAGGCCGTACTGGCGCGTCTGCGTCTCGTCCAGTTCCGGCTTGTAATAGAACGCTACCGGTCGGAGCTTCATCAGCAAATCGCTTTCGGCGCCCATGTCGGCGATCTCGTGTTTGAACCGGCGCGAGGAAACGACGGTGCCCAGCTTCCCATTGACGTCCACGAAGGCTGCCGTCCCGGTAGTCATGTCCACGGTCGTGCCATAGACGCCGGTGATGAAAGCCGCAGTCTGCGTGCTGCCGTCGCCGATGCGAATCGTATTCGATTCGCCGGCCACTCCAGCGTGGTCGAGATAGATGTTGTTGCTCTCGGCTGCCACGAGGTTGGCTCCGGAGGAGTAGCCAATCGCGACGTTATAGCTTCCGGTCGCGAGGCTGGCAAGGGCATACATGCCGAGGGCGACGTTGGCACTGCCCGTCGTATTGGCCCCGAGCGTGAAGTCGCCGTGGGCCACGTTGTCCGCGCCCGTCGTGTTGGCAAAGAGTGCGCGGTAGCCGAAGGCAACGTTGTCATAGCCCATCGTGTTGGAGTAGAGCGCCTCGGAACCAAACGCGGAGTTGCCGCCTGAAGGTGAATCTGGTGAGCTTCCGCCCGTCGTGTTGGAGTAGAGAGCGCGGTAGCCGAAGGCGGAGTTGCCGCAGGCTGTCGTGTTGGCTGCAAGCGAGCCTCTGCCGAACGAGGCGTTCTGGCCGCCCGTAGTGTTGGCCGCAAGGGCGTTATAGCCGAAAGCGGAATTGTCGGCGCCGTCGCCCGGATTGATGGTCGTGTTGGCCGCAAGCGCGTAGGAGCCGAAGGCGGCGTTGCCGCTGGCCGTCGTGTTGGAGTTGAGCGCTTGGTAACCGAACGCGGCATTGTTCCCGCCGGTCGTGTTGGAGTAGAGCGCCTGGTAGCCGAAAGCGGCACTGTTCCCGCCAGAGGTGTTCTCGAACATCGCTCCGCTGCCGAAGGCGGAGTTGAACCCGCCCGACATGTTGGCAAAAAATGCCAGGTTTCCCACTGCCGTGTTGTTGCCGAGGCCGGTCATGGTCAGGTTGCCGGCCCCTGCGCCCACGAAT
>JASHSV010000247.1 GCA_030038535.1 Candidatus Acidiferrales bacterium
CGGAGCCATCCTGCTCGGCATCCTTGGTGGTGCGATGGCGGCCTTTCTTACTGGCGTGGCGAAGCACCCCGAAGCCTGGGTGAGTCGTCCGCCTAGCCTCGCCCCCATCCTATGGAAACTCGATTTTTCTCACGTGGCGAGCGTGGGCTTTCTGGCCGTCATGCTGACGATTCTAATCATGGCGTTCGTGGATACGATCGGCACGCTGATTGGCGTCTCCGCACGTGCGGGCCTGCTCGACGAGCAGGGGAACCTGCCCCAGATCGAGAAGCCAATCCTGGCGGATGCGCTTGCGACCACGTTTGCGGCCGCTCTTGGCACGACGACTTCCGGCGCCTACATCGAATCCGCAACGGGAATCGAAGCGGGCGGACGGACGGGCTTGACCGCCATCGTGACCGGACTGCTGTTTGGCCTGACACTGTTCTTCGCGCCGCTCGTCACGGCCATTCCGCCACAAGCCTACGGTCCGGCGCTGATGGTGGTCGGAGTGCTCATGGTGAGCCCGGTGACGCGCATCAATTTCAACGATTTCACGGAAGTAGTGCCGTCGTTCACCACCGTGGCGCTGATGAGCTTTACATTCAATATCGCTGTCGGCATGACCGCCGGCTTTATCCTGTATCCCTTCTGCAAGTTGCTCGCCGGGCGGGGCCGGGAAATTCGCTCCGGTATGTGGGTGCTCTTCGCCCTCTCGCTGCTGTTCTATGTCTTCTACCCTTACCAGTAGCAAGGGCGGTTTCGCGAGCACGGGCAGCGGGATTGTCCAGGACATCGTCGCAGCTTCGGTTCTACAATTCGCGGGCACGGATTAGGGCGGAATCGATCTCCGGGATCTTTGCGGCCTCCGCATCCCAGAACGTCTGTGACTTCATCTTCTCCAAGTAGGCGAGGGAATAGTGGAACCTCGTCCAGGTCTCTTCTTTGTACCGGAACAGCCGCTCTTTCTGCTCTCGCGGTCGGACGTCCAGAATTTCCTGCGCGTCTCCGCCACGGAAAACTGTCTCGAACCAACGTTGAAGTTTCCTCTCTTCGAGCGGTGCCTCGCGCCTTGCGAGGTCGGCGAGCACAGAGGAATAGCGGTCAAAGCCGTCCGTCGCGACGGTCACCACATTGTCCTCAGGTCCGAGGTGCAGATGGCGAGCCATGCGAATCGAGGCGAGGATGTTGCAGATGCTCGAGACGCCGAAGGGCCCCCGGAAAGGCCGGAGGAAATTTTCTGGCAGGCGCAGGATCTTCTCGACGAGCGGCTGACGTTGCTCCACGAGTTCGAGTCCCCAGATGCAGTCGTCGTCGTGAACCAGCACCACGTAATCGGTCGTCAACACGTTATGGATCAGCGTCACCATCTTGTCCCCGATGCCTTCGATCCGGTGGGTGCCGTGGCTGTTGTTGAACAGCGTTGCGCACTCGCGCGGCTCGGGCGCGGCCACCTGGCAATCGGGGAAGCGCGCTTTAATTTCATCGGCGGCGCCCAGGGTGCCCGCCGAGCCGGGGGCGGCGACGAAGGCCGCCACGCGGCCGTTGCCGTACTGCGCAGCAACTTCGAGCGCACTGCCTCCCGTGACATAGCGATGGAAGCGGTAATTGGGCAAGAGCTCGAACTGCGCGAGGATCTTGTAGCGCGCATCCTTCTTATACTGTTCGGTGCGCTCGAGTACAAGGATGACGTCGCTCTCCGAACCTGGCGTCAGGTCCAGCCCGCCGCCGTAGTGGCGAATCCTCTCATAGCGCTCCGCACTCATTTGTTCCGGCATGATCACAATCGCCGGGTAGCCCTTCAGCTTCGAGATGTACGCCACGCCGATGCCGAAATTGCCGGTGGATGGCCCGATGATCGTGTTCGCGCCGGGTTCGATCTCGCCGGCCAACTCGCCCTCCATCAGAGTGGCGTAGGCTGGGCCGACCTTGTGGCTTCCGGAGGGAAAGTCGCGGCCGATCAGCACGATGATGTTCGCCGCGACACCGGTGAGTTCTCTGGGTAACACGACATGGCGAATGTGGCCATCTGGTGCGCGCCAGGTGATGTTGCACAGGTTGGCAGGATCGAACTCTCGCGCGCGGGCAGACAGCGCTTTGCTCCGTAACGCCGCGGGCAGGCTCTCTGGGTGGAGCATCTCGCGATATGTGGGACCGGGAATCGTGGCCTTCACTTCTTTCTCCGATAATGGAATACGCGCAAGAGGACGGCAGGCATCAGAACCGCTCCCATAGCGCGCGGGCATGCGAGGCGGCTTTTTCGGCCACGGCGCGTTCGTCCACCGTGACGCACTCCTTGCCGCGGATGACGTAGCGACCACGCACCAGCAGCGAATCCACGGGCGCGTTGGCAATGCCGAACAGGATGTGGCCGAAGAGGTTTTCGCTGTGAAGCGGCGTGGGCGGGTAGTAGTCCACCAGGATCAAGTCCGCTTGAGCGCCCGGTTCGATCTGGCCAAGCTGCATTCCCCAGATCTTTTGGGCGATCGTGCGGTTGTTGAGCAGGGCCGCGGCATAGACCTCGGCAGAACCTACGTGCGGATCGCGGCGGCGAAGCTTCTGCAGGTGGAGTGCCGCCTTGAACTCTTCCCACATGCGCGGAGAATACCCGTCGGAGCCGAGTCCAACGAGCACGCCGTGTTCCATCATCTCGAGCAGTTTTGCGGTGCCCACCGCGTTGTTGCAGTTCGACTGTGGATTGTGGACGACGTTGATGCGATGGCAGGCGAGCTGCGCAATGTCGCGGGCGTTCACGTGGACACAGTGCGCCGCCAGCGCGCGCTCATCGAGTACCCCCAGATCGAGCAGGCGCCCCACGGGCGACTTGCGGACGCGTTGCCGGGCCTGGACAACATCGCAACGGTCTTCGGCGACGTGCACGTGAAAACCGGCGCCCAGCGACTTGGCCGCTTCTACGCAGGCGCGCAATGTGCGGTCGCCGAGCGTGAAGGAAGCATGCAAGCCAAAACTGCCCGCGACGAGGCCGTCGCTCGGCTGCCCGCGAAGGCGCTCGAGGAAACGCACATTTTCTCGCAAGCCTTCCCGGGCGCGCACGGGCCCGTTGCGGTCGGTTGTCTCATAGCACAGCACACCGCGAACGCCGACCTCGCGAAACGCCTGCTCGAGGCGATCGAGGCTGCCCGGGCAGGCGTTGGGACTGGAGTGATGGTCTACCAGAGTCCCGACGCCGCACTTGGCAGCGTCAATCAGCCCGACCATTGCGCTCTGGTAGACGTCCTCTTCGTTCAGCGCGCGGTCGAGCCGCCACCAGAGCTTCTTGAGGATTTCCAAAAAGTTCCTGGGCGCGCGTCCCGGCAACGCTATGCCCCGTGCCAGCGTGCTGTAGAGGTGAGTATGGCAATTGATCAGTGCTGGCATCAGCAACTTGCCGCGCACGTCGACGACCTCCTCCCCTGGCGCTGCGCGGGGCGCGTTCTCCGCTTCGTATACGCCGCCTATCGTGCCGTCGTGACGGATGGCCACGGCGCCGCGGTCAAGGACGCGGTTCGTGGCATCGAAGGTGAGCACGCGAGCGTTCTGGAAGATCATGACAGGGTAAGTCCTGCACCGGGGGACAGATCATCCGGTGGCCACTTGCACCGCGCCGCTACCACAGGAGATCACGCTCACTCCCGCTTCGGAAAAGCCTGCGATGGCGTCTTTTTCCATGGTGGCAAGGGGCGGCTTTCTTCTCCTCCGCTTGCGGGGCTAGCAATCCTCGTAGAGAATTTCTTTCTGGCTCATCGTCAGGGCCATGA
>JASHSV010000248.1 GCA_030038535.1 Candidatus Acidiferrales bacterium
ACTCTCGATGCCACCACCATCCGCGGCAATCATGACCGCGTCTGCTGCGGCCTCACCGATGCCGAGGATTTCAATCCCGTGGCCCGGGGCGCGGTCAACTGGACTCGCCAGCAGCTCCGGCCGGAAAACCAGGAGTATCTCCAGGCTCTTCCTCCGGGTCCGATGAACCTCAATGGCCTGGTTTTGATTCACGGCGCCGTCCGCGACGAGGACGAGTATGTAATCGCCCCCGGCCAGGCCCTCGCCTCGCTGCTTGAGGCTTCTTCCGACCTCAGCTTTTTTGGCCACACGCATCTCCAGGGCGGATTCTCGTTCCACGAAAACCAGCTTGCCGTGATCCATCCCAAATACGGGGCGCAGGCGGGCTTCTGGCCGCTCCACGTCGAAAAGGATACGCGCTACCTGCTGAACCCCGGCTCCGTCGGCCAGCCGCGCGACGGCGATGCGCGCTCTGCTTTCATGATTGCCGACATCGATCATCAAGTGATCGAGTACTGGCGGGTGCCCTACGAAATCCGCGCAGTCCAGCAGCGCATGTTCCGCGCCGGCCTGCACGAATCGCTCATTCTCCGGCTGGCGCTCGGTCGCTGACGGGCGCACGGGAGAGCACGCCGATGAATCTGCAAGCTCCCGAGCCTGCTTCTTCCAACCGCCTTTACGTGACGCTTGCCGCAGCTTCCGGGGTTGTTGTGCTTCTCATCCTTGCGGCGATCCTGGTCGGCAGGGGAACCGGCAACAAGGACTCCTCCGGCCAGCCCACTGCTCTGCCCTTCGGTGCCGCGGAGCAGGCCTACGCCGCGCAGATCCATTTTTCCAGCCTCCGGCTCACGCAAGCGTCCAACATGCTCAACCAGGAGTTCACGTACGTCGTCGGCACGGTATCCAATTCCGGGAATCGTTCTGTGCGCGCCATCGAAGTCACCGTGGAATTCCATGATCTGATCAATCAGTTGGTCCTGCGCGACACGGTTCCCGTCTTTCCTCCCGGCACGCCGCCGCTCTCTCCCTCCCACGAGCGGGATTTTCAACTCACGTTCGAGCACGTTCCTGCCGGCTGGAACCATCAGCCACCCTCTATTCGCATCACGGGCCTGGATCTCCAGTGAGCTCCCGTGAAGACGCCTGACTCCTCGCCGCTGCCCTCCGCAGAAGATCTCCGCCGTTCACTCGATGGTCTCCGCCAGCTTGGCCAAGTCGAGGTCAGAGAAGACGGCGAGCTGCTGGCCGGCCTCCTCGATCCCGAATCCGAGGTGCGCGAGCAGGGCGGCCGCCTTCTGCTCAATTTGTGGTCCCACGATGCCTCGCTCGTCCGCCGTATCGAAGCGGTTCTCGCGCAGACCGACAACCACATCGAGCTCGCCGTCCAGAAATTCGGCAGGCGGCGTCCTGGCCGCCTCGAGCTCCGCTCCCGCGATGTGCCGCTCGATTCCGGCCGCGTCACGCGCGAACAATTTCGCGCCCGGTTCCGCGAATTGCTTGCCGGCCACTTTCCCGATGAAGACGTCCTCTCGCTCACCACCGCGCCCGACCTCAAGCGCTCCCTTTCGGGCAACTACGCCCGCGGCGTCCAGGTCCGTGGCAGCCAGGCGTACGCCGCCGTCGGTGTGCCGCCGGGCGAGACTGCCGCATCGACCGATGCCGCTCTGGTCTGTGCCCTCCTGTGGCTCGATGCAACGCGCGAGCACAATCCGAAAAGGCGCGTTGCCGGTGTCCGCCTGTTCCTGCCCGAGGGCCGCAGCGCCGTCACGTGCCATCGCCTGCAGGCGCTGTCGCGCGATCTTCCCATCGAGACTTACGAACTCGATTGGGCGCGCGCGCGCGTCGATCGCATCGACCCGCGCGATTCCGGCAACCTCGAATCCCACCTTGTTCCTCGCCGCGAGGTGGAGCGGCTTCGCGCCGATGCGGAGCGCGCCGGGCAGCTCTTCGGCCTGGGAGAGCAGGACGCGCGCGACCGCGGCCTCGAAGCCGTGGCCGTTCCCGGCACGCGCGCTGTTTCCTGGCGATTTCATGGCCTCGAACTCGCGCGCTACGAAGCTGGAATTGTGCGCGTCGCCGGCGATTCCGGCGAATTGGTCCCTGCCGGAGAAAAACCCTCGCTCATCTCCTCCCGGCTGGAAGAATTGCGCCGCTTCCGCCGGCCCGATCCGCCGGATCCGCATCATCCGCTCTATCGCGCCCAGGCCGAGCGCTGGCTCGAAAGCTTGATTTCGGAGGACCCGGCACGCATCGAGCCACGACTCGACTCACGTTTTCTTTACGCGCAGGTTCCCGCGTTCTCGTTCACGGACCGCGCCGTCCTGGATCTGCTGGGCGCCACGCGCGACGGCCGCCTTGTGGTTCTGGAGTTGAAAGTGGACGAAGATCTCCAGCTTCTGCCCCAGGCTCTCGATTATTGGCTCCGCGTGCGCTGGCACCGCGAGCAGGGCGATCTCGAAGCACTCGGCTATTTTCCGGGCCTGCCCCTCGCGGACCGTTTGCCTCTCCTCTATCTTGTGGCTCCGGGCCTCCGCTTCCATCCCGCTACAGATACACTCCTGCGCTACGTCTCGAAGGAAGTGGAAGTGGTACGCGTGGGATTGAATGAAGAGTGGCGCACGGGCTTGTGCGTACTATTCCGTCAGGAGAGGCCGAACTAAGAAATCTGTTCCTCGGCAGGGACTCGGCGTTCGGAGCGCCCGAGTGGCATTCTTGGGCGAAATTGCCGGAAAAAAGTCGCCATAAAAAAAAGAAGCAGCCTTGGCGGAGCCAACGCTGCTTCCCGGGGTGGTCTTGGGTGGTACTTGGTTAATAGGATGCAACAACTCGCGAAAGGTTGCTAGTTTTTTTCCGGCGTTCTCGATCCGCGCGATGGTTTAGTAGAAGAGATATTTGCGCCACTTCTCGTCGTGGCGGCCCATCAGCCGCATCAGTTGGCGGGAGGTGTGCAGCGTGAACGGCCGCGGATGCCGCTCCAATTGAATTCCGGCCTCTTCCGGGGTGCGGTCGCCCTTCCGGTTGTTGCACTCGTAGCAGCACGCCACCAGGTTCTCCCACGAAGTCGGCCCTCCGCGCGAACGCGGCATCACGTGGTCCAGCGTCAAGTCCGAAGAAGAAAACTGCTTCCCGCAAAACTGGCAGGTGTAGCGGTCGCGGAGAAGGATATTCTTCCTCGAGAGAGCGCGCGTCTGCTGTGGAATGTGCCGGTACGTGAGCAGCCGGATCACCGAAGGCACCGGCAACGCCTCCCGCGCCGAGTGCACGCGAACCGGACCGGTCTCTTCCATCTGCGCCACACCTTTGAGCATGAGCACCAGCGCTCGCCGCACCGCCGTCACATGGATCGGCTCGTAGGTTGAGTTCAGCACCAGCACAGGCTCTTGCAGGACGGAACGCCGGGGTGGGGCAGGTTCTGCAGCCGCGCCCGAAAGAAGGGAAGAACGCCCGCGCGGACGCGGCTCTCCATTGACTTCCGGCAACCGGGCAAGCGGTTTGTAGCGGTACGGCCTCATACTCAACTTGGATGCACGCCTTGGACCAAACGCCGTCCTCGGCCGCCGGAGCAGCCACCCCTTTAACCTATGGCGGCGTCCCAGCCCATACATCCACCACCCGGGCCACCGTAAGGGCCGTAACATGCTCGGCCCCAGCAGCTTGCAGCGCTCTTGCGCACGCATCGAGCGTCGCGCCGGTGGTAAAGACATCATCTACCAGCAACACCCGGCGGTTGTCAAATTGCCTTCCGGTTACAGCCACGTAGGCGCCACGCGCTGCCTCCCAACGTTCGTGCCGGGAAAGCTTCAACTTTGCGGGCCTGGGCTTACGGCGCTCGAGCGCGCGGACCTCTATCGGCAGGCTCAGCCGCGAGGCCACCACTCTCGCGAGCAGCTCGGCCTGATTGAATCCCCTTTCCCGCTGGCGCTCCGGGTGCAAAGGCACGGGCACCACTACGTCCGCGTCCGCCACTGCGGGCTCGCCTCGCGCCAATTCCGCGAGCCTCTGGCCCATCCATGCGGCTAACGGCCGAATGGCCTCATGTTTCAGCAGGCTGATCGCGCGCAGCAGGGCGTCGTCATACGCGGCGTAGCTGCGCGCCAGTTGAAACGAATAAACTCCTCGCCTGCACAGTGCACAAACCGGCCCGGCTGCTCCCAAGTGCGCCCCAGCGACCATTTGCCGCCCACAGGTTCCGCAGAATGGAGCGGCAATCAACCGGAACGACGAGAGGCAAACGGAGCAGATGGGCACGCGCGAGGGCTCCTCCAGCGCACGCCCGCACACCCGGCAATCGTCCGGAAAGCACAGCGCCACCAGCCCTCCCGCCGCCTCGCGCAACATCACTCGCGCAGCTCGGGCCAGCCGCCCCGGCCATCTCTTGCTCATGCTCTTCCGCCTGAGAGGAAAGCGAACGACTATTTAGCATAAATGGACGGTACCGAGAAGTGGCCGGGGAAAGCGGACCGCGCGAGGGAATGACTCGGGAAGCGGCCCAGGGGGTGCGACGCTTGAGAGACGCCGTTTTTCGACTTTCGTCCTGATCCCGAATCCCGATCCCGAAGTCTCGGGATTCGAGCTTCGGACTCTAGAGCATGCCCTTTTCCTGCTTTTCCTGGCAGGCCAGGCAATGCTTCGTCCAGGGCACGGCCTCCAGGCGTTTCACCTGGATTTCGTTCTCGCAACTGGCGCACAGGCCGTACGAGCCGGCCTTCATGCGAGCCAATGCCGAATCGATGAGCTGCAGAGTGGTACGGTCGGTGTCCGTTTGTCCGAACAGAAATTCCTTGGTGTAGGAATTCGCCGCTTTGTCCGCCAGATCCACGGTCGTATCCTCATCCGCCTGGCGGCCCGCCTCTTCCGTGCGGGCGATGGACTTCATCAGCTCGTCGCGCCGAGCTTGGAGCTTCTTGCGGTAGTATTCCAGTCGTTTCTTTTCCATCCGCTGCCTTACGGGCGACAACAGTGCCACCTGCAAAAACCCGTAGCTTACAGGCAAGTATTTCCACTGTCAAACCCGGTCCGTCCGGAGGGTTGCGGGCCGCGCGGCCGGGCTGGTAGACTGGCCATTCCTGTTCGCATCGTTTCGCGGCGCAGTGGCGCGCGAGCTGTGATTTCCCGCCCACACGGCCACGAGCTTCGAGGTCCGGGGGAGGCGCGGTTTGGCCAAATACGACCTGGTAATCATCGGCAGCGGTCCGGGCGGTTACGTGGCGGCCATCCGCGCCGGGCAGTTGGGACTTAAGACCGTGGTCGTTGAGAAAGATGCGCCGCTCGGCGGCACTTGCCTCCTGATTGGCTGCATTCCCACCAAGGTTCTCCTGCACCACGCCGAAATTTACGAGCAGTTCAAGCGCGCCGAAGAATTTGGCTTCGAAGCCAAAGACGTCAAAGTCAACTGGCCCGCCATCCTGGCCCGCAAAGACAAGATCATCACCAAGCATTCCAAGGGCATCGAATTCCTCTTCAAGAAGAACAAGGTCGAACGCCTCCAGGGCTTCGGCCGCTTCGCCGGCCCCGGCCGCGTCTCGGTGGAAAAAGACGGCAAGAGCGCCGAAATCGAGGCCGCGAACATCCTGCTCGCCACCGGCAGCGATGCCCGTTCGCTTCCCAGCGTGGAAATCGACGGCAAGATCGTCCTCACCAACCGCGAAATCCTTTCGCTCCCCGCCATCCCCAAATCCATGGTCGTGGTGGGTTCCGGCGCCGTGGGCTCCGAATTCGCCTCCATCTACAACTCCTTCGGCACCCAGATTACGCTGCTTGAAATGCTCCCCCGCATCGTGCCGCTCGAGGACGAAGAGGTTTCCGCCGAGCTCGCCAAGGCTTTCAAGAAACGCGGCATCCAGGTCGAAACGGGCGCAAACGTGTCCGCCGTCAAGAAGGACGCGAAGGGCGCTACAGTCACCTACACCGACAAGGACGGAAAAAACCAGTCCGTTGCCGCCGAAAAAATTCTGATGGCCGTTGGCCGCCGGCCCGTTACCGAGGGCATCAACCTGGAAAAAACGAGGGCGCGCGTCGAACGCGGATTCCTTCACGTCAACGAGCACATGGAAACCGCCGAACCGCACCTCTTCGCCATCGGCGACATCGTCGCCGGAATGCCCCAACTCGCCCACGCTGCTTCCATGGAAGGGATCGTGGCCGTCACCCACATGGCCGGAAAGCCCACGCAGCCCGTGAACCGCGCCCGCATTCCCAACTGCACTTATTGCGAGCCCCAGATCGGTTCTGTGGGCCTCACCGAGCGCGCCGCCCGCGATGACGGCTTCAAGGTCAAGGTCGGCAAGTTTCCCTTCCTCGGCAACAGCAAAGCCACCATTCTCGGCGCTCACGAAGGCTTCGTGAAAGTCGTCGCCGAAGAACAATACGGCGAGATTCTGGGCGTGCACATCATCGGCCCGCTGGCCACGGAGATCATCGCCGAAGCCGTCACCGCGCTCCAGCTCGAGGCTACCGTGGACGACATGATGGCCATGATTCACGCCCACCCCACCGTGTGGGAAGCGCTCGCCGATGGATTCAACGCGGTGCGAGGACTGACGATCAATGCGTAACGGACGAAATTCGAAAATCGAGAAACGAAAATCGGCAACTGCGCCGCTTGGCAAGGCCGGTTTTCGCCGGTCCGCCGGTTGGAATCCTTCATGACTCGCGCGCACCATCCTGCCTGGCTCGTGGATTTGGGCCTGATTCCCTACGCCCACTCGCTCGAATTGCAGAATCGCGTCGTGACCGCCCGCAAAGCCGGCGCCGTGCCCGACGTTCTCCTCCTCTGCCAGCATCCTCACGTCATCACCCAGGGCCGCAACGGCCGCCGCGAGCATCTGCTCGGCTCCGAGCGCGTTCTCGAGCAGATGGGCGTCGAATTTTTCGAAACGCGCCGCGGCGGCGACGTCACCTATCACGGCCCCGGCCAGCTCGTCGCCTATCCCATCTTTGATCTCTCCGGCCACCGCCGCGATCTGGTTTGGTTCGTGCGCCGGCTGGAAGACGCCATGATCGCCGCCTCCATCGGATTGGGCGTTCCCGCGGGGGCGCTCGTGGCCAACTGGCAAGCCAAAACGGGCGTCTGGGTCCATCGCCCCGATCTGCCTCCCGGATTTCCCCCGGCGAAGCTCGGCGCCATCGGCGTCCATGTGAGCCGCTGGGTCACCTCGCACGGGCTGGCCTGGAACGTTTCCACCGACTTGCGCTATTTCGATCTGATCGTGCCCTGCGGCATCGCCGGCTGCCGCGCCACATCGCTCGAGCAAATTCTGGCGCGCGCTGTGGACTTTCGGGCCGCAGCGCCGTCCCTGGCGCGCAGGATGGCCGCCGTTTTCGGGCTCACGCTCGAACTGATCTCCGCAGAGGACCTCTCCGCGCGGCTGGAAGGCCCGGAGCCGGAGCGGCCGGCAGAAATCGCCACGAGCTCCGTAAGGGCGCGCTCCCGCGACTGCGGCATGTCCCATCTTGGCGGCGGCTCCTAATTGAGGACTCCGTGACCGAGGCGGCCAAAACGGTGACTTCCGAGCAGCAACTCGATCTCTACCGCTACATGCTGCTCGACCG